>DASWTZ010000023.1:0-17853 GCA_036401875.1 Gallionella sp.
TCCGCCTGCACCAAACAAGTACCAGCCTTTGTCACTCGCAAAGACGGAAGTTGCACAAGCCCAACTAACGATTGCCAGTATTGCGAGAGAAATTTTTTTCAATTTTGTTCCTTGTTGTTTAGCTTGTGAGCAAACCTGCCAATCTGATTATTAGTCCACCTAAAAAAGAATTACTTTTCGGCCAGTTCGCGCAGATCCTTGTTGAGGAAGAACGCGATCACGGTACGGATCACGACGATGCCGCCGAGTATCGCGAGGGATTCCCAGCTCGGGATCATGATGGTCTGGATGATGTCGCCTGCGAGGAAGAAGTCCAGCCCCAACGCGGTCTTTTCGCCTATCGTGACGCGGATGTGGCTGATCGACATGCGCTCCGGCGCCTTGAGCAGCACTCCCTTGATGCGCAGCAGCAGGCCGATCAGGCCTTCGAGCGCGCCCCACATGACCACGGCGATGCCGACCATCTCGATCCACGGCACGACCAGTTTGACGATGTCGATCAACAGTTCATGCATCTGGCCACCTCCGGACTGTCGCTGGAATCAGGCTGCGCCTCTCAGGCTCCTGCGGTCGTTCGGTACAGCGCCGACTGCGCGTGGGCCTGCAACCCTTCGCCGAAGGCCAGCGTGGAGGCAATCGCACCCAGTTTCTGCGCGCCCTGCGCGGACACCTGGATCAGACTGCTGCGCTTCTGGAAGTCGTACACGCCCAGCGGCGACGAGAAGCGCGCGGTGCCCGAAGTCGGCAGCACGTGGTTGGGACCGGCGCAGTAGTCGCCCAGCGACTCGGAGGTGTAGCGCCCCATGAAGATCGCACCGGCGTGTTTCAGCCTAGGCAGCAATGCCTGCGGGTCTTCCACCGACAGCTCCAGGTGCTCCGGCGCGATGCGGTTGCTGACCGCGCAGGCCTCGTCGAGATCGGCGACCTGGATCAGCGCGCCGCGATTCTCCAGCGCGGTGCGGATGATGTCGCGGCGCGGCATCTGCTCCAACAGCTTGTCCGCGCTCTGCGCCACGCGCTCGATGAAGGCCGCATCCGGGGACAGCAGGATAGCCTGCGCCAGTTCGTCATGCTCGGCCTGCGAGAACAGGTCCATCGCGATCCAGTCCGGGTCGGTCTTGCCGTCGCAGATCACCAGTATCTCGGAAGGACCGGCGATCATGTCGATGCCGCACACGCCGAACACGCGGCGCTTCGCGGAGGCGACATAGGCGTTGCCGGGACCGACGATCTTGTCCACCTTCGGGATCGTCGCCGTGCCGGAGGCCAGTGCCGCCACCGCCTGCGCGCCGCCGATCGTGAACACGCGGTCCACGCCGGACAGATAGGCCGCGGCCAGCACCAGCGGGTTCTTCACGCCGTCCGGGGTCGGCACCACCATGACCAGTTCGGCCACGCCCGCAACCTTCGCAGGCAGCGCGTTCATCAGCACCGAGGAGGGATAGGCGGCCTTGCCGCCGGGCACATACAGGCCGACGCGGTCCAGCGCGGTGACCTGCTGGCCGAGCATCGTGCCGTCGGCTTCGGTGTAGCTCCACGAGGACTGCAACTGCTTCTGGTGGTAATCGGTGACCCGCTGTGCTGCCTGTTCCAGCGCCGCCTTCTGCTCGGCTGGCAGGCTGTCGAACGCCGCCTTGAGCTCGCCGCCGGGCAGCTCCATCGCGGTTGCGTCGGCCAGCGGCAGGCGGTCGAACCTGCGCGTGTATTCCAGCACCGCCTCGTCGCCGCGCTTCTTCACGTCGGCGAGGATCGCCGCCACGGTCGCCTCCAGCTTTTCGTCGGCGGTCTCCTCGAAGCCCAGCAGCCTGGTCAACTCCTCATCGAATCCGGCTGCCCGGCTGGATAATTTTCTGATCTTCATGTTGGGCTCCTTACCTGACGATGGCCTGCGCGAAGGCATCCAGCATCGGCTGGATGGCCGCATGTTTCAGTTTCAGCGCCGCCTGGTTCACCACCAGACGCGACGAGATGTCCTCGATATGCTCGACCGCCTTGAGATGGTTCGCCTTCAGCGTGTTGCCGCTGCTGACCAGATCGACGATCGCATCGGACAGGCCGACCAGCGGGCCCAGCTCCATTGAACCGTACAGCTTGATCAGGTCCACATGCACCCCCTTCGCGGCGAAATGCTCGCGGGCCGTCTGCACGTACTTGGTCGCGACGCGCAGCCGCGCGCCCTGGCGCACCGCGGAGTCGTAGTCGAAATCATCGCGCACCGCGACCATCATCCGGCAGCGCGCAATGTTCAAATCCAGCGGCTGGTACAGGCCGGTGCCGCCGTGCTCATTCAACACATCCTTGCCCGCCACACCCAGGTCGGCCGCGCCGTATTGCACATAGGTCGGCACATCGGAAGCGCGCACGATGATCAGGCGCACGTCGGCGCGGTTGGTCGGCAAAATCAGCTTGCGCGACGACTCCGGGTCCTCCAGCGCGGTGATACCGGCCGCCGCCAGCAGCGGCAGCGTTTCCTCGAAGATGCGTCCCTTGGACAGTGCGATGGTAATCATTCTGTTTTCCTACCCTGCTTATTTGATGCGGCGTATCTGCGCGCCCAGCGCCGACAGCTTCGCCTCAATGTGCTCGTAGCCACGGTCCAGGTGGTAGATGCGGTCCACGACGGTCTCGCCCTGCGCGACCAGCCCGGCGATCACCAAGCACGCCGATGCACGCAGGTCGGTCGCCATGATGGTCGCGCCTTCGAGCTGCGCGCTACCCTTGACCACGGCGGTGTTGCCCTCGACCTCGATCTGCGCGCCGAGGCGGCGCAGTTCCTGCACGTGCATGAAGCGGTTCTCGAAGATCGTCTCGACCACCATCGCGCTGCCCTCGGCGATGCAGTTCAGCGCCATGAACTGCGCCTGCATATCGGTGGGGAACGCGGGATAGGGCGCGGTGCGCACGTTCACCGCTCTGGGGCGCCGGTCCATCTGCAGGTTGATCGTGCTGCCGGACACCCTGATGAGCGCGCCGGCCTCGGTCAGCTTTTCCAGCACGTTGTCGAGGATGTCGGCGCGCGCGCCGGTCAGCGTGATGTTTCCGCCCGTCGCCGCGGCCGCGACCAGGAAGGTGCCGCTCTCGATACGGTCCGGCATCACGCCGTAGCTGGCGCCATGCAGCTTTGCGACGCCGGTGATGGTGATCATGTCACTGCCTGCGCCCTCGATCTTCGCGCCCATCGCGATCAGGCAGTGCGCGAGGTCGACCACCTCGGGTTCGCGAGCCGCATTCTCCAGTACAGTCACGCCGTCCGCCAGCGCGGCGGCCATCATCAGGTTCTCGGTACCGGTCACGCTGACCAAGTCGAAGCAGATGCGCGCACCTTTCAGCTTTTTCGCCTTCGCATGGATGTAACCGTGCTCGATGTGGATCTCTGCCCCCATCGCCTGCAGGCCCTTGATGTGCAGGTCGACCGGACGCGATCCGATCGCGCAGCCGCCCGGCAACGAGACCATGGCCTCGCCGAAGCGGGCCACCAGCGGCCCTAGCACCAGGATCGCGGCGCGCATCGTCTTCACCATGTCATAGGGCGCTTCCAGCCTGTCGATCTGCGCGGCGGACAGGTTCATCTTGCCGCCATCTGTTTCGATCTTCACGCCCATCTGCTGCAGCAGCTTGCACATCGTGTTGACGTCGTTCATGTCCGGAACGTTGCCCAGTTGCAGCGTGTCCGCGCTCAGCAGGCTGGCGCACAGTATCGGCAGCGCTGCATTCTTCGCGCCCGAGATTCTTATTTCGCCGTTCAGGCGGGTGCCGCCCTGGATCGCTAGTTTTTGCATGATTTATTCGAGGTCTATTATTTCTGGCTTTGCCACTCTTGCGGCGTATAGGTCTTCATCGACAGCGCGTGGATCTCCTCGCGCATCCGGTCGCCCAGCGTCTGGTACACCATCTGGTGGCGCTGCACCCGGCTCTTGCCGGCAAATGCGTCGCTGACGATCACCGCCTCGAAGTGCGTGCCGTCGTCGCCGATCACCTCCAGATGTTCGGTTGTCAGGCCCTGCGCGATGTTGTGTTGGATGCTTTCCGGGGTAACCATGTCCAGTCCGAGTATGTGGGTCCGATTGTGCGGGTGCGGGTTTGCAGGGTGATGCCACCCGGCCCCGCCTGAAAAAGCCCGCAATGCACGCCGGCAGGACCCGGTATGATACTAAAAACCGGGCGGGATTGCGCGCAGCCCTGAAACCTACCGCCCCGCAACGGTCATGTTATCGACCAGAATCGAGCCGCACTGGCGTGATCCCTGCACCAGCACATCGTTGCCCACCGCGACGATATTGCGGAACATGTCCTTGAGGTTGCCGGCGATCGTGATCTCCTGCACCGGGTACTGGATCTCGCCGTGCTCCACCCAGAACCCAGCCGCGCCGCGCGAATAGTCGCCGGTCACGTGGTTCACCCCCTGCCCGAGCAGCTCGGTCACCAGCAGGCCGCGCCCCATCTGCTTCAGCAGGTCGGTAAACGCCACCCCGCCGACCGGTCCCACGCTGGATTTCAGGATCAGGTTGTGGTTCCCGCCCGCATTACCTGTGCTGCGCAGGCCAAGCTTGCGCGCCGAATAGCTGCCGAGGAAATAACCGCGCAGTTCGCCCCCCTCGACTATCGTGCGGCGCTGTACCCTCACCCCCTCGTCGTCGAACGGACTGGAAGCCAGACCCCGGCGGATGTCCGGGATGTCCTCAATGCTTATATGAGGCGCAAATACCGGCTTACCCAGCTGGTCGAGCAGGAACGACGACTTGCGGTACAGGCTGCCGCCGCTGACTGCACCGGCGAAATGCCCTATCAGGCTGGACGCGATCGGCGCCTCGAACAGCACCGGCACCCGCATCGTGCCGAGCTGGCGCGCGTTCAGGCGGCGCACGGTGCGCTCTGCGGCGATGCGGCCCAGTTGGCTGACTTCGATGATCTCGCTGGCATCGCGCGCGACGCTGTACCAGTAGTCACGTTCCATCGCGCCCTTGTGTTCGGCGATCACCGCGCAACTGACGCTGTGCCGGGAGGTCGGATAGCCACCGACGAAGCCCATGCTGTTGGCATGCACGAACTGCGCCTCGTGCACGTTCACCGTCGCCCCCTCGGAATTGCTGATGAACTTGTCGGTCCGCAGCGCGGACTGCTCGCATTCACGTGCCAGCGTGATCGCATCGTCCACAGACAGTTCCCAAGGGTGGTACAGGTCCAGATCGGGGAAGTCCGTTGCCAACAGGTCGGCATCGGGCAATCCTGCGCAATCGTCCTTCGAGGTAAATCGCGCGATCGACAGCGCCGCATCCACGGTGGCTCGCACCGCTTTTGCGGAAAAATCCGAGGAACTGGCATTGCCGCGCTGCTGACCGATGTAGACGGTGATCCCCAGTCCCTTGTCGCGGTTGTACTCGATGGTCTCCGCCTCGCCGTGCCGCACGGTGACGGCCTGGCCGAAGCCCTCAGAAATTTCCGCCGATGCGGCGGTGGCGCCGCGTTTTTTGGCGTAAGCCAGCATGTCCTGTGCAATCTCGCGCAATCCCCCGGCGCGGTTGGAAAATCTTCCCCGGGGCTGGTCTGCGGATTGGCGTGGGAATCTGACGGGCTTTTTCATGTGCAAATCGGTCACTTGGTGAAAGGCGGTATCATAGCAGCATCAACAAGCCACATTAACAGCCATGAATCCGCACAACAAACACCCCAACAAACCGCTGCACATCAATCTTGGCGGCGACGATGAAGAGGATCACGACCTGCCGCAGGATGCCGCATCGCATGCCGAGGCTGACGATGAGGAGCTTCATGACGACGACGGCGTCGAGGTCATCCGGCCCCATGCACCCAGGACACGGGGGCGCGGCCTGCGCAACCAGCCGGTAGCCGAGGAAGAGGAGGAGCTGCCGCCGAGTAAGACCAAGATCAAGAAGCAGATGCATGAACTGCGTGATCTTGGCAAGGAGTTGACCGAACTGGGCAAGGACCAGCTCGCCCAGCTCGACATCCCTGAAACCCTGCGCGATGCGATCCGCGAGATGAAGAACATCAACTCGTTCGGCGCGCAGCGCCGCCAGATCCAGTACATCGGCAAGTTGATGCGCGAGGTCGATCCCGCACCGATACTCGCCAAACTGGATGTCTGGAAGGGCCGGTCGCACCAGCACATCGCCTACGCGCACCAGCTGGAGCGCTGGCGCGACCGGCTGCTGGAGAGCGACGCCGCGTTGACGGAACTGCTGTCCGCCCACCCGGAAGCCGACGCGCAGCGACTGCGCACGCTGATCCGCAATGCGCACAAGGAGCGCGAGGCAAACAAGCCGCCGAAGAGTTTCCGCGAGATCTATCAGGTGCTGCGCGAGCTGATTCCCGAGCCATCATTCAGGACGGACGACGAATAGCGCGCTGCGCCTTTACAGATCGGTTAGGAAAACATGGCCAGCAATCCTCCCCCCATCATCCTGCAAACCGGCAGGCAGCCCAGCCACAGCATCATCTGGCTGCACGGGCTGGGCGCCGACGGCCACGACTTCGTGCCCGTCGCCGACGAACTGGAACTGCCGGTCGCGGTCCGCTATGTCTTCCCGCATGCGCCGATGCGTCCGGTCACCCTCAACGGCGGCTTCATCATGCGCGCCTGGTATGACATCACCGAACTGGCTCCGGCAGAGGGTCTGCGCATGGAATCAGACGCCCGCCAGGACGCCGCCGGGATACGCGCCTCGCAGGCCATCGTCGAAACATTGATCGCACGTGAAGTGTCGCAGGGAATCGCGAGGGAGAACATCTTCCTGGCGGGATTCTCGCAGGGCGGCGCGGTCGCGCTGCACACCGCACTGCGTCAGGACATCGCGCTGGGCGGCGTGCTGGCGCTGTCAACCTACCTGCCGCTGGCCGGCAGCGCCGCAGGCGAGATCACCCCTGACGGCAGGACGACCCCGATCTTCATGGCGCATGGCCGCAGCGACCCCATCATCCCCTACGCGATGGGGATGGCTACCAAGGATCAACTAATGGGATTGGGCTGTACCGTGGAGTGGCACGGCTATGGGATGGAACATTCGGTGTGCGAGGCTGAACTGCGCGACATCGAAGGCTGGCTGGCCGGGCGGATCTCCCAGGCCGGATAGCCCAGGCTGCCGGATCGCCCAGGCCGAATCAGCCACAGGCCCGCGTGTTCACGGGGATCAGGGATCAGCCCGCCTCCGCAGCGGCTTCCTGGATGGCAAAACGGAACTTCGCCAGGTCGTAATCCAGCCCCTTCTCCTGCAGGCCGCCCGGCATCAGCAGATAGTTTTTCCCGTTCATCTGGGCCTGCAGGCTGCGCCCCGGTGAGAAGGTGTCGGCCGGCATCAGCAACTGCGCCTCGCCGGTCTTGTCATTCTGCCTCGATACCAGCCACAGCGCGGGTTGACCGTTCTCGATCGCCCCGCCTGCAACCTTGTTCTGGTTCAGCGTGACGCTGATCACCTGGCTGGACAGTATCTCGGCGCCCACGCGCAGCATGTCCTCATCGCGCACCAGCCGGCGCACCACCGCGACCCCCCAGTGCGGGACACCGTCCGGCTGGAAGCCGAGCAGGCTGCCGATGCCGATACCCTCGCTGCCCTTGAAGGGCACCCTGCTGCTGAATCCCGTCACGCTGATTTCTTCGGTCACCCACTGCGCCTTGGGAGCCTGCTCGAAACCCAGCATCGCGTCTGCGCTTTCCATGACCCGGTTGAAGCTGCTCACCACGCTCAGCGTGACGTCCGCCGCGCGCCGGGCGCTGCGGCGCATCGGCGGCGCAATGATGTAGCTCAGCAGGTACTGGGCCGCTTCCTTGATCACGCTGGCCTCGTAGTTCCCGCCCAAGTTGATGTCGTTGGGAACGATGTTCTTGTTCAGCACCTTCATCAATTCTTCCAGCCTGCCTTTCATCTCCGGCAAGCCGATGAAACGCATGGCCGGATGCGTGGTCGCCGCCGCATTGACCCGCGCCGGTTCGCCCGGCTGGTTCAGGTCGAAGTAGAGGCGGGTGTTCTGGCCCGGCTGCTTCTGGATGTCTATCGACGAACCGTATTGCGCCACGATGCGTTCAGTCAGGTGGATGTACAACGGGCTCAGCGCGCTCAGCCCGGCATCGTGCCAGACCATCATATGCCCGAGCTCCTGCTTCACCGACGTGTTGCCCGGAATGCCTGAGTACATCCCGACTGCCGTATCCAGATACTGGTTTTGCTCGGCATGCTTGTATATCTGCAACAGGCCGGTCCAGAAAGCGGCATCGACCTTCCCGTAATGCGCGCTGATGAATTTCAGCTTCCACATCAGCGCGTGGACCGCGCGCACCGCCAGCAACGGCACATGGGATTTGATCGCCCCCGCGCCCCTTTCGCCGCGGCTGTATTGGGCGAATATGGACAGATAGGCCGCCGACACATGACCGGACCAGCGGCTCAGCGCCGTCCACATGCGGTTTTCCTGGAATTTGTTGATTTCAAACTGCGTGAAATATTCCTTCACCAGTTTGCGCACATGCGGTTGCGCCGCCTCATCGAGCATCCGCAGCACCGCGAACTGGTGGTCCAGCTTAAATTCGTTGTTTTCGCCCAGCGACTCGACCAAGTCGGCGATCTCCGTCAAGGCGCGGTGCGCGTCGTTCTTGGGAATGTCATCGAGCAGGGTCTGCACAGATTTCAGATCTGCCAAAGGATGGTCTGATTTTTTGCCGAATATCCCTGATAACATTGCTCCACCCCATCTGATTGCCTGCGTCTGCAACAATATAACCACAATTCCCTCTCTTGAACAGAGGGTTAAAGGACTTTCTTGATTCCCTGGTTAACTGCCGATAACCCTTTCCCGCCGGTCGAGTCCGCTTTGCGCGAACCCAACGGCCTGCTCGCCGCCGGCGGCGACCTGTCCGCTGCGCGCCTGCTGGCAGCCTACCAGCACGGCATCTTCCCCTGGTTCAATCCGGACAATCCCATCCTGTGGTGGAGCCCGGACCCGCGCATGGTGCTGTTTCCGGACGAGTTCAGGCTATCCCGCTCGCTGTCCAGAACATTGCGCCGCAGCGACCACGAGGTGCGTTTCGACACCGCCTTCGAGCAGGTGATGCGCGCCTGTGCGGCGCCGCGTGCAGACCAGCAAGGTACCTGGATAAGCGAGGACATGATTGCCGCCTACGTGACCCTGCACCGCGCCGGCCATGCGCATTCGGTCGAGACCTGGATGGATGGCAAGCTGGCCGGCGGGCTGTACGGCATCGCGATCGGGCGCATGTTTTACGGCGAATCGATGTTCAGTGCCGCCAGCAACGCATCCAAAATCGCCTTGGCTCATCTCGCCCGTCAGCTCGAACGCTGGCGATTCGGCATGATCGACTGCCAGATGAACACCGCGCACCTCGCCTCGCTGGGTGCGCGCGAGATTCCGCGCACGGAATTCATCGTCCGCCTGCAAGACTTGATACACTGTGAGCCGATCGCCCGGTGGCAATTCGATCCCGACCTCTTCACATGAGCCAGCTCAACGACATCCCGAACGCCACGCTGCATTTTTACCTGACAGCGCCCTATCCGTGCAGCTACCTGCCGGGCTTGCAGGCGCGCTCGCAGGTTGCCACGCCCGCCGCGCTGATCGGTACGGCGGTCTATTCCGAACTCGTGCAGCACGGCTTCCGGCGCAGCGGCACCTACACCTACCGCCCCCGTTGCGACGCTTGCCAGGCCTGTGTTCCGCTACGCGTCCCGGTCCGGCAGTTTGCACCCAACCGCTCGCAGCGCCGCGCATGGAAACAGCATGCCGGGCTGGAGGCCACGCCCCACCCGCTGCAGGACAAACCCGAGTATTACGCGCTCTACCGGCGCTACCAGCACGCGCGCCATCCGAACGGTGGCATGGACAACGACGACCGCGAGTCGTACCAGAACTTCCTGCTGCAGAGCCATGTCGACTCGTTCGCGGTGGAATTCCGCGAACCCGCCGCCCCCGATGAACCCACTGGACCGCTGCGCATGGTCAGCGTAATCGACCTGCTCGGCGACGGCCTGTCTTCGGTATATACCTTCTACGATCCGGAGCTGCCGCGCGCGCGGCTGGGCGTCTACAACGTGCTGTGGCAGATTGAGCTGTGCCGCAAGCTGGGACTGGAATACCTGTATCTGGGCTACTGGATCAAGGACAGCCGCAAGATGTCCTACAAGACCGAATACCAGCCGGCAGAAGGCCTGCAGGACGGCGTCTGGCGCGCTATCGGGGAGGCCCTGCCATGAAGACCCGCCTGACGGTTTTCGCCGCCGCGCTTTTGCTGTTGCCGTTGTGCGGGCTGCTGCTCGGCGGCGGAGAGTGGGCCGACCTGCCGCACCATGCGATCGCGCCTGCCGCCAGTCCGGCGGCGCTGCTGCTCACGGCGATGCTGCTGGCCAGCTATTACCTGCTCGTCAATCAGCTGGTGGGCCGGCTCACCGGCACCCGCCCGTTCCAGTTGCAGCGCGACTACTTCCTGTGGGTGGGCGCCGCCAGTGCCGCACTGGGCTGGCTGCTGGCCTACCTGAACCTGTACGTCGCCAGCTGGGGAACGCAGTCGGGCGACCCATACATGCTGATCCTGCTATGCACCCCCCTTTTCGCCCTGCTGGCGCCCGCGGTGCTGGTCACCCGCTCCCTGCTCGGCGCCTTCGGCGGACCGCTTCGGCGCCTGTCCCGCATCGCCCCGCTGCCGGCACTGCGGGCCGACACCGCAGCGTTCTTCCTGCTGCCGCTGACGGCGCTGGGGCTGCTAGGCGGACCGATCTGGCCCGAGGCGTTGGACTGGCTGCTGTGGCTGTCGCCGCTGCTGTTGCTGGCCGCGCTGCAACTGCTGTGGGGCGAGGGCACGGTCTTCGGCGCGCTCCTGTCCGGCAACTGGGCGCGGCTGGTCTTTGCCGCACTGGGCGGGATTGCCGTCGGCAATATTGCCGTCTCGTCCTACCAGTTGTTCGGCGGCACGCTGGCCATCGTGCCCGCTCCGCTCTTCGTGCAGGCAGGTTATGCAGCATTCGGCCTGTTGTGCCTGCAACTCGGCGACGTCATCGCCGAGAGCTGGCGCGGCAAGCAACGCCCTAACCCGAATCGAAAGAAGCCCTTCCCCATCCCGGTCGTCACCAGGACGCCCCCAACCCGATAATCCGAATATGTTCACTCTGCTACGCCCCGCCCTGTTCCAGCTCGATCCTGAAACCGCGCACCACCTCACGCTGACCTCACTTAGGGCAGCGCATCAGATAGGCCTGACGCGCATCGTCACGCCGCGACCTGCCAGCGATCCGCGCACCGTAATGGGTCTGACCTTCCCCAACCCGGTTGGCCTCGCCGCCGGACTGGACAAGAACGGTGACTGCATAGATGGGCTCGCGTCGCTCGGCTTCGGCTTCATCGAGATCGGCACGGTCACACCGCTGCCCCAGCCCGGCAACCCGAAGCCGCGTTTGTTCCGTCTGCCGCAGGCGCAGGCGATCATCAACCGGATGGGCTTCAACAATGACGGCGTGGACCGGCTGATCGAGAACGTCAGCCGCGCCGAGTACCGCGGCATCCTCGGCATCAACATCGGCAAGAATGCCGTCACGCCGATCGAGAATGCCGCCGACGATTACCTGACCTGCCTGCGCAAGGTCTACACGCACGCCGGCTACGTCACCGTCAACATCTCCTCACCCAACACCAAGAACCTGCGCCAGTTGCAGGACGAGGATGCGCTCAACAACTTGCTCGCTCTGCTCAAGGCTGAGCAGCAAAGGCTGGCCGACCAGCACGGCCGCTACGTGCCCATCGCGCTGAAGATCGCACCCGATATGGAAGCCGAACAGGTTGCGCAGATCGCGCGGTTGCTGGTCCGGCACCGCATCGACGGCGTGATCGCCACCAACACCACGCTGTCGCGCGACGGAGTCGCGCAGATGCCGCACGGTGCGGAGACCGGTGGCCTCTCCGGCGCGCCGGTCCGCGACCGGTCCACGGCGGTGATCCGCCTGCTCGCTCAGGAACTGCAGGGAGCGCTACCGATCATCGGCGTCGGCGGCATCCTCAGCGGCGCGGACGCCGCAGAGAAAATCGCGGCCGGCGCGTCGCTGGTGCAGCTCTACAGCGGTCTGGTCTATCGTGGCCCGGCACTGGTGAGCGAATGCTGTGCGGCGCTGCGCGGCCTGAAGCCGGGCAACTGAATTACGGAGATCCCCAATGCAGGAAACAATACTGGTCATCTGCGCGCTTGTTTTGCTTCTGATCGTCATGCTGATCGCAATGCATCTGAAGCAGCCCACGCGTGCCGCCCAACAACTCGAACAGCAGCACCGCGCGATGCTCACCGACCTGAACGCCGGGCTGAACAGCCAGGGTGACCGCATACGCGCTGCGCAGGCCGATGAGCTGCGCGCGATGCGCGACGCGATCAACGCGCTGCAGGCCAAGCAGGATGCGCTGCGCGCCGAGATGCTGGCCGAGACGCTTGCAAAGCTGGCCGAGCAGGGGCGCGCCGACCAGAAGCTGATCCAGGACGCGTTTAGCAACGCCACCCAGCACCTGCGCAACAGCATTGAGTCTCTTTCCAAGACCGTAGACGGCAGGCTGGAGCAGATTGGCGGCAAAGTGAGCGAGCGGCTGGACGAGGGATTCAAGAAGACCAACGAGACCTTCGTCAGCGTGATGGCGCGGCTGGCGACGATAGATGAGGCGCAGAAGAAGATTGACGGCCTGACCAGCAACGTCGTGAGCCTGCAGGAGCTGCTGGGCGACAAGCGTTCGCGCGGCGCGTTCGGCGAAGTGCAGCTGGAGGGGCTGGTGCGCAATATCCTGCCACCGCAGGCGTTCGAGATGCAATACAGCCTACCTAACGGCACGCGCGCCGACTGCGTGCTGAAATTGCCGGAGCCGACCGGAACGGTGGCGGTCGATTCCAAGTTCCCGCTGGAGAACTTCCGCAGGATGCTAGACGGCGACGCCGTGGCCGAGAAGCAGTTCAAGGCAGACGTGAAGAAGCACATCGAGGACATCGCGACGAAATACATCATCCCGAACGTCACCTCCGACGGCGCGGTGATGTTCGTTCCGGCCGAGGCGGTGTTCGCCGAGATCCATGCGCATCATCCCGAGGTGGTGGAACAAGCCATGCAGCGGCGCGTGTGGATCGTGTCGCCGACCACGCTGATGGCCGTGCTCAACACCGCGCGCGCGGTGTTGAAGGATGTGGAGACGCGCAAGCAGGTGCACATCATCAAGGACGAGTTGGGCAAGTTGGGCCGCGAGTTCGGACGCTTTGACGAGCGCATGAAAAAGCTCGCCGATCACATCCGCCAGGCGCACGAAGATGCGCAGCAGGTTCGTACCACCAGCGAAAAGATCACCAAGCGATTCACTAGCATCGAACAGGTCGAGCTGGACCATCCTCACACGGCGCTTCCGGACGATTCTGCCTGATCCTCTGCTGGGGGCAGCGTACCCCCAGTCCGCGCAACTACTTCAGTGACAGGATAAAACGGACCAGCTTGCGCCGGTCGGCCTCGCTGACCTGCGGGCTGGGCGGCATCGCCATCGCGCCCCAGACCCCGCTGCCGCCCTTGGCCACCTTGTCCACCAGCCGGTTTTCCGCGCCCGCATCATTCCTGTACTTGACCGCCACGTCCCGCCATGCCGGGCCGACCATCTTCTTGGCTATCGCGTGACAGGCCAGGCAGTTGCCCTTCTTGGCGAGCGCCAGCGCATCCGCTTCGCTCAGCACGCCGCCCGGCTTGGCTGTATCGGCCGGCTTGGTGGTTTCGACAGACCTGGTTGCCGCAGCCGGTTTGGACGGCGCCACGGGAGGTAGCGCGGACGCAGCGGGCGGGGGCTTGACCGCTTCCGACGCAGGAGCCTTGGACGGCGCGGCGACCGCGGTTTCCTGCTGCACCTGCGGTGCGGCCTCCTGGCCGGCCATCGTCACCTTCACGTTGACCGAGATCGGTGCCGGTGCAGGTACCGCGGCCTGGTCGGCCGGTTTCGGCACGCTGACTTCGGACTGGCAGCCTGACAATGCGGCCAACAATGCGGCGAGTAATACATTTCGAGTCTGCATGATGTTCTCCTTGTGTGGGTAGGTCAGATCAACTTACACCGGCTATTGCGTTTGCAGTTCGGCCACCACCGGCGTGTGGTCGGACGGGCGCTCCAGTTTGCGCGGCGCCCTGTCGATAATGCAACTCTTGCATAGGGTAGCCAGCGGTTCGCTGATCAGGATATGGTCGATGCGCAGGCCGTGATTGCGGCGGAATCCCATCATCCGGTAGTCCCACCAGCTGAAGGATTTTTCCTCCTGCTCGAACAGCCGGAAGCTGTCATGCAGTCCGAGCCTGACCAGATTCCTGAACTGCTGCCGCTCCGTTTCGCTGACCAGCACGTTGCCTTCCCATGCCTTGGGGTCATGCACGTCGCGGTCTTCCGGCGCGATGTTGTAGTCGCCCAACAGCGCCAGCTTCGGGTAGCGCGCCAGTTCCTCTCGCAGCCAGTCGTGCAGTGCTGCCAGCCAGCCGAGTTTGTACTGGTATTTATCCGAATCGATGCTCTGGCCGTTTGGTATGTACACGTTCACGACCCTGATACCGCCTATTGTCGCGGCGATGACGCGCTTCTGCTCATCCGCAAAGCCGGGTATTCCGGTCTGCACATCGCCGGCCGGCTCGCGGCTGAGGATGGCCACGCCATTGTAGGTCTTCTGGCCGCTGAACGCGCTGCGATAACCCGCCGCTGCCAGTTCCGCCTTTGGAAACTCCTCGTCCTGCAGCTTGGTCTCCTGCAGGCACAGCACGTCGACCGGATTGGCGGTGAGCCAGTCCAGCACCTGCGGCAGCCGCACCTTCAGCGAATTTACGTTCCAGGTCGCCAGCTTCATTGCGCGGCCGGCACCGCCTCCGCGCCCGGGTTCGCATCGGACTTGGGCGCGCCTGACTGAGACTGGGGTTGCGGCGCATTGAGCTGCCGGTAGGTGGCGGCCTTCGGATAACCGGCGATATCGAGCTCGCTGTTCCATTTTGATTCGGAATAGCCGCCAAGATAAGTCGTTCCGATTTTCAGCGTGGGAGCGTTGGAGCTTCCGGACTGCTTCTGGAATTCGTCTATCTCGCTCTTGCTTACCAGCATCTTCTCGCTGTAGGGGACGCCGCGCTTTCTCAGCAAGTCGCGCGCCTGCGTGCACGGCTCCTTGCAGGTATCGCTGACATACAGCGTCACCGGGAAATTCTGCTGCGCGCGGCTCGCCTCGAAGGATATTTCCTCGCCCTGCTCGACCTTGCCGCCGAATTTCTTGCGCTCGGCATGCGCGGAGGCAGGAGGCGCATCGCCATAATGCACCTTGCCGTTTTCATCCACCCAGCGGAACAGCTCGCCCGCACCCGTCGCCACCGGATTCATTCCCAGAATGACCATCAACAAAAAAAGGTGCCTCATATTGTCTCCTTTCATGCTGTTTCGACCAGACCATTGTGTCGCAATAACGCGTCTATGCTCGGCTCGCGCCCGCGGAAGGCGGCGAACGAACCCATCGCCTCGCGGCTGCCACCCACCGCCAGTATCTCGCTGCGGAAACGCGCGCCAACGTCCGGGTTCAGCACGCCATGCTCCTCGAACAGGCTGAACGCGTCGGCGGACAGCACTTCCGCCCACTTGTAGCTGTAGTATCCTGCCGCGTAGCCGCCAGAAAAGATGTGCGAGAAACTGTGCGGAAAACGGTTGAATGCGGGCGGGATCAGCACCGCGACCTCGTCCCGCACCTCATCGAGTAGCTGCAGTATCGATTTGCCGCCGCCCGGCTCGAAGCTGCTGTGCATCAGCATGTCGAACAGTGCGAACTCGATCTGGCGCAGCGTCTGCAGGCCGCTCTGGAAGTTCTTCGCGGCGAGCATCCTGTCGAACAGCGCGCGCGGCAACTGCTCGCTTCTGTCGACGTGGCGAGACATGCTACGCACCACGTCCCATTCCCAGCAGAAGTTCTCCATGAACTGACTGGGCAGTTCGACCGCATCCCACTCCACGCCGTTGATTCCGGACACGCCTAGGTCTTCGACCTCGGTCAGCAGATGGTGCAGCCCGTGGCCAAACTCGTGGAACAGCGTGATCACCTCGTCGTGTGTGAACATCGCAGGCTTGCCGCCCACCGGCGCGGAGAAGTTGCAGTTCAGGTAGGCGACCGGCGTCTGTATTCCCGTCGCCAGGCGGCGGCGGGTGATCACATCGTCCATCCAGGCGCCGCCGCGCTTGCTGTTGCGCGCATACAGATCCAGGTAGAACTGCCCGACCAGCCGACCTTGTGCTTCCCGGATGTCGAAGAAACGCACATCCCGGTGCCACACCGGCGCGCTGGCGGGCTTAATCTGCAGACCGTACAGCGTCTCGACCAGTTTGAACATGCCGGGTAGCACGGCATTCTCGGGGAAGTACTGCTTCACCTCCTGTTCGGAGAAGGCGTAGCGCCGCTCGCGCAGTTTTTCGCTCGCATAACCGATATCCCAGGATTGCAGGCTGTCCATCCCCAATTCGCTGCGCGCGAATTCGCGCAGCTCGGCCAGATCCTTCTCTGCATAGGGACGCGCGCGCCGCGACAGTTCGCGCATGAAGTCGACCACCTGCTGCGGCGAATTCGCCATCTTGCTGGCCAGCGACAGCTCGCCGTAATTGGCGAAGCCCAGCAGCCGCGCCTCTTCGCCGCGCAACCTGACGATCTCGTCCATCAGCACGGTGTTGTCCCACTCCGGCTTGCCGAATTCGCTGGCACGGGTGCTGTAGGCGCGATACATGGTCTCGCGCAGCTTGCGGTTGTCGGCGTATTGCATGACGGGCATGTAGGACGGCGCCTTGAGGGTGAACAGCCAGCCGCCCTGCCCTTTTTCCTGGGCAGCCTCGCGCCCCGCCTGCAGCACGTCATCGGGCAGGCCGCCGAGTTCATCGGAATTCTCGACGACCAGCGAGTAGTCGTTGGTCGCGTCCAGCAGGTTGTCCGAGAAGCGCGACGACAGCTCCGCCAGCCGCTCCTGTATCTCCAGGTAACGCGCCTTAGCCTCATCCGGCAGCTCGGCGCCGCCCAGTCTGAAGTCGCGCAACTCGTTCTCGATGATCTTCTTGCGCGCCACGCTCAGCATCGGGAATTCCGGGCTGTTGCGCAGCGCTTTGAATTTCTCGAACAGTGCGAGGTTCTGCCCCAGTTCGGCGTAATACTGGGTGATCCTGGGCAGCGTGGCGTTGTAGGCCTCGCGCAACTCGGGCGAGTTCATCACCGCGTTCAGGTGTCCGACCGGCCCCCATGCGCGCGACAGGCGCTCGTTGGCGTCTTCCATCGGCGCGACGAAGTTCTCCCAGGTCGGCTGTACCGTTTCAGTCAGCAGCCGCCCGATCAGCGCACGATTCTCGTCCAGCAACTGCTCTATCGCCGGTGCGACGTGTTCGGGTTTGATCTCCGCAAAACGCGGCAGACCGGTAAAGTCGAGTAATGGGTTCATATCTTCTGGAAAACTCATGCCCTCAAACGGGGCGCAATCTATTGTTTGAAAACCACCTGCCCGTCGAGCAGCGTGTAGCGCACGCGGCCCTGCATCTCGTAGCCGTTGAACGGCGTGTTCTTGCCCTGGCTTCTCAACGCCGCTCGATCCACCTTCCACGTCGCATTCGGGTCGAATATGCAGACATCGGCGTGCGCGCCTACCGACAGGTGTCCCATTTTTTGGCCAAGCAGGCGGGCAGGATTGCTGGTGACACGGGCCAGCGCGTCCAACAGCGGAACGTGCTCCTGCGCCGCCCATTTGAGTACCAGCGGCAGCAGTAGCTCCAGCCCGGTCGCGCCGGGCTCGGCCTCGCCGAACGGCAACTGCTTGGCATCGTCATCCACCGGTGAGTGATTCGAGCAGA
>DASWTZ010000024.1:0-7564 GCA_036401875.1 Gallionella sp.
GGTAGCCAAGCCACGCCATGGACTCAGGATGCGGCCGCGAGAACACCCAGGCGCCGTAAAGCGCAAGGTAGAGGGCGAGCACAACGGCAACACCGGACAGCACGGCTGGGCGCGACACGAAGAACAGCAGAACAGCGAAGACAACGCCCTGAGGTAGCCAATAGAAGGCGAAGTTGCCCATGAAATAGGCGTCCTTCGGTGAAAGTAGCGCAGCAACGACAACTCCGGCCAGAACAGACGGCAGGAGCGAGAGGCTTTCATTCGGAGACGGAGCGTTAGCTGCCATGAGATCCCCAACGTTCACTGTCCGCGTTGATGGCGGTGTTATGAGTCTTTGCCCTTTCTAGTATCTCGTTTGTCCGCTTTTCTCCGGCTTCAGTGCCGGGTGCAAACCTTGTTGGGCTTCGGACCACAGCAACTAGGCCAGCCAGCTCTCTTTCCGAAAAAGATACCAGTTCCTTTCCAAAGTATCTTTGCGCGATTTCATTGAGACCCTGACCGCACCCCGATAGGGCGCATTGTGCCCAGATACCGAACGTTTCTTGGTCGTTGAAGTGAAAAAAAGTTGCGCTGTACCAAAGTAGATTGTTTGCATGCCACGCGAACATGCGCACGGGATTCTTTTCGTACACGAGTGAGTAGTACGCTTGACGCGCTGCATAGGAACGAAGACCTTCCTTCGATTCGCTGGCAACGGCCAAGGGATATAGAACACTCTCGACATCCTTCACGGACGCCCTACCGCGTGAGGATATTTCCTTTAGCTCTCCAAGGTACGGCAAGAAAGAGACCGAATACCATACCGCCACACCGAGTATAGGTGCGCCGATCACCAGAATAGTTGCTCTTTTCAGCCAGCGCGGCATGTCGTGTTAAGACTCATAACGTTTAAGGTGAGGGGCCGGCAAAAGCGCAGCTTTTGGCCGGTCCCTCTCGACCGCAATGTTAGATTTCATTTGAGTAGCCATTGCACGAATGCCATAAGAGAAGCCGCCGTTGCAGCGCCTAGAAAACAGACAATCATTCGGCCCCAGACGCGGAGTATAAAATTGAGACCAGCACGGTTGGTCGGGAAATAAAGCAACGGAATTTTGGTTTTTAGCTCGTTAGGGGCAAGGCTCTTAACGTCAATGACGAACAGCAGCACGCTGACAAAGAAAAACAAAATAACGAGAGGGAATAGCTGCTTTTCGGAACTGCCAATTGGAAGCACACCAAAACTCTCTAGTGATTCGAGCAGGGCATTAAATAGGACAAGGGAAAAGCCTGCAATAAAGGCTGATTTGCGAGTGGCGATTGGAAAGGCGACCATGATATCTAACAGTTATTAGACGGACGCCCGCGTCCGCATAACAATAAATGGAGAGTTGAGGTTTTCATTACGTTTTTCTTTTAAATACACGATGATATGTATTGGCCTGTCCGCATAATAGTAAATAGCAAGTACGGACGCAATCAGCCGTCATAGGGGCTGCTCAGTTGGGCTTAGCGGAAGTATCCCAAACACACCAGTGGTGGCCGCTTTGGCCGAATAGTGTCCCTTCAACTCAATTCATCAATTGACACACCTAATCTGTCAGTCGAGAAAATCGGACGGATGCCGCGCCAGCGTCAGCCCGTGATCGGCGTAATAGTGGCGGTCCATATCGGCGATCTGGAGAGATGCCTTGAAGACGGTTGCTTTGATGGCCATGTGCGTGTCAGGGTCGTGTGGTTGGACGGCGCACATTTTATGCCAGATGCGCGGAGCGGGTGGGTCGAATATGGGGGCGGATGGCATTGCAACGCCGTTCCGACTATAATCGGGATCAATTTTTGCAGTCCCTGTTCGATACCTATCAAAATGCAACTGTACACTTTTGGCATCAACCATCAGACCGCGCCGCTGGCCGTGCGCGAACAGGTCGCGTTCAATGCCGACGGGCTGGAGAACGCCTTGCGCGATCTGGTGGAGAACGGCGCAGCCAAGGAGGCGGCGATCCTCTCCACCTGCAACCGCATGGAGCTGTACTGCAACGCCGAAAATCCCGAGCAGGCGATCGACTGGCTGGCGCAATACCACCACCTGCCGCGCAAGGACTTGGACCCCTACCTGTACCTGCTGCCGCGCGAGAAGGCGGTGAACCACTCGTTTCGCGTCGCCAGCGGGCTCGACTCGATGGTGCTGGGCGAGCCGCAGATCCTCGGGCAGATGAAGCAGGCGGTGCGACAGGCCGAACAGGCCGGCACGCTGGGTTTCCTGCTGCACAAGCTGTTCCAGCGCACCTTCTCGGTGGCCAAGGATGTGCGCACCCAGACCGAGATCGGCGCGAACCTGGTGTCGATGGCGGCCGCCGCGGTGAAGATGGCCGAGCGCATCTTCCCGAGCATCGCCGAGCAGAACGTGCTGTTCATCGGCGCCGGGGAGATGATCGAACTCAATGCGGTGCACTTCGCGGCGCGCAAGCCCAGTCGCATTACCGTCGCAAACCGCACCCTGGAACGCGCCGAGACGCTTGCGCGCCGCATCAATGGCGACGCGATCACGCTGACCGACCTGCCCGAGCAGCTGGCGCAATACGATATCATCGTCACCAGCACCGCGAGCCAGCTGCCGATACTCGGCAAGGGGATGGTGGAGCGCGCGCTCAAGGCACGCAAGCACCGTCCAATATTCATCGTCGATCTGGCCGTGCCGCGCGACGTGGAGGCCGAGGTCGCCGAATTGAACGATGTGTTCCTGTACTCGGTGGACGATATCGCCGAGGTGGTCAAGGACGGCCTTGATGCGCGCCAGAGCGTCGTGAAGGAGGCGGAGGTCATCCTCGAGTCCGGCGTGTCCGATTTCATCCATTGGATGGAATCACGCGAAGTGGTGCCGACGATACGCGCGCTGCGCGATCATGCCGAGCGCAGCCGCCGCCATGAACTGGAGAAGGCGCTGAAGCTGCTGGCCAGGGGCGACGACCCGCAGCGGGTGTTGGAGGCGATGAGCAGCGGCCTGACCAACAAGTTCCTGCATTCACCGACCCACGCGCTGAACCAGGTCAACGGCAATGAGCGCGAGAAGTTCCTCGACGTGATCCACCGCCTATACCACCTGCATCCCGAGGAATAATTGCAATTTAAGGCTCCGTTCTCCCAGAGCCTGTCGACGGGCAGTTCATGGTTCGACAGGCTCGCCGCGAGCGGCCTTTCGTTGCCGATCGCATAATGGACAACCGCACATGAATCCAAGTATCGCCGCCAAACTCGCTCAACTGAGCGAGCGCCTGTTCGAAGTCAACCAGCTGCTGAGTACCGAAGACGTCACCAAAAGCATGGACACGTTCCGCAAACTGAACCGCGAGCGTGCCGAGCTGGAACCGGTCGTGGAGCTGTTCCACGCCTACCGGGCCTGCCAGTCCGACATCGACGCGGCGCGGGAGATGCTGGGTGACCCCGAGATGAAGGAGTTCGCCGAGGCCGAGATCAGACAGGGGGAAGAGCGTCTCGCGCAGCTTGCGGCCGATTTGCAGGTGCAACTGCTGCCCAAGGACCCCAACGACGAGCGCAACGTGTTCCTGGAAGTGCGCGCCGGCACCGGCGGCGACGAGGCTGCGCTGTTTGCCGGCGACCTGTTCCGGATGTACACGCGCTTCGCTGAACGTCGCCGCTGGCAGGTCGAGATCATCTCCGAGAGTCCCGGCGAGATGGGCGGCTACAAGGAGGTCATCGCGCGCATCGTCGGGCAGGGCGCGTATTCGGTGCTGAAATTCGAGTCCGGCGCGCACCGCGTGCAGCGTGTGCCGGCGACCGAGACCCAAGGCCGCGTGCATACTTCGGCGTGCACCGTCGCGATCCTGCCCGAGGCAGACGATGTGGACGATGTGGTGCTCAACCCTGCCGACCTACGCATCGACACGTTCCGCGCCTCCGGTGCGGGCGGCCAGCACATAAACAAGACCGATTCGGCGGTGCGCATCACCCACCTGCCGACTGGCACCGTGGTCGAGTGCCAGGACGGCCGCTCGCAACACCAGAACAAGGCGCAGGCGATGCGCGTGCTGGCGGCACGCATCAAGGACAGGCTCGAACACGAGGCACACAGCAAGATCGCCGCCGAGCGCAAAAGCCTGGTCGGCAGCGGCGACCGCTCCGAGCGCATCCGCACCTACAATTTTCCGCAGGGACGGGTCACCGACCACCGCATCAACCTCACGCTGTACAAGATGGACGCCATCATGGACGGCGACATCGGCGAACTCACCGGCGCGCTGATGGCCGAGCATCAGGCTGAGCAGCTCGCCGCGATGTCGGAAAATGCCCTCTAGCCTTGCAACCCTGCTCCGCAACGACAGCGAACGACTGAAGGCCGCGCTCGGCCTCGATGCCGCCGGCGCACGCATCGAGGTGCAGATGCTGCTGCAGGAAGTGCTGCAGGTGAACCGCGCCTGGCTGATCACCTATGCCGGGCAGCCGCTCGAAGGCGAACAGCTGGCCCGTTACAGCGGGTTGCTGGAGCGCCGCATCAAAGGCGAACCGATCGCCTACATCCTGGGCGTGCGGGAGTTCTACGGGTTGGATTTTGAGGTCAGCCCTGCGACGCTGATTCCCCGCCAAGACACCGAATTGCTGGTCGAGCAGGCCTTGCGCCGGATACCGCAGGCGGGTATGTGTCGCGTGCTGGATCTAGGCACCGGCAGCGGCGCGATCGCGCTGAGCATCGCCCATGCACGCACAGGTGCCTCCGTCGTCGCCGTGGATGCGTCTGCCGAGGCGCTGGCCGTGGCGCAGCGGAATGTGCAGCGGCTCGGCCTCAGAAATGTACACCTGCTGCGCAGCGACTGGTTCTCCACGTTGCAGGGCGAGCGCTTCGACGTGATCGTCTCCAACCCCCCTTACGTGGCCGATGGCGACGCCCATCTGGCGCAGGGCGATCTGCGCTTCGAGCCGCGCAGTGCGCTGGCTTCCGGCACCGACGGGCTGGACGACATCCGCCGTATCATCGCTCAGGCTGGGGTGCACCTGAATCTCGGCGGCAGCCTGCTGTTCGAGCACGGTTACGACCAGGCCGAAGCGGTGCGCGCATTACTGGCACAGGCGGGCTTCGGGGAGGTGTTTTCGGAAAGGGATCTGTCGGGCATCGAGCGGGTCAGCGGCGGGACAGTGAAGAGCGCCAATCGTCCTGCCGGAACGGAAAGTGCGAGTATCAACCTCGTTCGGGCCGAGCCTGCCGAAGCAGGCATCGAGGGTGATGTTACCGGCATTGCTGACGCGTTGCAGCGGCCGTTGCGGGACCTGCGCATCTCGGTGACCGACCGCTGCAACCTGCGCTGCACCTACTGCATGCCGCGCGAGATGTTTGACCGGCACCATGCGTTCCTGCCGCGTGCCGAGTTGCTGAGCTTCGAGGAAATCGAGCGGCTTGCCCGCGTATTCGTCCGGCTGGGCGTGCGGAAGATACGTCTGACTGGCGGCGAGCCGTTGATGCGGCGCGGCATCGAGCGGCTGGTCGGGATGCTCGCCGGGCTGTGCACGGAGCAGGGCCAGCCGGTGGAGGTCGCGATGACCACCAACGGGGTGTTGCTCGGCAAAAAAGCGCAGGCGCTCCGGGATGCCGGGCTGTCGCGCATCACCGTCAGCCTGGACAGTCTGAACGACGAAACTTTCAGGCGCATCAGCGATGCGAACGTGCCGGTGCAAACGGTGCTGGACGGGATAGCCGCCGCGCAGCAGGCTGGTTTCAGCACAGTCAAGGTCAACATGGTGGTGCAGCGCGGCGTGAATGACCACGAGATCATCGCGATGGCTGAACACTTTCGCGCGGGAAACTCACCGCAGGGCGGCGTCGTGCTGCGCTTCATCGAATACATGGATGTCGGCAACAGCAACGGCTGGCAGCCAGACGAAGTGGTCAGTGCGCGGCAGATACTGGAACAGGTCGGCTGCCGCTATCCGATCCAGCCGGTCGGCCCCGATTATCCCGGCGAGGTGGCGGAGCGCTGGCGCTATGCGGATGGCGCAGGGGAGATCGGCGTGATCGCCTCGATCACCCAGGCTTTCTGCCACAGCTGCACGCGCGCCCGGCTGTCCACCGACGGCAGACTATATACCTGTTTGTTCGCAAGCGAAGGAGCAGACCTGCGCGATCCGCTGCGCCACGGCATGGGGGACGATGAATTGGCTGGCCTGATCGCCGCGCGCTGGCAGCGCCGCGCAGACCGTTATTCGGCGCTGCGTCACGAGGCGGCAGGCGGCCCGGCGAAGATCGAGATGTCCTATATCGGAGGCTAGGTTTCGGCGATCACGATCTGGGGCAGACCGGTGAGGGGTGGGGTGTCTGGCAGGATTGCTGCGCAAAGACGGCGGATTTACTTGCATTTCGGGGAAGGTTGTGGCTACCATGTAACCGAATCCCGCATGTAGAGGGGGTTTATACAGCTTCGGCGGCTTGGCCGGCGAAACGATACGTAAACTTTATGAGGAGTTTTACATGCAAACAAAGATCATCGCGTTGGCAATCGCAGCAGCAATGGCCGCCCCGGCGGCAGCAATGGCAGCGCCTACCGTGTACGGTCAGGTCAACATGGCGTATGAAGTGGTCGATACCGGCAGCGCAGTCGCAGGCGCGGGCGAGACAGCCGCTTCCCGCAACAAGGTATCGAGCAACGTGTCGCGTCTCGGCATCAAGGGTTCCGAAGATCTGGGCAGCGGCCTGACCGGCGTGTTCCAGATGGAAGGCGAGGTTAAGGTGGATGATGCAGCAGCAGCCCCATTCGCGTTCAACCGTAACACCTTCCTCGGGGTGGCAGGCGGCTTCGGTACCGTGGTGTTGGGTCAGCATGACACGATGTACAAGATGGCTACCCGCGACATGGACGTGTTCAAGGACAGCATCGCCGACAACCGTTCGTTGATGGGCTTGGCCGGCATCAACCTGGACATCCGCGCCTCCGATGTGCTGGCGTATGTCTCTCCGGATTTCAGCGGCTTCAACTTCGCAGTGGCTATGGTCGGCGAAGGCGACAACAGCCTCGACACCAAAGTTCATCCGGCAGTGGATGGGGTAGTGGTGGGCCTGGGCGCCGGTACAATAACTCCAGCGACCCCGAAGACTGCGAGCGCGACCACCCTCTCGGCACAATACGGCATGAAGAACTGGAAGGCGGTGTTCGGCTATATCGCGGCCAACATGGAAAACGTTCCGGGAGCTACGGTGGTAGACAAGTATGACGTCACCGGCACTAAAGTGGGCGGCACCTTCGGCATGAATATGTTCTCGGTCAACGCGGTTTACGAGATGACTCAATTGAAGGCGACGGGCGGCAAGGTGGAGCAGGATAACGTCTACGTTTCCGGCACCGTGAACGTCGGCAGTGCCGGCAAGGTGAAACTGGCCTACACGATGGCTGGCGAGCTCAAACTGGATGGCACAGCGCTGAAGAACACAGGGGCATCCCAGGTGTCCGTCGGCTATGACCATGCATTGACCAAAAACACCACGCTGTTCGCGTTGTACAGCATGATCGGCAATGACAAGGGTGCCACGTATGGCTTCACCAGCAGCGGTTCTACCGGTGATCTTACTGCGGCAGATTTGGCA
>DASWTZ010000025.1:0-23662 GCA_036401875.1 Gallionella sp.
GCGATCTCCACGCGCCGTCTTTCACCCCCGGAGAGGCTGATGGCCGGGTTGTCGCGGATGTGGGTGATGTGCAGGTCTTCCAGCAGCGCTTCGAGCTGGTTCTGTACCTCGTCCTCGGCGAGCTCCTGCAGTTCCAGTACCGCCTGGATGTTCTGTGCCACGGTCAGGCGGCGGAATATCGAGGCCTCCTGCGGCAGGTAGCCCAGCCCGAGGCGGGCGCGACGGTGTATCGGCAGGTGGGTGATGTTCTCTGCATCGACGAATATTTCGCCGCCATCCGCGGCGACCAGCCCGACTATCATGTAAAACGAAGTGGTCTTGCCCGCGCCGTTCGGCCCGAGCAGGCCGACCACCTCCCCGCTTTTCACCGACAGCGATGCATCGTGCACCACGGTACGGGAACCGTATTTCTTCTTCAATCCTATTGCGCGTAACTCACTCATTTCGGCTCCACCGGTTTAATGTTGACACCTGCGCCGACAGGCTGTTTGTTGGGTGCGGGCGGCGTGTTTGCATCAGGTTTCGGTTTGGGCTGCAACACTACGCGGACCCGCGTTTTCGGCACCACGCCTGTCTGGGTTTCGATGGCATTCACCTGGAACACCTCGGTCTTGCAGTTGTAGGTGATGTGCTCGCCTGTCACTTCGTCCCGGTCGCGCTTCAGGTGCGCCTGCCCGTCCAGAAACAGGATTTCCGAGTTTTCGCCGTATTCGATACGCTCTCCATAACCTTCCACATAGCCTTCGGCCGCCTCGCGCTTCTGGCGGAAGCTGGCTGGCTTGCCGTGTGACACGACGCGCAGAAAGCCTCCCTTGTCCTGCGTGACGACGACCATGTCGCCAAGGATCAGCAGCGTACCCTGGGAGAGCCGGACATTGCCGGTAAAGGTGCTGATCTGCCTCGCATCATCGACCGTGACCTGGTTTGCTTCGAGGTTGATCGGCTGTTCACGGTCGGAGAGCTCGGCAAAACTGGCCGGTGCCCCGAGCAACAGGGATGCAGCAACCGCACAGACGGCCATGCGGGCTTCAGTTCTTGGCGGGAACATAGGTGCTTCTGACGTTGGAGAGCAGCTTGAAAGTGCGTGCATTGTTGTCGATCTGCAGACCCGTTGCGTGCAGCGTTTTGCTTCCTTCCACGATGCGGATGGCCTTGTCGGTATCGATCAGGTCCTTGCCGGGGACGATGTGCAGATATTCGGTATCCACCCTGAGCTCGGGCCGGTCGGTGTATGCGCCGCGCAAGACCATGACATCGTCATACAGGAATACCTCGTCGCCTTTCCCCGAGATGGCGCCGCGCTTTGCGGTTGAGTTTATGACAGGCTGGCCGGGGGAGACGATGGTGACGCGCGGGGCGTCCAGCGTGGTGCGGTCGTCAACCGGATAGTGCTGCAACCGGTCTGCCGCAATCGTGAAGCGCGGCAGTCCTTCCTTGCTCAATTGCATCGCGGAGAAGTTCTCCATGATGGCATCGGGATCCCCGCTTTCCTTGCTGCCCTGCCTTCCGGGTTCCGGCAGCGACTGCTGATTCAGCCAGTAGGTGCCCGCCAATATACCGAGCAATGGCAGTACAGGCAGCCAGTGACGGACACGGGAGGCAAAGATCATTTCAAATAGGGCGCCAGTTGTGCGTCCAGGGTGCCCTGTGCGGACATGATCAGTTCGCAGGCTTCGCGCACCGCGCCATGCCCCCCCCGACGCTGTGTCACGTAGGCGGAATTTTCACGTACCACCTGGGGGGAGTCGGGTACGCTGACGGAAAGACCGACGTGGCGCATTACGCGCAGATCGACCACGTCGTCACCCATGTAGGCGGCATCGTCGCGTTTCAACTGAAGCTTGTCCAGCAGGTCTACTATCGCTTCGAGCTTGTTTTCCACGCCTTGGTACACATGCTTGATGCCGAGATTCGCGGCGCGTGCCGTCACGCAATTCGAGGCGCGTCCGGTGATGATCGCGACTTCCACGCCGCTGGCCTTCAGCATCTTGATCCCGTGTCCGTCGAGTGAGTTGAAACGCTTGAATTCCTCGCCAGAGTCCGTGTAATACAGTCCGCCATCGGTCATTACGCCATCGACATCGAAGGCGAACAGGCGAATCAATTTCGAGCGGCTCAACAGCATGGGTTTTCTCCCGTTAACTATGAATTAGATTACTTTCGCGTGCAGCAGATCGTGCATGTTCAGCGCACCGACCAGCCTGTTCTGATCGTCCGTCACCAGCATCTGGCTGATGCTGTACTGTTCCATCATCTGCACCGCTTCGACGGCCAGCGCATCCGGGCCGATGCTTCGTGGATTGACATGCATCACGCTGCGTACCGTCGTGGCGTTGAAGTCCAGCTTCTTTGCCAGGGTGCGGCGCAGGTCGCCATCGGTAAAGATACCCTGCACGCGCTGATTGCTATCGACGATGGCGGTCATGCCCACACCTTTTTTCGAGATTTCCAGTATCGCGTCGCTCAGCATCGCATCCTCGAGCACCATCGGCACGCGTTCGCCGCTGCGCATGATGTCGCGGACATGGGTGAGCAGGCGCCGTCCCAGGCTGCCGCCCGGATGGGATCTGGCGAAGTCTTCGGCGCCGAAACCCTTGGCATCGAGCATCGCCACTGCCAGTGCGTCGCCCAAGGCCAGCGCAGCCGTGGTGCTGGCGGTCGGTGCAAGTCCCATCGGGCAGGCTTCCTTGTCCACCGCGGCATTCAGGTGCACGTCGGCGACACGGGCAAGGCTGGAACCGGGCCTGCCGGTCATGCTGATCAGTTTTGCCCCCTGACGCTTGATGATGGGCACGATGGTCAGCAGTTCCTCGCTCTCGCCGGAATATGACAACGCGATGATCACATCCTTGTCGGTGATCATGCCCAGGTCGCCGTGGCTGGCTTCGCCGGGGTGGACGAAGTAGGCCGGGGTGCCGGTGCTGGACATGGTTGCCGCAATCTTGCGTGCGATATGTCCCGATTTGCCCATGCCGCTGACGATGATGCGGCCCTCGCAATTCATGATGACATCGAGGGCGTGCAGGAAGCTGTCATCGAGACGGGTGCTCAGTGCCTGAACGGCGGCGGCTTCGATATTCAACACCTCGCGGGCGAGGTTGAGGGCGTGTGGTGTGGCGGCTGGCTTGTTCATGCGGCGATTATAGCAGTGGCCTGTAGCAGGGAGAACCTTGACCGCGAAATTTTGAAACAACCGGCACTTGAGGCATTATTGGGGCTGTTATAACAACTTGCTACACCTGTATGGGCAACTCATTGCAACTGCTGCTGATTCTGCTGGCCGTCGCCGTCGGCGTGGTGGTCCTGTGCCGTATTCTGAACCTGCCCGCGATGCTGGGCTACCTGATCGTCGGAATCGTGATCGGGCCTCATGCGCTGGGCTGGATACCGGATGCGCCGGAAACACGCCATCTGGCGGAATTCGGCGTGGTGTTCCTGATGTTCAGCATCGGTCTCGAATTCAGTCTGGCGCGGCTGCGCGGAATGCAGCGACTAGTGTTCGGCATGGGTACGGCCCAAGTGGTCGCGACCATCCTGCTGGTGATGCTGACCTCACTGTTCTTCGGGCTGGACTGGCGTGCTGGGCTGGCGCTGGGGGGAGTACTGGCGATGTCTTCCACCGCGATCGTCAGCAAGATGCTGGTCGAGCGCGCCGAGCTGAGCACGCCGCACGGCCAGAACGTCATGGGCGTACTGCTGTTCCAGGACCTGGCGGTAGTGCCGCTGATCATCATCATCCCGGCGCTCGGTAGCAGTGGCGGGGCCCTTTACGACACGCTCGGCATGGCATTGATGAACGCCGCGCTGGTGCTGGCAGCGCTGCTGATCTTCGGACAGCGGCTGCTGCGTCCGTGGTTTCATCTGGTTGCCAAGCAGAAATCCTCCGAGCTGTTCATGCTCAACGTGCTGTTGTTCACGCTGGGGCTGGCCTATATCACCGAGCTGGTTGGTTTGTCGCTGGCGCTGGGTGCTTTCGTCGCGGGCATGCTGATTTCTGAAACCGAATACCGCTATCAGGTTGAAGAGGACATCAAGCCGTTCCGCGATGTACTGCTCGGGCTGTTCTTCGTCACCATCGGCATGATGCTCGACATGGGGGCGGTGATTGCTGGCTGGGGCTGGGTGTTGCTCATCCTGTTGATCCTGCTGCCGTTCAAGGCGGCCGTGGTGGCGCTGCTGGCGCGCGGGTTTGCCGGGGACTGGGGCACGTCAATCCGCAGCGGAATCGGGCTGGCGCAGGCAGGCGAATTCGGTTTTGTGCTGCTGACACTTGCAGGCGGCGCGCAACTGCTTTCCCACGAAGTCATGCAGAATGTGCTGGCCGCGATGCTGATTTCGATGCTGGCCGCTCCCTTCATGATTCAGCACGCCGAAGCCATCGTGCGCCGGCTGTCGCCATCTGCATGGATGGACAGCGCGATGCAGATACACCATATCGCGGTGCAAAGCATGGCCGTCGATGCGCACGTCATCATCTGCGGCTATGGGCGCAGCGGCCAGACGCTGGCGCGGTTTCTCGGGCAGGAGAAGATCCGTTTCATCGCGCTCGACCTTGATCCGCGCCGAGTGCAGGAAGCAGTGGCGCAGGGCGAGAGCGTGGTCTACGGCGATGCGGCCAAGCGCGAGGTGCTGCTGGCTGCCGGCTTGATGCGCGCTAGGGCGCTGGTGGTCACTTATAACGACAAGCACTCCGCGCTCAGGATCCTGCACCATGTAAACCAGGTGCGCCCCGACTTGCCGGTGGTGGTGCGCACCACCGACGACAGCCATATCGAGGAGATCAGGAAGGCAGGTGCCGCCGAAGTGGTGGCCGAGGTCACCGAGGGTAGCGTGATGCTCGCGTCACAGGCCATGCTGATGGCGGGGGTGCCGCTCAATCGCGTGATCCACCGTGTTCAGGAAAGCCGCGCCGGCCGTTATGCAGCATTCAGCGGCTACCTGCGCACCGCCCAGGTTATCGAGGATGAGGTGGCTGACAGCAGCCAGCCGCGTTTCCAGAGTGTGTTGCTCAGGAGCGATTCCGCAGCAGTCGGGCGGCAATTGCAGGAGATCGCGCTGGACGAGCTCGAAGTGCAGGTAAATGCCGTACGCCGCCGCAACGTGCGGGGCGGGCAGCCCAGCGGCGACATGCTGCTGCAATCGGGCGATGTGCTGGTGCTGCTCGGCTTGCCGGATGCGTTGGCGGCGGCGGAGCATAGGTTGCACAGGGGCTAGGGGCATCCTTCCGGGCGAGTGATATTCTGCGATATGCCGGATTTAACTGCATCATGCGTTGTCCAGAGGGGCTAATGCACGGTTCCAGCGCGGACCATGTCATGGGGGTGTGAGCAGGCGGGGTGCGAACCTTCGGGCAATAAAAAAAGCCCGCCGAAGCGGGCTGTGTCACGCCGGGTGAATTCTTTAGAAGCCCATGCAGACCAAATAAGTGGTGTCGTCAACAATTGCTGCGGTAGCGATCGCAGTGCCTCCTGTAGCGGTTCCGGCAGCGGTTACCATCATCGAGCCGGTTTGCGTATTGCCGTCATCCAAGGTGGTGTCCAGCTGCCTGGCAAATCTACCCGCAATGGCATCAGAGCATATGACGTAGGAGCCCCTGAGCGGGGTGGGTAATGTAATGGGGCTGTTTGCGCCGACGTTGGTAACCCCGATAGTTCCACCGACGGCGTTTAAGGGGATATAGTCCGCTACAGCGGTGTCGGGGGAACCAGGTGCTAAGCCTGCAAGACGCACATGCTGCCAGAACACAAATGATTCAGATGCGGTGGTTGTTGCATTCCAGTTGCCGTTTATGATTCCGTTGTTCAGAGTGGGTGCTGTTGTGGCTGCATCAGCAGTTCCTGCAGGTGTGAACTGGGCGTCAAGCCGTGCTTGTGTCTGGTCACCCGGCAATGCCCTGAATCTGTCCTGATAGCCGTAGATGAACACCGGGATGTTCTTGAAGTCGCCGGCGAGGTTCTTGACCCTGGCGCTGTTGATCAGTTCCTGTCCCTTCAGCACGCCGCCGAGCAGCAGGCCGATGATCACCAGTACGATGGCGATTTCGATCAGGGTAAAACCGGATTGATTGCGTTTCATTGTGCTACTCTCCCTATTATTTTGCGCAGAATAACAAGCAAATCCTGTGCCAGCTTTTGGCCTTGCACAGTGTCTTTATGGAAATAAATTTAAAGATTTAAATAAACAATTGGTTGGCGTGAGTTGCGCTGGTTTGGCGGCAGTTGTTGGCTGGTTTTGAGGATGTGGCGCGTGGTCTTGATGGGTTATAGGATTGGTTCTTGACGAGATTTTGGCGGGGTGGTGACGAAATGCTGACACTTGGGGCGAAAAGGTATCTGCTAACCAGTCGCGGATTACTACTGGCTATGTTGTTGCTGCTGCACGGCGCACTGATTCTGGGGGTTAGCAGCAACTGGGCACCGCCGCTCCTGCTGGCGCACCTCGGGTTGTTCCTGTTGTGGCAGCCGTTGTGGCGGGGCGAGCGTAAGGTGGGTTGGGGCGGCCTGGCTTTTATCGCGCTGGCGGCGCTGGTGGTGATGTTCTGGCTGAGCTGGTGGGCGATCGCTTTCTGGCTGACGGGGCTGTTCGGCCTGGTCGGCGGACGGGTGTTCGCTTTTCGCGACCGTTGGGCGCGCATCCTGTACCTGCTGGTGATGATCTATTTGTTGTCCGCATTGCTGCTCTGGGTCGCACCGAATCTGTTCAGGGCGCAGTCCACGATGGAGGCGGGGCGCATCCTGACCTGGTACATGTTGCCGTTGATACTGCTGGTGATGGCGATCCTGCCGATCAGGAATGCGCCGAGCGACAGCGCTCAGACGGTGGACTTTATGTACAGCCTGTTGCTGTTTATGCTGTTGACCCTAGTGGTGCTCGGCAGTCTTGCCTTCATGAGTCTGGGGCGCATGGATTATCAGGATGCGGTATTGCGTACCCTGTTCCTGATGGGAGTGCTGCTGCTGGCCCTCGGGTGGTTGTGGAATCCGCGTTTTGGTTTCAGCGGACTGCAGGTGATGTTCTCGCGCTACCTGCTGAATGTCGGCACGCCTTTTGAAAGCTGGCTGGTCAAGCTGGCCGATGCAGCACGGGGGGAGCATGATGCTGCCAGTTATCTGTTGCGCGCGATCAATTTGCTGTCGGATTTGCCGTGGCTGATCGGTTTGTCGTGGCAGTCCCCTGACGGTTCCGGGCAGCAGGGTGAATATAGCGGGCATGCGCTGGTGGTTCAGGAAGGGGAGGTTCGGCTGAAACTGTATGCGAAGCAGGCGCTGAATCCGGCGCTGGTGCTGCACGTTCGCTTGCTCGCGCAGTTGATCGGTTATTTTTACCAGTCTAAGCAACACGAGCAGCGGCTACGCGACATGACACGCCTGCAAACTGTGTATGAAACCGGCTCGCGACTGACTCACGACCTGAAGAACATGCTCCAGTCGTTGTTCTCGCTGACCTCGATCGCCCAGAGCCGTGCTGATTCAGCACAGCAATTGCTGTTGCAGCAATTGCCGCTGCTCACCCAGCGCATCGAGATGATTCTAGTCAAGCTGCAGCAGCCGCAACTCCAGGAGGAAACACCGCAACTGGCCTTGAGGGTGTGGTGGGACATGCTGAAGCTGCGCAATCGCCATCATTCGATCAGGTGGCTGGCGCCGGAAACGCTGCCGGAGATGGAAATACCGCCCGCATTGTTCGATTGCGTGATCGATAATCTGGTGGACAATGCGACGCGCAAGCGCCAGACCGATGCCGGCGTGACGGTCTCCATTGAGGTGCAGTTCGATCCGTTGCGCCTGACGGTGTGCGACACCGGGGAAGCCGTTCCGCAGGGGATTGCAGTCAACCTGCTGCGCGGCGTGGTGGTTTCCGAGAACGGGCTGGGGATCGGGCTTTACCAGGCGGCGCGCTGGGCCAGCCAGCTGGGTTACCGGTTGATGCTTTCCAGCAATGAGGCCGGCAAGGTTTGCTTCGAGCTGCGCGACGGGCAGGGTGCGAAGGAAAGGCGGGACCTGAACTATTAGGGCGTGGCAACGTACGCTGGTGTGCCGCGAGCCCAAGCCGGGTATTGTGTGATAAGCTCGCGTTCGTGTAATTACAGTTCGACTACATTTCGCTTCATGCCTTCCCAATCCGCCTCTGTTCCCCCGGGGATCACCGCTTCATCACTCTCGGAAAAGCTGCTGCGCCGCGAGATTCTCGACCTGCATGCCTATCATGTGCCTGACAGCTCCGGTTACATCAAGCTGGACGCGATGGAGAATCCCTACCCTCTGCCGTCCACTGTGCGCGAGGAAATCGCCGCCGTAGTCGCTTCTGCCGATATCAACCGGTACCCCGATCCCGGAGCCGCGGCGCTCAGGGCGAAAATCCGCGCGATACTCGGTTTGCCAGCCGGGATGGACGTGCTGCTGGGCAACGGTTCGGATGAGCTGATCCAGTTGCTGGCGATGGCAGTGAACAAGCCGGGTGCGACGCTGCTGAGCGTGGAGCCGTCGTTCGTGATGTACAGGATGATCGCGACGTTCACCGGGATGCGTTATGCCGGCGTGCCGCTCGCGCCGGACTTTTCGCTGGATTTGCCTGCGACGGTCGCGGCGATAGAGCGGGAGCTGCCGGCGCTGACATTCCTGGCCTACCCGAACAATCCCACCGGCAACCTGTTCCCGGCCAATGCGGTCGAGCGCATCATCGAGGCATCGCCGGGACTGGTGGTGGTGGATGAGGCCTATTACGCCTTTGCCAGCAACAGCTTCATTCCGCATCTGGCGCGTTATCCGAATCTGCTGGTGATGCGCACTTTCTCCAAGCTCGGCATGGCCGGTTTGCGGCTCGGTTTTCTGGCAGGCAATACCGCATGGCTGGGGCAGCTGGAAAAGCTGCGCTTGCCGTATAATGTCGGTGTGTTGCCGCAGCTGGTTGCGGCGAATTTGCTGGATCACCATGAGCTGCTTTTGCAGCAGGCGGAGCAGATCAAGCAGGAGCGCGGCAAGCTGCATCGCCAGTTGATGCTCATCCCCGCTGTGCGGGTCTACCCCAGCGAGGCGAATTTTCTGCTGTTCAGGGTAAGGCGAGCGACGGCGGTGTTCAACGGTCTCAAGCAGCGAGGCATACTGATCAAGAATCTGGATGGCGGACATCCGATGCTGCAGGACTGCCTGAGAGTTACGGTCGGAACGCCCGAGCAGAATGAAAAGTTTATAACTGCATTGCAGGAAGCCATTAATCAAACCGCATAGGACACTATCATGCGCAGCGCTAAAGTATCACGCAATACCCTGGAGACCCAGATCAGCGTCGGACTGAATCTGGATGGCGCCGGCCAAGCCAAATTCGATACCGGGCTGCCATTCCTCGATCACATGCTCGACCAGATCGCGCGTCACGGCCTGCTGGATATAGAGATCAATGCAAAGGGCGACCTGCACATCGACGCGCATCACACCGTCGAGGATATAGGCATCACGCTGGGGCAGGCGTTCAACCAGGCTGTTGGCGACAAGAAGGGCTTGCGCCGTTACGGGCACGCTTACGTGCCGCTCGACGAGTCGCTGTCGCGGGTGGTGCTCGACATATCCGGCCGTCCCGGCCTGACGTTCAATTGCAAGTTTGTGCGCGACAGCATCGGCGAGTTCGATGTCGACCTGATCAACGAGTTCTTCCAGGGCTTCGTCAATCACGCGCTGGTGACGCTGCATATCGACAATCTGGCGGGCAACAACGCCCATCACCAGGCGGAAACCATCTTCAAGGCATTCGGCCGCGCGCTGCGCATGGCGCTGGAACTCGATCCGCGCATGGCGGGTGTGATGCCTTCCACCAAGGGTACCCTGTAAGTCACCATGGTTGATGTTGCGGTAGTCGATTACGGGATGGGTAATTTGCGCTCAGTCGAACAGGCGATGCGCAAGGTGGCGCCTTCCGCGGAGATCGTCGTGACGGCAGAAGCAGATGTCATTGTCGGCGCAGAGCGCGTGGTGTTCCCCGGGCAGGGCGCAATGCCGGACTGCATGCGCGAGCTGGATGCCCGCGGACTGCGCGATGCGGTGCTGGAGGTTGCGCGCAGCCGGCCTTTCCTCGGCATCTGCATCGGCCTGCAAATGCTGTTCGAGCACAGTGCCGAGGGAAATGTGAACGGACTGGGTATCCTGCCCGGCAGGGTGCTGCGTTTTGCCGGCGATCTGCACGATGCGGAGGGGAACAAGCTCAAGGTGCCTCACATGGGATGGAACCAGGTGCATCACGGGCAACATCCGATGTGGGACGGCGTCGCGCAGGACGAACGTTTTTATTTTGTGCACAGCTATTATGTGCAGCCGCAGGACGCGTCGCTGATCCAGGCGACCAGCCGTTACCCGTATGAATTCGTGTGCGCGGTGGCGAGGGACAATCTGTTCGCCGTGCAGTTTCACCCGGAAAAAAGCCATACAGCGGGGCTCAAACTGCTGCAAAACTTTATGCAATGGAATCCCTGATTCCCACATACTGCCATGCTGATTATTCCTGCGATTGATTTGAAAGACGGCCATTGTGTGCGCCTCAAACAGGGCGTGATGGAGGATGCCACCGTATTTTCCGAAGATCCCGCCGCGATGGCGCGGCACTGGCTGGAGCAGGGTGCGCGCCGCCTTCACCTGGTGGACCTGAACGGTGCATTTGCCGGCAAGCCGAAGAATGAAGCTGCAGTGCGCAGCATCGTCGAGGCGATGGGCGACAGCGATGTACCCGTGCAACTGGGCGGCGGTATACGCGACCTGGAGACCATCGAGCGTTACCTCGACATCGGCGTGAGTTACATCATAATCGGCACCGCTGCGGTGAAAGTGCCGGGTTTCCTGCATGAGGCCTGCGACGCCTTTCCCGGCCACATCATGGTCGGTCTGGACGCAAAAGCCGGCAAGGTCGCGGTGGATGGCTGGTCTAAGTTGACCGGCCATGATGTTGCCGATCTGGCGCAGCGCTTTGAGGGCTACGGCGTGGAAGCGATCATTTACACCGACATCGGTCGCGACGGCATGCTGTCCGGCGTGAACATCCCGGCGACAGTCGAACTGGCCAGCCCGCTGCATGTGCCGGTTATCGCCAGCGGCGGCATCACCAATCTGGACGACGTGCGCGCGCTGTGCGCGGTGCAGACCGAAGGCATCACCGGTGCGATCACCGGTCGCGCGATCTATGAGGGCACTCTGAATTTCAAGGCGGCGCAGGCGCTGGCGGATGAGCTGACCCAGGCGAATCCCGTACTTAACGGAGCAGTGCGCTAAACCCATGCTGGCCAAGCGCATCATTCCCTGCCTGGATGTGACAGCAGGCCGCGTCGTCAAGGGCGTGAGCTTCGTGGAGTTGCGCGATGCGGGCGACCCGGTCGAGATAGCACGGCGCTATAACGAACAGGGCGCGGACGAGCTGACCTTTTTGGATATCACGGCCAGTTCGGACGACCGGGGCATCATCTTCCGCATCATCGAGCAGGTCGCCTCGCAGGTGTTCATTCCGCTGACCGTTGGGGGCGGCGTACGCGAGGTGGGTGATGTTCGCAACCTGCTGAATGCTGGTGCGGACAAAGTCAGCATCAACACCTCGGCGGTGACCAATCCGCAATTGGTGGCCGACGCGGCAGCGCGTTACGGTTCGCAATGCATCGTGGTGGCGATCGATGCCAAACAGGTCGCGCCGGACCGCTGGGAGGTGTTCACCCACGGCGGGCGCAAGGCGACCGGGCTGGATGCGGTAGCGTGGGCGAAAAAGATGCAGGATCTGGGGGCGGGTGAGATATTGTTGACCAGCATGGACCGGGATGGGCAGAAGAACGGTTTCGACCTGGCGCTGACCCGGGCCATCACCGATACGCTGGACATTCCGCTGATCGCCAGCGGCGGGGTGGGCAATCTGCAGCATCTGGTCGACGGCGTGAAGAAGGGCGGGGCCGACGCGGTGCTGGCTGCGAGCATCTTCCATTTCGGCGAATATACCGTGCAGCAGGCCAAACAATTCATGGCACAGCAAGGAGTGGAGGTGCGCTTATGAGCGAGTCGTGGATGAACCAGATCAACTGGTCGGCGGATGGACTGGTGACGGCGATTGCACAGGATGCGGCAAGCGGGCGGGTGCTGATGGTGGCGTGGATGGACCACGAGGCGTTGAAATTGACGCTTCAAAAAAACGAGGCGGTGTACTGGTCGCGCTCGCGCAGGAAGCTCTGGCACAAGGGCGAGGAATCCGGGCATATCCAGAAGGTCAAGGAGGTCCGTCTCGATTGCGATGGCGATGTGATCCTGCTGCAAATCGAACAGCAGGGCGGCATTGCCTGCCATACCGGACGCCCAAGCTGCTTCTATCGCAGGCTGGAAGAGGGGCGGTGGGTCGAGGTGGACCCGGTGTTGAAATCCCCCGACGAGATATACAAAAAATGAAACAGGATATTTTGAAGAGTCTGGCGGACACGCTGGAGGCCAGAAAACAGGCGTCTCCCGAGAGCTCCTATGTCGCCAAGTTATTTAGCAAGGGCGAAGATGCGATCCTGAAGAAGATCGGCGAGGAGGCGACGGAGGTCATCCTCGCGAGCAAATCCGGAGACAAGACGCATCTGGTGTATGAGACGGCCGACCTGTGGTTCCACTGCATGGTGCTGCTCTCACAGCATGGCCTGAGCGCGGCTGATGTGCTCGATGAACTGGCGCGGCGCGAAGGATTGTCCGGGATCGCCGAGAAAGCCAGCAGGAAGAAGGACTGACATGAGCGACTGCCTGTTCTGCAAGATTGTGCGCGGAGAGATTCCGTGCAACAGGGTGTACGAGGACGATGAGGTGCTGGTATTCCACGACATTAATCCGGTCGCGCCGGTGCATTTCATGATTGTGCCGAAACTGCATCTGGCCTCGCTGGCGGATGCGGACGAAAGCCATGCAGCGCTGCTCGGCAAGCTGCTGCTGCTGGCTCCCCGGCTGGCCAAAGAACAGGGTTTGAATAACGGGTTTCGCACCGTGATCAACACCGGGAAAGGCGGCGGGCAGGAAATATTTCATTTGCATATCCACGTCATCGGCGGCGGCAACATCCCGCCCATGGTGAAGCGCGGTTAGACATTCAAGGAGAGCGTCATGGGTTCATTCAGTATCTGGCATTGGCTGATCGTATTGTTGGTGGTGGTGCTGATATTCGGCACCAAGAAGCTGCGCAATCTCGGCAGCGATCTTGGCGGCGCAGTGAAGGGCTTCAAGGAGGGTATGCGCTCGGATGAAGATGCCGCCAAACAGCTCAAGGAAGACGGCCGGACCATCGAGGGTGAAGTGAAGGACAAGAAAAGCGCAGACGTTTAAGCCACTTCCCTGCACAGATGTTCGACTTCAGCTTTCCGGAATTGGTAGTGGTCATGGTGGTGGCTCTGGTCGTTATCGGACCCGAGCGCCTGCCTAGGGTGGCACGCACCCTGGGGCACCTGTGGGGGCGTATGCAAGGCTTTGTAAACCGCGTGAAAGCCGACATCGAGCGCGATATGGCGGTCGAGGAGTTCCAGAAGTTGCAGCAAAAAATCCAAGCGGAGGCTGGCGAGTTTGAGAAGTCAGTAAACCAGGCGGCCCGGCAACTGGATAGAGGGATGCAGCAGATTGATGAGGCCGCCACACAGCCTCCGGCAGGCAATCAGGCTGGCAGCCCGCCGTCTCTGGCAGCGTATGCGGGACGTAACAAGCCGAATGCAGAAAAATCCCCATGAGTACCAGTTCCAGTTTCATCGCGCATCTGATCGAGTTGCGCACCCGTCTGATGCACTCGATGATTGCCCTGTTGCTGGTGTTCCTCTGCCTGTTCCCGTGGGCGGCGGAGCTGTACGCCTTGCTCGCGCACCCGCTTCTGGCCAAATTGCCGGCGGGCGGGCAGATGATCGCGACCGATGTCACCACGCCGTTCTTTGTGCCGCTCAAAGTTACGATGATGGCTGCTTTCCTGATTGCGTTGCCCTATATCTTGTATCAGGCCTGGCGTTTTGTTGCGCCGGGTCTGTATGAACACGAGAAACGCTTGGTTGTCCCCCTGATCGTCGCCAGTACGTTGCTGTTCTTTTGCGGGATGAGCTTCGCCTATTTCGCCGTTTTCCCGGTGGTGTTCGGCTTTATCACTGCCGCAGCGCCCGAGGGAGTCGCGGTCATGACCGATATCGAAAAATACCTCAGTTTCGTGCTGTCGATGTCGATGGCGTTCGGCATCGCGTTCCAGATGCCGGTCGCGGTGATATTGCTGGTTCGTATGGGCATCGTGAGCATCGAGAAGCTGCGCGAGGCGCGTTCCTATGTGGTGGTGGGGGCATTCGTCGTGGGGGCGATCTTCACGCCGCCCGACGTGGTCTCGCAATTCATGCTGGCGGTCCCGCTGTGGTTGCTTTATGAACTGGGGATAGTGGTTTCATCGTGGACAGGCCGGGCCGAGACGAGTCGGTAGTAGCTAATCCAGCTGTATAACGGCACGGATTCAGGCTGGGCCATGTTAAGGGGGCTGCTGAAGCGGCCTTTGCCAGCAACCCGATGCTCGATGCGTTTGCTCGCGTGAATCCCGCCGGGAGCTGGGCTTACTGGGCTCTCGGTCTGGGGCGCTTGCCTATCTTTACCGACAGGCTGATGGTCATGTCATTGCGCCTCAGCTCTATCTTCGAAATCTTGCCGGGCGGCAGATTGGCGACGGTATCCAGCATGGAACTCCAGTCGGTGATGGGCGTGCCGTCGATCGCAGTCAGGATGTCACCGGTTTTCATGCCGGCGTTGGCAGCAGGGCTCCTAGGGATTATTTCGGTGATCAGCACCCCTTTGGTGTCGCCTAGTTTGAACGATTCGGCCAGTTCGGGAGTGAGTTCTTGAACACCAGCGCCTATCCAGCCGCGTGTCACCGATCCGGTCTGGATGATCTGTTCCATGGTCTTCTTGGCGACGCTGGCAGGGATGGCGAAGCCGATACCCAGAGAGCCGCCATTCGGCGAATAGATCGCGCTGTTAATGCCGATCAGGTTGCCATTGCTGTCCACCAGGGCGCCACCGGAATTTCCCGGGTTGATCGCAGCATCGGTTTGGATGAAGCTTTCAAAAGTGCTCAATCCCAGATGGTCGCGCTTGAGTGCGCTGATGATACCCATCGTGACGGTTTGCCCGACGCCGAACGGATTGCCGATGGCGAGCACCAGGTCGCCGACCTGCGCATGTTCCGGGTGGCCGAAGGTGATGGCGGGGATGCTGCCGGGCAGGTCGATCTTGATCACGGCAAGGTCGGTTTCGGGGTCGGAGCCGATGACATGCGCCTTGGTCGTGCGTCCGTCGGCGAGCGCTACTTCGATCTGATCGGCCCTCTCCACCACGTGGTGGTTTGTCAGGATATAGCCGTCCGTGCTGACGATGACCCCGGATCCCAGGCTTGAACTGCTCTGTGGCTCGTTCTCGAATTGATCGCCAAAGAAAAACTTGAAGCGCGGGTCCTCTAGGAAAGGATTAGCTGGGGCCTGGACGATGGTGCTGGTGAAGATATTGACCACGGTCGGCATGGCTTTTCGTGCGGCGGCGCTTAATCCCGCGAGGGGGGCCTGCGAGCCTTCGGGGAGCAGTGAATTTTCATACAGGGTGACAACTCCGCCACGCGCAGCGTTCGGCAGCAATTCGGGCTTGAGGGTGTGGACGATAAACAGCAGTGCCAGCGCGATGGTGACGGTTTGCGAGAATAAGAGCCAGTGTTTGCGCATGTTATGATCAGACCGGATTTAAAAAAAATGGGGAAACGCCATGTTGCTTAACGATCTGAGGGATTATAACGCAAGCCTGTTGCAAACCGGATTGTTCAGGGATTATTGCCCAAATGGGGTGCAAGTCGAGGGCAGGACCGAGGTGCGACGCATCGCGACGGGAGTGACAGCATCCCAGCGGTTGCTGGACGAGGCCGTGGCTTGGGGTGCCGATGCGATTCTGGTCCACCACGGCTACTTCTGGCGCAGCGAGGATGCAACGATCACCGGTATCAAAAAACGGCGCATTGCGCAGCTGCTACGCAATGATGTCAGTCTGCTGGCCTATCACCTGCCACTGGATGCCCATCCGGAACTCGGCAACAACGCTCAGCTCGGCAACCTTCTGGGACTGGTCGAGCAGGGGCGGTTCGGGGAGCAGAACATTGCATTCATGGGCTCGTTGTCTCCACCGCAGACACTGGCGCAATTCATCCAGCAGATCGCGCATGGTTTGCAGCGCGTGCCGCAAGTCATGGGCGATAGCGCACACCTAATCCGCAGGGTTGCATGGTGCAGCGGTGGTGCGCAGGGCTATTTCGAGCAGGCCATTGAGCAGGGAGTCGATGCCTATATCACCGGGGAGATCTCCGAGCAAAACTACCACTTGGCAAGAGAAAGCGGAGTGGCATTCATCGCCGCCGGGCACCATGCGACTGAACGTTACGGCATACAGGCACTGGGAAGGCATTTGGCGGACAGGTTCGGGCTGGAACACAGGTTTTTTGAGGAAGCCAACCCCATTTAGCACGCTCGCCGGGAGTTGGGGGGGGATCGATTTAATCAGTTTCCGCTTATTTGCGTTTCTCACAATCGTTGCGTAACATCCAAAAGCTTGAGTGCAATTGCCAAGGAACTGGGTGGCGCAGGGCAACTGCTGATGGCAAATAACCGTCGGTGTTTATTGATGTTTTTTCAGGGGGGAGCATGAAAATAAAAATGTGGCTGGGCGCCTTGCTGGCGACGTTGTCAGTCAATGCCTGGGCAACGGGGGATGTGGTTGAGCAGGAAGCGATGAAGGTGCTGGCCAAGGAGGAAGTGAGTTTCAAGAACGATGTTATGCCTGTACTACAGGACCACTGCATCAGCTGTCATCAGCCTGGGGGCAAGGGGTACGTCAAGAGTGGTCTGGATTTGACCTCTTATCAGGGATTGATGAAAGGGACGATCTATGGTCCGGTTGTCATACCCGGCAATAGCGGAGCGAGCACGTTCACCAAGCTGCTGACGGGGACCAACAAGGGCCTGAAGATGCCGATGGGGCTGAATCCGGAAGGTACGCTTGCGCGTCAGTACATCCTGCTTCTCAGGAATTGGGTTGCTCAGGGTGCCAAGAACAACTAAACGTATTTGCGGACTGATGGCATCGTAAAGATGGATCGCCGCTAGCATGGGGTTTGAGTTGGGGAGCCAAACCTTGGACTGTCTGAAGGTAATAACAGCAAGGACAGGCACTGCTGCAGTAACCTCCGATATTTTGATGGCGTTCTGGACAATCTGGCTGATTGTTCGGTACGTCTTTGCGCATGTTCTAACTATTAAGGATGAGGGTCATGACTGATAAAGTTGATCGCAACAAGCGACGCCTCCTGCTTGCTGCTACAACCGCTGCGGGCGGTGTTGCGGCAGCCGGAGCCGGCGCACCGTTTGTACTGAGCTTGATGCCGAGCGAACGAGCCAAGGCGGCTGGCGCACCGGTAAAGGTTGATTTGAGCACTGTCGCGCCGGGCGAGATGATAAGCGTCGAATGGCAGGGTAAGCCGGTATGGATCGTACATCGTACGCCGGAAATGCTGGCGAAGCTGCTCACGCATGATGACGAGTTGGCTGACCCGAATTCCGATGTGCCGCAGCAGCCGGAATACTGTGACAATTCGACCCGCTCGATCAAGCCTGAATACCTGGTTGTGCTGGGAATCTGCACCCATCTGGGATGCTCTCCCACCTATCGTCCGGAAGTCGCCCCGGCTGATCTGGGGGCCAACTGGGCGGGAGGCTGGTTCTGCCCCTGCCACGGTTCCCGGTTTGACCTTGCCGCACGGGTATTCAAGGGCGTACCCGCGCCAACCAATCTGATTATTCCGCCGCACAAATATCTCAGCGATACGATGCTGTTGATCGGCGACGATAGCAAGGGGAATGCATGATGAAATTGCTGAAAACATTACTGGGATGGGTCGACGAGCGCTTCCCCGTTACCGCCAACTGGAAGGCGCATCTATCGGAATACTATGCGCCGAAAAACTTCAACTTCTGGTACTTCTTCGGCGGACTCGCGCTGCTGGTGCTGGTGATCCAGATTGTCAGCGGCATTTTCCTGACCATGAACTACAAACCGGATGCGCTGCTTGCCTTCGCCTCCGTCGAGTACATCATGCGCGACGTGCAATGGGGCTGGCTGCTGCGCTATATCCACTCTACCGGTGCCTCGATGTTCTTCGTGGTGATCTACCTGCACATGTTCCGGGGCTTGATGTATGGCTCCTACCGCAAGCCACGCGAACTGCTGTGGATCATCGGTATGATCATCTATCTGGCGCTGATGGGCGAAGCTTTCATGGGCTATCTGTTGCCTTGGGGTCAGATGTCGTTCTGGGGCGCGCAGGTGATCGTGAACCTGTTCTCGTCGGTACCGTTCATTGGACCAGATCTGGCCATTCTGATTCGCGGCGACTTCGTGGTTTCCGATACCACGCTGAACCGCTTCTTTGCGCTGCATGTGATCGCGATCCCGTTGCTGCTGGTGATGATCGTCGTGGCGCACCTGATCGCGCTGCATGAGGTCGGATCCAACAATCCTGACGGAATCGAGATCAAGAAGCACAAGGATGCCAGCGGGAAACCGCTCGATGGAATTCCGTTCTTCCCGTACATGGTGGTCAAGGATGCGGTGGCTGCCATTGCATTCCTGATCGTCTTTGTCGCGATCATCTTCTTTGCGCCAGACATGGGTGGGTATTTCCTTGAATACAACAACTTTGTGCCCGCCAACCCGATGAAGACGCCTGAGCATATCGCGCCGGTGTGGTACTTCACCCCGTATTACGCGATCCTGCGTGCGGTGCCGCCGATGTTCGGCTCGCAGTTCCCGGGCGTGGTGGCGATGGGCGTGGCGACGATGATCTTCTTTGCACTGCCGTGGCTGGATCGCGGCAAGGTCAAGTCGATCCGCTATCGCGGTCCGATCTACAAGACTTTCCTGGCGCTGTTCGTGGTCAGCTTCATCGGCTTGGGCTGGTTGGGTCTGATGCCCGCCACAGAGCTGTACACATGGATCTCTCGTGTGCTGACCGTGGTGTACTTCGCATTCTTCTTCCTGATGCCCTGGTATACCAAGATCGACAAGTGCAAACCCGAGCCACACCGTGTGACGGGCTAATAGAACAGAAAGGTTCGCTGACATGAAAGCAATCAAGAAACTATGGGTGCTGGTGCTGCTGATGGCGGTGCCGGCGTTGGCAATCGCCAGCGGGGCGGGAGCCCATCTGGACAAGGCGCCGGTCAACCTGAAGGACGAGGCGTCGCTACAGCGTGGCGCGAAGCTCTTCACTTCCCGCTGTCTGGCGTGTCATAGCGCGGCGTACATGCGCTATAACCGCCTGATGGATATCGGCATGACGGAAGAGCAGATCAAGAAGGAGCTGGAATTGCCCGAAGACGTCAAGCTGGGATCCACGATGCAGGCGGCGATGGATGCCAATACGGCCAAGCTGGCCTATGGCGTGGCGCCACCCGATCTGAGCGTGATCGCCCGTTCGCGCAGTGCCGACTGGCTGTACGGCTACCTGCGTAGCTTCTATGTGGACAGCGCGCGGTCGACCGGATGGAATAACGTGGTCTTCCCCAGCGTCGGCATGCCGCACGTGTTGGCCGATCTGCAGGGTGAACAGGCGCTCAAGGTAGAGCGTTATGAGGGTGTAGACATCAAGAAGCTGGAACTGGTCTCGCCGGGCTCGATGAAACCGACGGAATATGACGCGGCTGTCGCCGACCTGACCAATTATCTGGTGTTTATGGGAGAGCCGGCCAAGCTGGTGCGTTATGACCTTGGGGTTATCGTACTGATCTTCCTGTCCATTCTGTTCGTGCTGGTTTATGCGCTGAAGAAGGAAATCTGGAAGGATGTCCACTAAGCGGTTGAATTTCGCACCCCGAATGTGGTAATTTCGCGGCACGTTTCACCAAGCCGCCATCACGGCGGAGCCATCGGCTCCGCCTTTTGGCTTTTTATTCTGCAAGTTTTTAAGCTGGATTGTTTCTATGATGCGATTGTATTCGGGCACGAGCTGCCCATATTCCCACCGTTGCCGGATCGTGCTGTTCGAAAAGGGCATGGACTTCGAGGTCATTGATGTCGACCTGATGAACAAATCGGAAGATGTCGCCGCGATGAACCCGTATGGCAAGGTTCCGGTGCTGGTTGAACGCGACCTGATCCTGTATGAGGCCAACATCATCAACGAATACATCGACGAGCGATTCCCTCATCCGCAATTGATGCCGCCCGATCCGGTCATGCGCGGTCGCGCCCGCCTGTTCCTGCACCGCTTTGAGCAGGAAATTTATAGCCATGTGGATGCAATCGAGCATGGCGTCGCCAAGTCTGCCGACAAGGCACGTGCCGCCATTCGCGATAATCTGACGCAACTCGCCCAGATATTGAGCCATCAGAAATTCCTGCTGGGGAACGACTACTCCATGCTTGATGTCGCGATCGCTCCGTTGTTGTGGAGGCTGGATCATTATGGCATCCAGCTGGGAAAGGATGCGGCGCCGTTGCTGAAGTATGCCGACAGCTTGTTTGCCCGTCAGGGTTTTATCGACGCGCTGACCGCATCTGAAAGGGCAATGCGCAAGTAAAATGCAGCTGGCGGTTTTTCGAGTTGAATGCAGGTGATGAAACGTTATGAGTGAATTGTCCACACGCCCTTATTTGATACGTGCAATACATGAATGGTGTGTGGATAGCGGCTTGACTCCCTATCTGGCGGTGCGCGTGGACGAGCATACCGAAGTGCCGCGACAGCATGTCAAGGATGGCGAGATCGTGCTCAATCTCAGCGCGGATGCGGTGCGCAATCTGCAACTGGGTAACGAGATGATCACCTGTACGGGGCGTTTCAGCGGTGTATCGTTCGAGCTGATGGTCCCGGTTCATGCCGTGATCGGCATCTTTGCCAAGGAGACCGGGCAGGGGCTGGTGTTTCAGAATGAGCCTCATCCTGAGCCGCCAGCTTCCGGCGGGGAGGGGCAGGAAAAACCGAAACCGCAAAGGCCGCAGCTGAAGATCGTGAAGTAGCCGGGGCAAGGCGCAACAGCAGCATAGTGATGCAACAAAAAAAGCCGCAGATTCTGCGGCTTTTTAGTTTACAGCACCCTCAAAAGTCAGCCCGGAAGCAGCAGGCTATGCATCTTGCTCATCGCTTTCTGTTCGATCTGACGGATGCGTTCGGCAGAGACATTGAATTCTGCGGCGAGCTCATGCAGCGTGGCGGAGGATCCTTCCTCGCGCAGCCAGCGAGCTTCGACGATGCGGCGGCTGCGTTCGTCCAGCCCGGAAAGCGCACTTTCCAGCCCGGATGTTTGCAGGCGCGCGTGCTGCGCGGCTTCCAGGATGTGCGAGGGTTCATGCGCTTCGTTGTCGGCGAGGTACTGGATCGGTGCGTAGGTGTCATCCTCATCACCGCTGGCGGGTTCCAGCGCGACCTCGTGGCCGGCAAAGCGCGCCTCCATCTCGACTACGTCCTGTTCGCTGACATCGAGCTGTTGCGCGATCTCGCTGACCTGCTGAAGCTTGAGCGGCTCCAGGCCGTTTTTCAGGCTGCGCAGATTGAAGAACAGCTTGCGTTGCGACTTGGTGGTGGCGATCTTCACCAACCGCCAGTTGCGCACCACGAACTCGTGTATCTCGGCGCGTATCCAGTGCAATGCAAAAGACACCAAGCGCACACCGCGATCCGGGTCATAGCGCTTGACGGCTTTCATCAGGCCGATATTGCCTTCCTGGATCAGGTCGGCCTGCGGCAGGCCGTAGCCTGCATAACCGCGCGCGACGCTTACCACCACGCGCAGATGCGAAAGCACCAACTGACGGGCGGCCTCCAGATCGTTGGCGGTTTTGAAACGGGTGGCCAAGGACAACTCTTCTTCCTGCGACAACACCGGGATGCGGTTGACCGATTGGATATAACCCTCCAGGCTGCCAAGCGCAGACGGAACGGGTAAGCTCATAATGTTCTGCATGATTTAACCCTCCTCATTTCTGATGCAATATTAGCACTAACTAAAAGTGACAACAAAAGTTAAAAATGGTTCGCAACTTTGCAATCAGTTGTGATAGAGTTTACGTCAAGCTAAAGAACGCGGGGTCAATGGGGTGCTTTGCTTATACCACTGCCCCCGCATTTTCTAGCCTAAATATTTCAATTTTATTAACGGAGTTACCATGAAGAAAATTATTCTTTCCATGATCGGCCTCCTGGCAGCGACCGCGTTTGCTCCGCAAGCGTCCGCTGTTCCGGCGTTTGCCCGTCAGACCGGTATGGCCTGTAATGCATGTCACCAGCAGCACTTCCCAATCCTGAACAGCTTCGGTCGTGCATTCAAGGCTGACGGCTTCACCATGGTTGGTTCTCAGCCGCTGATCGAAGATGAGCACATGTCTCTGCCGTCCGTGCTGAACACCGGTATCCTGCTGAAGGCGCAGTATCGCATTACCAATGGTGATGTTAAAGTACGTCCAGATGGCAATACTTCTAATGACGGTCGCTGGATGGTTCCTGACGAGTTCGGCCTGTTCTTTGGCGGTCGTCTGGCTGACACCGGCGCACTGAAGGTCGGCACGATGATCGAGCACGACATGGACAACCTCGTTGGTTTCCGTATCCCTGTTGTGGCTGACTTGGGCGGCGTAAAACTGTCCGCGATCCCGTTCCTGACCGACGCGCTGGGCCCATGGTATGGTTACACCGAGTCCAGCACCGGCCTGAACCGCGCCGTGCGTTGGAACGAGCACCATGCAGACATCTCCGCTCACCGTTTCGTCGGTGCGGCTACGGGTTCTGCTTCCGGCGTTTCTTTGTTGGTTAAAGCCGACATCGGTTACTTGAACTACACCATGTGGACACCTAACTTCCCAATGACTGACCAGTCGCTGGCATTGAGCATGGTGCATGCAGCCTGGACACCGACCTTTGGCGCATGGGATATGGTCGTGGGCGTGGATGTGATCTCTGGTACCGACAAGGTTGCTGACCCAGTTGTTGCGGGTACACCGGCTGGCTTCGAGATCAACCAAACTACCGGCACTATTGTCCCAGTGGCAGCTACACCAGCTTCCGGTACCGGCACCTTCGTCGACGGCGCTGACTACAAGATGACCGGTTTGACTGTGCAGGCGCATGGCGCGTTCGGCGAAATGCCAGCGGGTATCTACGCTACCTATGCGGTCGCACCGAAGTCCACTGTAGACTCGACGAATGCATACAACGGCAACGCTAATGACGAGTCCGCATTCACGATCGGTGCCGACGTGTCTGTGATCCCGCATGCGCTGCATGTAGGCGCAGCTTATCGCGCAGGTACAACCGGTGCGGTTGATGCGGCTGGCGATGACGTCACCGATAACGCCTTGACGGTTGCCATGACCTACGATCTCGCGCAGAACCTGGCTCTGCAGGTTACGCACAGCATGTACAGCGGCACCAAGTATGACAAAGTGCAAGCTGCTGGCGACGCGCAGACTTCTATCCTGCTGGAAACAGCTTGGTAAGTTGGCGTGAACGGGTCGAAGCCTGGCCCGTATCTAGCATGAAGCAGTAGCAACAGGGGGACTTCGGTCCCCCTGTTTTTTTGCACGTCTGCCGCGGATGCTGTATCGCGCAGTTCTGCGCGCGATCATGTAAAATGCAAACAAAT
>DASWTZ010000026.1:0-16069 GCA_036401875.1 Gallionella sp.
TGCGGATTATCCTAGGTCGCGCGCAACAATCAAAGAGGATGGATGCAAAAAAATCAATTGACGCGGCGAATGTAGCCGAATTATCTTGGCCGTGCGGGCTGACCGACGCCGTGCATATCGAGAGAGAGACCATGACTGCAATCTTCTCCGCGCTCTCGCGCGGAATTCGCGACCTGTTCCAGTTCAGGGTACTGCTGATCGTGATCTGGCCGATCGTCGCGGCTGCGCTGTTGTGGCTGGCGCTGGGCGTGGTTTTCTGGGAGACCTTCACTGGATGGATAGATGCGGGCCTGGTGTCCATCGGCATCCAGTCCTGGCTTGAAGGCGTGGAGCCGCGCTGGATCGCGAACGTCATCCAGCTGTTCGTGCATTTCATCCTGTTCGTGCCGCTGGTGTTCATGACCGCACTGGTGCTGACCGCGCTGTTTGCGATGCCTGCGCTGATCCGCCTGGTAGAGGAGCGCCATTACCCGCAGCTTAAGCGCGAGCGCGGCGGTAGCCTCGCCGGAAACCTGATCAATGCGTTGCTGGCAGTAGGCGTGTTCGCCGCGATCTGGGTGCTCACGCTGCCGCTGTGGCTGATCGGCATCGGCATGGCGGTCCCGTTCGTCGCCGCCGCGTACCTGAACCAGCGCATGTTCCGCTACGATGCGCTCGCGGAACATGCCAGCGCCGAGGAGATGCAGGTCCTGTTCCTGAGTTACCGGTCGTCATGGTGGGGGCTGGGGCTGCTGACCGGCCTGCTGCAATTCGTCCCCTTGCTGAACCTGCTGGCACCGGTGTATACCGCGCTGGTGTTCATCCACTTCGGGCTGGATCGTCTGGAAAGGCTGCGCCAGGTCTGAGGTGTATTCGGCTGCGCAGCGCGGTGCGTCATTTCGTGGCGCTGTGTTTTCGCGCCTCGATCCGCTTTTTGAACACACCCATCACCTCGCGGTAGAGCGCGTCGCCGAGCACGCTGTCCTCGTTGCCGGCGTCGACGTTTGGGTTGTCGTTGATCTCGATCACGTAGAGGCGGCGGCCGATCTGCTTGATGTCCACGCCGTAGAAACCGTCGCCGATCAGCTGGGCGGCGCGGAGCGCCGTCTTGACCACCCGGTCGGGCGCCTCTCCCACCGATAACGCTTCCGTTTTGCCTTCCTCGAAGTCGTGTCTGTCGTCTCCGTGCCGGATGATCTGCCAGTGGCCGGGCACCATGAAATACTTCGCGACGAACAGCGGGCGCCGGTCGAGGATGCCGACGCGCCAGTCAAATTCGGTGGGCAGGAATTCCTGTGCAACGATCAGCTCGGATTTGTCGAGCAGGCCGTTGACCCTCCCGGGCAGTTCCTCGGCCGTTTCCACCTTGACGACCCCGACCGAGAACGAGCTGTCCGGCTGCTTGAGCACGCAGGGCAGGCCCAGTGCGGGGATGATGTGCCCCACGTTGTCGCGATGTACCAGCAGCGTCCTGGGCGCGGGGATGCGGTGGCGTGCGAGGATCTCGGCGAGGTAGACCTTGTTGTTGCACTTGAGGATCGAGTCCGGCTCGTCGATCACCACCAGCCCTTCGGCGGCGGCGCGGCGAGAGAAGCGGTGCGTATAGTGGTTGGCATAGGTGGTGTCGCGGATGAACAGCGCGTCGAACTCGGCCAGCCTACCGTAGTCTGCCCGGGTGATGAATTCCACATGCATGCCCAGAGCATGCGCGGCGTGTTCGAACCGTTGCAGCGCCCTGGGATTCGACGCGGGTTCGGGGTTGTCCGGGTCATGCAGGATCGCCAGACTGTGGCGCGGTGCGAGTTTCCGGGGGCGCGGCTTGCGCCCGATGAAATAATCAGTGGTCGCCTGCACGGCGAATGCCTGCTGCTGCTGCGGAATGTCGCTGGCGGCGATCGGGCGCACGCTGCGGATGCGCCAATGATGGTCGCCGCGCGTGAAATGCGCGCGCAGCAGCGGGGCATGCAGCAGGTTGAACAGCTGGCGGCTGAGCTGCCCGTGGCGACCCGCCGCGCTGTGGCCAAAGTAGATGTCCAGCTCGAAGCTGTCCGACCTGATCGGTTTGAGCGACTTCTGGACCAGTTCGTTCAGCCCTTCGGTCAGCAGCCTGACCATGTTCTGCGATTTAAGGTCTTCAATCGTGCTGGCGCACGGCAGCGGTTTGTGGCCGCGCGCCTCAGCGAGCAGCGAGACGTAGTATCCCAGCGTCTGGTAGCGGTAGCTCCTGCACAGGTTGAACACGCGCGCGGAACTGTCGCCGCCGTAGGCCGGGTCGGTTAGGTAGGCGCGCGCGGGGACGACGGTTACGCCGGGTACATCGAGCGGCCAGTCGCGTGGGTTGTTGACCACGATGAAGTTGCTCATGGCGCTGTCGCGGGGTGTGCTGGCGGTGCTACTCTTCGCTCAGGTGCGGTTGCACGCCTTCGGCCGGTTCGCCGGTTTCCGGGTCCGTCCAGTCGGCGATGCCGATCTCGGCCTCAGCCTCTTCCAGAGACTCGCCTTCCGCATAGCCGTTGCCGTCGTGGTTCTGCATGTCCTGCACCGCATCGAGCAGCGAGGCAAACGGGCCATACAGGTCGTCGCCCGCTTTATCCTGCCAGTAAAAACCGTCGGGGCGTTCTATCACACGCGTCCGGTCATAGTCGGGCGGGGTTTGGGGGATGGTCGTCATAATAACCTCCGGGTTTGACACATCGATGATGCTGCAGGAATTTTATACCTGTTTGGCCCGGCGGTTCGTACCGGGTGCTTGCCGTTTCCGTCTAAGCGCTGCCCCCCTCCATGCCGGGCTCGTAGAGCTTGACGTTGTTGCGGCCGTCTTTCTTGGACTGGTACATCGCGATGTCGGCATTCTTGACCAGTTCGGTCTCGTCGTGCCCGTGTTGCGGGTAGATCGAAATGCCCATGCTGGCCGAGATTTCCAGCCTGTGCCCCGCCAGGTAGAACGGCTGGTTGAGTGCGTGCAGGATCTTTTCAGCAACCGACTGGGCGTCGTGCGCGGTCTCGATGACCGGCAGCAGCACCACGAATTCGTCGCCGCCCAGCCGGGAAACAGTATCGGATTCGCGCACGCAGTCCCGCATGCGTTTTCCGGCTTCCTGCAACAGCAGGTCGCCCACGGCGTGTCCGTAGGTGTCGTTGATCGGCTTGAATTTGTCGAGGTCGAGCAGCACGATGGCCAGATGCGTACGGTCGCGCTTGGCCATTACCAGCGATTGCCCGATGCGGTCGGACAGCATCACGCGGTTGGGCAGGTCGGTGAGCGCATCGAAGTGCGCCATGTGCCGTACCGTCTCCTCGGTCTGCTTGCGTTCGGTGATGTCCCGCGAAAATCCGGTGGTGCCGATCAGGTTGCCGTCCTTGTCGAGGATGGGCGCCTTGAAGGTTTCAATCCAGGTCACCCGGTCGTTGTCTAGCGATCTTTCCTCGGTCAGTTTCTGCTGGCGTGTAGCCATCACCTCGGCATCGTCGGCGCGGTATTTTTCCGCCAGCGCCTTGGGCCAGAGGTCGAAGTCGGTCCTGCCCGGCACATCTTCGATGCTGGGCAGCCCGGTGGTCCTGAAGAACGCCTGGTTGACGGCGATAAAGCGGCTTTCCGTGTCCTTCAGCCAGATCAGGTAGGGCACGTTGTCCAGGATTGCGCGCAGGCTGGCCTCGCTTTTGACCAGCTTGCGTTCGGCAGACTTGCGCTCGGTGATGTCTTCCTTGATCGCCAGGTAGTGGGTGGTGCTCCCGTCGGACTGGCGCACCGGCGACATCAGCACTGCCTCGATGTATTCGCTGCCATCCTTGCGCAAGTTGATGAATTCGCCTCGCCAAGTCTGCCCGCTGGTCAGGCTGGCCCACATTTCCCGGTAGGACGACAGGGGCGTTTTGCCCGAGCGCAACAGGCGCGGATTCCTGCCGATCACCTCGTCCTGGCGGTAGCCGGTTGTCCTGACGAAGGCCTCGTTGACGTATTCGATATTTGCGTTGAGGTCGGTGATGATGATCGAGCTGGGGCTTTGCTCGACGGCCAGCGAGAGTTTTCTCAGGGATTCCTCGGCCAGCTTGCGTTCGGTGATGTCGCGGTTGGTACCCACCATGCGTAACGCGCGGCCGTCCCGGTCCCGCTCGGTGACCCGTCCTTCGCTGAGCACCCAGATATATCCGTCATTGAACTTCCTCACCCGGTGGGTAACCTGATAGGCGGAGGAGCCCTGTCCCTTCATTGCATCCACGATCGCGGTCCTGACCATGGCCTGTTCTTCATGCGGCACCAGCGAGGCAAGCTCCTGGATTGTGGTATCGGTGGGCTGCTGCTCCCCGCCGAGGAGTTGCGCCCAGCCTTCCGACAGGTACACCCGCCCGGTCGCCACGTCGTAGTCCCACAGGGCCGAATGCGATGCGGTGATCGCCTGCCTGGCGCGTTCCTCGCTCCGTATCAGCTCCCGGTTCATCTCGCGGGCGGCGCGCTCGGCGCGTTCCCGCCCCTGCGTCAGCGACCAGGTCAGCAGTGCCAGTAGCAGGCTGGCGCCGATGCCGGCGAGGGCGGTGAACTCAGCATTGTGCCCGCCCAGCCGCGCTTCGAAAGCAGGATAGGAATGGATGAGCAGCGTCCAGCGATGTCCAGCGGTCCAGTGATGTCCGGCGATATGGATAGGCACGACGGACTGGAACCGCGCGTTGGCATGATCGCCGGGGCTATTGTTGGTGTCGTACATGAAGGATTGTTCCGACAGCTCCTCGCCGTCATAGATCTCAATGTCGAGTTCGGTGGAACGTTCACCCTCGATGCCGTGCATCAGGTCGTGCATCCGGAACGGCGCGTAGACCCAGCCGACGATATTGGCGCGGCGTTCGGCAACCGTGACTGGCACTACGCCGTTGCGGTACACCGGCAGGTACATCAGGAAGCCGGCCTGCACGTCCCGTTCGGTTTCCTGCACCAGCCGCACCTTGCCGGATATGCTGGCCGTACCGGTGTCGCGGGCTTGTTCCATCGCCGCGCGGCGCACCGTTTCGGAATACATGTCGTAGCCGAAGGCGCGCAGGTTCCGCCCCACGAACGGTTCGAGATAGATGATGGAGGTGTACAGGTCGCGCCTGCCTTCCGGCCGGATGGTGTATGCAGGGTAGCCTTTCCGGGAGGTCTCCTTGCGGGTCGCGGCGATATGCCGCTCTTTCTGTTCGGGCGGTACGATCAGCGAGAATCCCACCCCCTGTATCCCGGGGTAGTCCTCTTCCAGATGCAGGTTGGTGACATAGGCATGGAACTCGTCGCGCTTGACGAGGTTCGAGGAGGCAAACAGGCCCTGCGCGCCGCGCAGGATGTATTCATACGCCTGCAGGCGTTCTTCGATATGCCCCTGTGCTTCGCGCACCCGGAAATCGAAATCGGCCTGGAGGACCTCGGTGGTGTGGTTCTGCGCGTTTCTCCATAGATGGTAGGTGGCCGCCAGCGATACGGCCAGCACCAGCCAAGGCAGGAAGCGGCCGAAGGTCAACCAGCCATTCGCCGTGCTACGGTGCTGTTTGCGGTTCTTGTTTTTTGCGCTCTTGGAAGGCATGGCGCAATTTTATTGCAATGATGGATTCACGTTAGTCTTTCTTCGCGGGAACCCACTGGAAAAGCTCGGTTAATGCAGGTGTTTGTGCACGGTCCGGGTGTTGCCGGTTTCCTGGCAGGCGCGGCGGAAGGCCAGCAGCGTCTTCTGCGCGTGGCCCAGCACGCTGCCGCGCGGGTAGACGCCCGCGGCGTTGGCGGTGCCGGCGGGCATGCTGGTGAGCAGCTCGATGCCTGCTGTTACATGCTCTGCGGTGTGGATGTGGAACAGGCCCTGCTCGACGGCTTCGATGACCCTGTGGTCCAGCATCAGATGGCGGCGGTTGCGGTGCGGGATCAGCACCCCTTGGTTGCCGTCCAGCCCGATCTTTTCGCAGGTGCGGAAATATCCCTCGATCTTTTCGTTGATGCCGCCCACCGGCAACACTTCGCCGTGCTGGTTGACCGCGCCGGTCACCGCGATGCCCTGCCTGAGCGGTACGCCAGCGAGCGCGGAGAGTAGCGCATACAGTTCGGCGCAGGATGCCGAGTCGCCCTCCACACCGTTGTATTCCTGTTCGAATACGATAGAAGCGTTGAGCGCGAGCGGGGTGTTATGCGTGAACAGCCCGGACAGGTAGTTCTGCAGGATCAGCACCCCCTTGTCGTGGATCGGTCCCGACATTTCGACTTCGCGCTCGATGTTGACCAGGCCGTCCTCGCCGGCATGGCAGCGCGCCGAGACGCGCACCGGGAAGCCGAAGCGGTAGTCGCCCAGGTCCACGACTGTCAGCCCGTTGATCTGGCCGGGCTTCTCGCCATGCACGCTGATCAGCAATTCCCCCTCGGCGATGGCTTCCTGAAGCCGCTGGTCCGGATAGTCGTGGCGCTTGTTGCGCGCGGCCAGTGCGGCTTCGACATCCTGCACTTCGACGAGCGGGATTTCGACCATCCGGCCGGTGCGGGCGGTGCAATGTGCGGCGCTCTCCATTACCAACGCGGCGGTGCGGGCGAAGTTGGCGCTCTGGCGCGTCTGGTCGTCCACCTCGCGATGCCCATCTTCCAGCAGGCGCGCCACGGCAGCGGCGGAAAAATGCGGCAGTCCGAGGTCGCGGCATGTGTGTGCGACGAATATGCCGGCGGCGCGGCGGGTGTCCGCGCCGGATGTGAAGCTGTCGGCAAAATCGACCTTGACGCGGAAGCTGCGCGCGAACTCGGGGTCGCCCTCCTGCAATTCGTAATACTGTTCGCGCGAACCGACCAGCACGATCTTGACGTCGATATCCAGTGCCTCGGGTTCCAGCGACACCATCGCGATCGGCGTGAATGCGGTGCCCGGTTCCTCGATCTGCAACCTGCCGCTGCGCAGGAAGCGCCGCAGCTTCTCCCACACCAGGCCATCGGCCAGCAGGTCGCGCAGGTGCAGCATCAGGTAGCCGCCGTGCGCCTTTTGCAGGCTGCCGGCGCGGATGCGCGAAAAGTCGGTCACCAACACGTCATTTTCGGACTGGTATTCGATGCCGCCGAACAGCGAGCGGAACAACGGGTTGTCCTCGACGATCACCGGCGCGCCGCTCAGGCCGTCGTTGTCCACGATCAGGTTGACGCGGTAGCGGGCCAGCACGATCCCGAGCGCATCGCGGCGGATGTCGTCATCGGTGTCCGCGACCTTGAACAGCTCCAGGTTCTCCAGCACGTCGTGCATCACTTGGTCCAGGTAGTTTCCGAGCTTGACAGAATCCTTGATCTGTTTCTTCAGGCTGAGCCGGATCTCCTGTATCTCGTGATCGAGCAGCGGCTTCACCACCTGGCGCTGCAATGACGCAAGCGACTCGCCCATCGCCCGGGCCAGCGGGCGCACTTTCTCGAAATAGCGATTGATCTCGGTGCGCAGCTCCTGTTCCGCCCGGTCGATTTCGGCGCGGCGTTCCTTGGGCAACGCGAGCACTTCGTTCTCGGTCAGCGCGCGTCCCTTGGCGCTGCGCATCGTGAAGACCAGGCGGCCATCCTCGCGGTGCAGCGTGAACTGGCGGGCTTCGGCATAGGCGTCGAGTTCCGCATAGGCCTTGGCCTCTTCGGCCTTGTAGGATTTCTCGATGCGCTCGCTTTCGGATTTGAAATCCTGCCCGTTCAGGCGCAGCGGGATCTCCGTCTCCAGCGCCCGGGTCATGCGCGCCATCAGTTGGCGGAACTGGCGGCCCTGTCCGGCGGGCAAGCGCAGCGCGCGGGGCCTTTCCGGTGCGTCGAAGTTGTACAGATAGCACAGGTCCGGCGGGACGGCGCGGGTCGAGGCGGCGGCATGCATCGCCTGCTTGAGCAGCGAGGAGCGTCCGCTGCCGACTTCGCCCAGCACGAACAGGTTGTAATCGCGCTGGTCCATGCCCAGTCCGAAACGCGCCGCGGTCTCCGCGCGTTCCTGCCCGATCCACGGCAAGGCGTACTCGGTCAATTCTGACGTGTCGGAAAAATTCAGCGTGTCGGGTGTGATCGTCAGTCTCAGTTCGGAGGGGTTAAGCTTGGTCGTCATGTCGAAGTATCGGATGCGTTCATATTCTGGTGTGTTCTATTCTGGGGAGGATTAAACGCCTTATGCCGTTTCAAGGCAACTGTCTTGTTTGGATGGGAGCGTTCGCCGGGAACGAGGCTGCGAAGAGTGTCGGCAAACCATGAAGGATCGCCGTCTCGCAGTCAAAAAAAACACGCCATGAACAAGCGTGTTGTCACAAATTCAGTAGCCGCGCATCCCTTGGGGCAGTGCGCGGCCGACTGGTGTCAGGGCTTCTTGGGCGTGGTGTAAGGCACCTCTTTCTGGTGCGGTTCCCAGATGGTTTCATAGCCCACGAAGAACTGTCCGGGGACAATTTCCTTCTGACGGGTGGTCACGTGGAATGCGTGGCCGTCGGGAACCTTGGGGCGGGTAAAAGGCTTCTTGTCATCGCTCATGATCCTATCTCCTCTGTGGTTGTAGAAAACGGTGCCCTGAAAACGCGAGCGGGCGGAATATCGACAGCCATCCGGCGCTCGCGGTCTTGGCGCAATCATACTATTTCCGCGTGTAATGTGCCTTCTTCGGAAGCACATGCCGCACGCCCCCCTGCGGGTTCTCGACATCTCCCCTGTAGCGGGGGATGAGGTGGATGTGCACGTGGAAAATGCTTTGTCCGGCTGCCGGCCCGACATTGACGCCGACGTTGTAGCCGTCCGGATGGAACTCGGCATCGATGCGTCTTTTTTCCTCCTGGAGGAGGCCCATGCAGGCCGCCACCTCTTCCGACGTCAGGTCGAAGAAACTGGCGACATGGCGCCGCGGGATGACCAGGGTGTGCCCCGGACTCGTCGGGTAGGTATCCCGGGCGCTGTAGGCAAGCTCATGCATGATGGACACACCGCGCGGATCCTTGCAGAACAGGCAAGGATCGTTGGGGTCCCGCTTCACTTCTTGTGTGGTTTCAGACATCGGCAAAACACCTCTTCCGGTACGTTATACTCCGACCATAATCTTCGACGAGGAAACCATCTTGGCATCGAATAAAGGACGGGCTTACTTTGCATTGCTGGGTTATCACTTCAACCCCGACGACATCACGCGCCTGCTCGGGATCGAGCCTACCTCCGTCGATGCGGCAGGTGCATACAGCGGCCTCGACAAACCCGTGATCAGTGCCTGGGAGCTGTCGACCGAGACCGCATCCGGCGCGGTGGACGTGTTCGCCCTGACGGACAGCCTGGTCAAACAGCTCGAACCGATCAGGGAAAAGATCGTCGAGGTGTGCAAGAGCCACAATCTGTCTCCCCGGCTGGGGGTGGCGCTGACACTGTCTATCGACAAGGGCGAAGCCAGACCGGAAGTCGGCTTCGGCGCGCGCACGATCCGCTTCCTCGCGGATACCGGCGCTTTCATCGAGGTGGAACACAGGCTTTCCGAGCGCATCTGATCTCTCTCCCGGCAGCTAGCTGCTGAATACTCGCGGCTGCGACCGTGCCATTTCCAGCTGTTCCTCGCAGTGCTTCAGGCAGAGCGGTTGCAGCGCGTGACGGAAGCATTCCACGATTACCTCGAACTCGTCCGCGACTGCTTCCGCCAGCACGGCATCGCTGGTCAATTGCGCCAGCGCATTTTGCGCGGTCGCCTTGTTGACCCGGCAGATGACCGCCACATGGATCGGCAGCTGCTGCTCCATGCTGACTGTCAATGCCTTTTCGTATGAATTGAGCGCCTCCTTCAGGCGGTCCGGGTTCGCTTCCGACTCGCCCAGATGGTGCAGCGTGATGGCCCGGTTGTTATGGGTGGCGGTCAGTTCCAGCGCGTAATTGTCCGCGTCGAGCGCGGCCAGCGCGTTCTTGTAGGCGACCACGGACTTCTGGAGCTGGCGGTTACCGTTGAGCAGCATTCCGTGGGTATACAGCGTCGCCCCCAGCTGATGCATCGTGTGCATCCAGTCTTCCGGCCAAGCCTCCCGCGTCCAGACCAGCAGGGCATTGGTATAGGCATCGACTGCGAGCTTCAGCGGATTCGTGGCTTCCAGCAAGCGGCCCAGTGCCTGGTTGGCCGTGGCCAGGTTGTAGTGCGTGGCGGCCCATTCCTGCGGCGAGTCTTCCTGCGTGCTGCTATCCAATGCCTGGTTGAAACACCGGATGGCCTGTTCAAACAATGCCGCATCCCTACGCTGCTGACCCAGTGCGGCAAGGAGGTTGCCGAGGTCGTTCAGCGTCCCGGCCCGGTCGCGGCTGCCATTGGAGGCCGCAGTGTCCACCAGAGACGCTTCAATCGCTTTGCGCAGGCGCTCGAAGATCCGGGTGCTGAAACGGTGCTGCTCGTAATTGCCGCGTGTGTGACGGAAGTTGTCCGCAACAGCGACCTGCGTATCGGGAATGGCCGCGGCGGCGGCTTCGTCAGTCAACAGGCTCAGTGCGTTCGCGATGGCGCGTTCCAGCGCCTTGTTTGCGGGATAGAGCGGGTAGAGGGTAGAGCGCTTCATCGTGCCCGTTCGAGTATCTCGTTCAGCTCGGGATCGGCGCCGACCGGCCCGCCCAGCTCGATCTCTTCTTCGGTCGCATCACGGATGGACAGCACTTCCAGCACGAAGGTGACTTCCCGGCCGCACAGCGGGTTGTTGCCATCGACGGTCAGGGTCTGCTCGTCGAGGCGGGTGACGATGAAGTTGCGCGGCTCGCCCTTCTCGTTCTCCATCGTGATGGTCATGCCGAGCTCACGGTATTCCTCCGGGACGTTCTCGATGCGATCGGTGAACACCAGCGACTCATCGCGCTCGCCGTACAGGCGGGTGGTGTCGATGGGAACCTCGATGATGTCACCGACCTTCTTGCCATACAGCTCCCGGGTCACCTCTTCGGACATCACGTCGTTCACGCCGTGGACATAGCCGATCGGATAATCCACCGTGACCAGCACGTCCCCGGTCTTGTTGTCGACGACCCGGTAATTCAGTTCGACATACTTTTCGTCTGCTATCGTATCTGACATGTATTCTGCCTTGTCCTAGAACAGGGTGGCGCCGAAGATTCGCACCTTGTCCTTCTCATAACCCAGCACCAGCCGGCCCAGCCATTCGCCGGGCTTTCTCGTGCTGCGCTGCTTGTACAGCACGGTGACGTGCTCGCCGCGGCGGATGATGCCCAGGTACTCATAGTCCGGCGACAGGTTCTTGGCCAGTTCGCTGCGCGCGAACTGTTTGCCCATCTCGACCTCGTTCGCGCCCGCGATGAACGAGCTCGAAAAATGGCGCGTGAAAGCACCATAGTTTCCCTCGTTAGAGTATTTGACCAGATCCGCCCACATGGTGTCGGCGATCGCTTTTATTTCTTCATCGGTCTTGTCGATGATGTTCATCAATCCGGCTCCATTTCATCCATTGTTTCCCCCTGCGGGGCAGATAAAAAGAGGACCAACATGAACGATGCCGGTCCTCTATCGATGCGCTGACTCGTTATCGCCGGTATGTTTGCACAGGCAAAACCGGGAGATCAAGCCCGCATCGGTCAGTGGTGGTCTACGGGCGGCGCTTTCTCCACATCGCCCACCAAGTGATAGAGCGGTGCCTTCTCCATCGTATAGTCTCCTGTCTTGGGGTCGCGGCGCGAAACCGTCAGCACATGCCAGTTCTGGTCATCCAGCTTCATCACGTCGCCACGGTAGTAGTAACCCGGCCAGCGCGTTTCCTTGCGGAACAGCGTATGGTGGAACACGCTCTCGGATGTCAGGAAGCGGTGCTTCAGTTCCCAGGCACGCAGCAGCTCGTGGATGTCGGACGCGGCGACCTTTTCCAGGTCCTCGCCCAGGATCGCCATCTTCTTCAGGCCGATGTTCAGCAGCTTGTCGTTGGTCATGTAATTGACGCCGAAACCGGCGCAGTACTCGTCCATCAGCTTCTGCAGACGATCCAGCCCCTGACGCGGGTTGATGAAGTTGGGGTTGACGCTGCCTGCGACCACCTCATTGCTGAACACTCGGTAGGTTTCCAGCGGCTTGTAGATCTGCTCGCGGCGACGGGCGATCTGCGCGTCGGAGACGCGGATGCCTTCAGCCTTGCCGTCGTCGATGTACTTGCAGGCCGCCTTGGCCGCCAGTCGGCCTTCGGTGAAGGAGCCGGACGAGAAGGCGTGCGGCGTGCCGCCGACCGCATCACCCGCGCCGAACAGGCCTTCGATGGTCGTCATGCGGTTGTAGCCCCAGAAGTATTCTTCCGGCGAAATGTCTTCCGGCCCGGAACACCATGCGCCGCAGCCGGTCGCGTGCGAACCCATCACATACGGCTCGGAGGTGGTCAGCTCGGGGTTCTCGTACTTGGGATCCACGTCGGTGGCAGCCCACAGCACGGCCTGACCCACGGTCATGCCGAGGAAGTTGTGCCAGCCGATCTCTTCGAGATGGGGGTCCTGGAAGGCTTCCATGGTCACCATGTGGATCGGGCCGCGACCGGCGTTTACCTCGGAGATGATCGCGTGGTTGCGCAGGCAGGTCGGGATCGGGCGATGGGTCCTGTGCGAGACTTCCGGGTCCAGGTATTCCTTGCCAACCATTTTCTGCAGCTCCGGGAACCACTTGGACTCGTACTCCTCGCCATAGGCGTTCTGGGTGTAGGTCTTCAGGTGCAGGAAGTAGGCGCCGACCGGGCCGTAACCGTCCTTGAAGCGGGCCAGCACGATGCGGTTTTCCATCTGGGTCATCTTCGCGCCGGCCTCGATCATCAGGCCGTAGGCGGAACCCGAAGACCACGGGGCGTACCAGACGCGGCCCGCACCCTCGCCGACGGAGCGCGGTTTGAAGATGTTGGATGCGCCACCCGCGCCGCAGATCACGGTCTTGGACTTGAACACGTGGTAGTTGCCGGTACGGACGTTGAATCCCACGGCCCCCGCGACACGGTTTTCCTTGGACTCGTCCATCAGCAGGTGGGTCACGCAGATGCGGTTGAATACCTTATCGGCGGATTTCTTGGCTGCTGTGGCTACGATGGGCTTGTAGGATTCGCCGTGGATCATGATCTGCCAGCGGCCCTCGCGCAGGAACTTGCCGCGCTTCTCGTCGCGCATGATGGGCAGGCCCCATTCCTCGAAGTTGTGCACGGTGGAGTCCACGTGGCGCGCCATGTCGAACAGCAGGTCCTCGCGCACCATGCCCATCAGGTCGATGCGCGCATAGCGCACATGGTCCTCGGGATTGTTCTCGCCGAAGCGGGTGCCCATGTAGCAGTTGATCGCATACAAGCCCTGCGCGACCGCGCCGGAACGCATGATGTTCGCCTTTTCGGCGATGACGATCTTCTTGTCCTGCCCCCAATATCTCGCCTCGAATGCCGCGCCGGTACCGCCCAAGCCGGCCCCGACCACCAGGATGTCGATATTGTCTTCAACGATAGTCGAGTAGCTCATCAGTATTGCACTCCCTTCTTGATTTCCAGGCCATTGGATTGCAGGGTGTGCAATCCGCCATCATCCATGCGGATGTATTTCGGCTCGTTGAACAGCAGCTGGCTGTCGCGCATCTCCTTGCTGGGCGCGGGCACCTTTGCGAGGTCCGGTGTCGCCGAGCCCCATGGCTTGGTCGTGATCGGGGCCAGCAGCTCCATGTCTTTCTTGCCGTTGCGGAACTTGATGCGCCAAGCGATGGTGCCTTTCTCCTCGTCGCGGATCACACGGACCGAGTGGCCCAGCGGGGCGAAGTCGGCATAGCCGCGCACGTCGATCGCCTGGTGCGGGCAGGCCTTCACGCAGGAGTAGCACTCCCAGCACATGTTCGGTTCGATGTTGTAGGCGCGGCGCAGCTTCTTGTCGATGTGCATGATGTCGGACGGGCAGATGTCCACGCATTCACCGCAGCCGTCGCAACGCGTCATATATACAAAGGTTGGCATGATTTATTTTTCTCCCTGTTGATTGTCGTCTGGTCGGTGTCAGTAGTGTTTCGCGCGTTCCGCCTTGATGCACAATCCCATGTTGGGCGGGTTCTTGCCCATATACATGGGAATATCCGGAAACTTGCGCTGCACCTCGGGATCGGTCAGGTCGTAGTCGGGCGGCAAGTTCTCGCGCCCACCGTCGGCCATGATGATCTTCTTCTGGTGTGCCGCCGCCGGCTTGAAGAACATGTGGGCGAACTTGGACCAGTAGACGCCACCGAAGAGCACGGTGCTGGCCAGGATGAACAGGGCGAAGTAGATGGTCAACCCGCCGCCGGTGAACGACCAGATCAGGGCGAAGGTCGAGGTGGCGAGCAGCGAGACGATGAACAGGTCGGCACGCTCGAAGCGCAACCACGACAGACCTTCTGCAGATACATCGACGCGGATGACGATCCAGAACCAGTACCCACCGGCGGCCAGCATCAGCGCACCGAGGTGCCACAGTTGTGGCAGCAGGGTGGAGGTGGAACCGGGCGAGAAGATCATGATCGCGGTGGTCAACACGAATATGGCGAACCCGTACATCATCAGCAGGTGAGAGAGCCTGCGTTGCGGATTGCTGAATTCGCCGGCGGTCATCACTTCGTTGACCAGCACGGAAACGGCGAGTGCCGCCTTCTCGCCGCCGCTCACAGTGCGTTTTGCGCTCTTCTGCGCCTTCTTCGCATTCTCGAAGAAGTATTTCGCGCTCTTCTTGTGCAGCATGTCGAGTATCGTCCCGCCCATGACCAGCAGGACCATCAGGACGATATAGCCCTGCATCATCGCGGGTGTGATGATTTCCGGGAGTGTGGCGAAGGGGTTGCTCGTGAACATCGGGTCCTCCTCAGTAAAAAATAGTCAATGATACTTCAGTTCCTCACCGGCTCGAGCGGTGTGGCTGCTAGCGTGCAGAGTGTCCGCTCAGCTTTACTTCCACCTTCTGGTGCGATTCCAGGCTTGCGTAATAGGCGCGCAATATCTCCAGTACCTCCGGCCTGCTGAATTCGGCCGGCACCTCGGCGCCCTCCGACAGCCACTTGCGCAGCTTGGTGCCGGAGACCAGCAGGCGGTCCGCTTCGTCGTGCGGGCAGGTGCGCGCCGAGGCCATGCCGCCGCACTTGTAGCACCAGAAGGTCCAGTCTATCTTCAGCGGCTGGGTTTCCAGCGAGCCGGCGGGCAGCTCGTCGAAGATGTGATGCGCGTCGAACGGTCCGTAGTAGCTGCCCACGCCCGCATGATCGCGGCCGACAATCAGGTGCGAGCAGCCGTAGTTCTGGCGGAACAGCGCATGCAGCAGGGCTTCGCGCGGGCCGGCGTAGCGCATGTCGAGCGGGTAGCCCGCCTGCACGATGGTATTCTTGACGAAATATTTTTCCACCAGCGTGCCGATCGCATCGGCGCGCACCTCGGCGGGGATGTCGCCCGGCTTGAGGTTGCCGAGCAGCGAGTGGATCAGCACGCCGTCGCAGGTCTCGATCGCCACCTTGGCCAGATATTCGTGCGAGCGGTGCATCGGGTTGCGCGTCTGGAACGCGGCGACGCGGCTCCAGCCCAGCTTCTCGAACAGATCGCGGGTCTGCTTCGGCGACAGGAACAGCTCGCCGTATTTCTCGGGGAAGCCACCCTGCGACAGCACCTTGATCGGCCCCGCGAGGTTGACGTCCGCCTGCTCCATCACCATCTTGACGCCGGGATGTTCCAGGTCGGTGGTCTTGAACACCGTCGCGCACTCGTGCGCCTTGTCGATTTTGTATTTCTCGGTGACCTGCATCGTGGCGAGGATCTCGCCGTTGTCCGGATCGGTCAGCGCGATCTCCGAACCGGTCCGGATGCCGTCGGCAGTGACTTCGTCGGTGGAGAGGGTGATCGGGATCGGCCAGAACAGGCCGTTGGCGAGCTTCATCCCGTCGCACACGCCCTGCCAATCAGTGTGGCTCATGAAGCCGTTCAGCGGGGTGAACCCGCCGATGCCCAGCATGATGATGTCGCCTTTTTCACGGGAACTGACCCTGATCTGCGTCAGCGTGCTGGCGCGCTTGAGTTCATCCGTGCGTGCTTTACCCTCGAGCAGAAGGGGGGTTAGCCCACCTCCACCATGCGGTCTTACCAGTGCCATAGTCCCCCCTGTCAGATTTTCGGGCCAGTGCTTGCGTCAACTTCT
>DASWTZ010000027.1:0-9458 GCA_036401875.1 Gallionella sp.
CATGCTGGAACCGGTGCATTTTCCGCCCCCACCCGCTGAGACGGTTACGGAGCCGGCCGAAACACCTGCCGCGTCTGCTGACAGCGAGGCCGCCAGGATAGAAAGTGCGGTGACCGCAGCCGAGCAACCCGCATCGCCCGACTAGTTTCACCAGTTGAAGCGCTTCAGATCGCCAGCCTGCGATAGGCCCTGTCCAGCTTGGCCGCGAATGACTCCTTGTGCAGGTTGCTGCAACGCACCATCGTCACGGTCCAGTCGCGCCGGTCATAACCGATCAGGTCGTTGAACATGATCGCGTTGCCGCTGCCGGCGCCACCCCCCGTCCTGCGTATGCCCATGCTGTCGATGACGATGGGGGTCTGGTCCAGCCGCAGGAACATTTCGGGGTGGAGCAGCACGGCTTCGAAGTCCTCGATGTAGTGCGCTGGCTCCAGTGGGCCGTAGCTGGCTTGCAGGTTCTTCAGGATTTCTGCCAACTGCGCCTCAAACGCGGGCCTCTCGCGGGCATCCGCCGTGCGCAGCCGGCCCATCAGCAGGTCTTTTTCCAGCATCTGCGCCTGCCTGTCCTGCCTGCGCTGCAACGCGCGCTGCTTCACCCTGCCCGTCAGGCTGTCGAAAAAACTCATCGCGACCAACTCCCTGGCCTGCTGTTCGCTGGGCGCCGGATTCTCGATCGTGTGGCTGGTGAAATAGACCGCCTGCTGCGCGACATCGTGCTGCACCATCTCGCCGGACAGCTGCATCCCCACCACGGACTTCTCGAAACGCCGCATCCCCATCAGCGCATACAACTCCCGACTGGCGGGAAAATCGTGCAGGTATTGCTGCAGCGCCATGCTGGAGCAGATCGCCTCTCCGACATAATCGACGTCCGGAAACAATGCATGAACGAAGGCATCCCGTGCATAGGACTCGCGATCTACCAGCACCGGGCCGGGCACGCTGGCCGCTAGGCCCCGCACGTAATCGAGCGCGGTGGCGACAGGCTTGCGGTAATGGTCGGGGTAGCCTTTAGCCTGCCTGAGCAGCGGCTCGACTGTCGTGACGGCGCGGTCGATCGCGGTCAGCAGCCCGGGGCTATCCCGCCCCGTGTCACGACCGAACAAATTCCCGAACAATCGCATTACTGATGAACTCCGTTATTGAAGCCGAGCCCGAAGTATACGACCCGCTCACTTCATCCGCGAAGGCAGCCTGATCGACTCGCCCGCCACCATGAACACCCCCCTGCCCCGATGGTGCAGCGTGCGCGGGTTCTTCTGGGCCGGGTCTATCCACGCCTTGACCACCTCCAGCACGAAAAAGTTGTACTTGTTCACCATCCGCGTATCTGCCACCTTGCATTCCAGATTGGCGTAGCACTCGGCGATCAGCGGCGCGGACACCTGCGCGGCGGGCTGCGGCGTCAGCTTGAATTTCCTGAACTTGTCCACCTTGTTGCCCGAGCAGTTGCCGATGCCCACCACCTGCTTCGCCAGCGCCATCGATGGGATGCCAAGCACGCATTCCTTCGTCTTCGTCAGCGCGTCGAAGCTGTGATTGCGCCCGCTGATCACGCAACCCACCAGCGGCGGCTCGAACTCCATCATCGTGTGCCACGACTGGGTCATGATGTTCATCTTGCCCCTGTGCGCAGTGGTCACAAACACCACCGGGCCCGGTTCGAGCAACTGGTAGACGCGCGCCAGGGGAAAATTTCTCTTTGCCATCGCTCAACCTCCTTCGCCCTGCTGCCGTGCTGACGCCCGGACCTGATTCAGCGCCTCGGCGAACACCTCGACCGGCTGCGCGCCGGAGATGCCGGAACGTTCGTCGAATACGAAGTACGGCACGCCGTAGATGCCGAATCCAGCCGCGCGTGACTCGTCGTCCCGCACCGCATCTGCATAGGCATCGCTCTCCAGCATCGCCAGCGCATCCTGCTCCGGAATGCCGAATTCCGGCGCCAGTCTCGCCAGCGCGGCGCGGTCGCCGACCGGGAACGCCTCGGAAAAATACGCGCGCATGATGCGCTCGGTGGCGCGATCGCCCAGTTGCCGGGAGGCTGCGAAGTGCAGCATGCGATGCGCATCGAAGGTGTTGCCGGGGCGCGCATCGCCCCGGCGATACGCCAGCCCGGCCTCGCGGGCGAGGCCGGCAACACGCTCGCCCATCGCCACGGCTTCCTGCAGGCTGACGCCGTATTTGCGCGCAAGCATTTCATCCAGCGTAACCGGATACTGCCGCGGTGAATTGGCGTCGAGTTCGAAACTGCGCCAGATCACATCTACCTCGTCGCGGTATTCGAATCCGGCAAGCGCCATCTCGAAGCGCCGCTTGCCGATGTAGCACCAGGGGCAGATCACGTCCGACCATATCTCGATTTGCATGCACGCTCCTAGGTCAGCAACTTGAAGGCATGCGCCCAATCGTTGCGCAGAAAACCGGGGATGCACCACAGTATGCACAGCGGCTCGATCGCGCGTGCGCCTTCGGCCTTGCCCATGTCGGCGACCTCCCAGCCGAACTGGTCGAGGATGCCGCCGACGACCTGCTTGGCAGCGTCATCATTGCCGCAAATGAACATCGTCGGTCTGCCGCCCTTGAACTGCGGATTCACCATGAACGCGTTGCCGACCGAATTGAACGCCTTGACGAAGCGCGCGCCGCCGAATTCGCGCTGCAGGCGCTCCATCTGCGATTCGTCGAGGCTGGTGTAATACTTCAGCACGCCGTTGACCGGGGGTGCATCGGCAATCGGATTCGTCACATCGATCACGATCTTGCCGGCAAAATTTGCTGCCCCCGCGAGGCGCAGCACGTCCGGCGCAGCCGCGCCCTTGACTGCCAGCACAACCAGTTCGCCGAACTTTGCCGCATCGGCAAAGGCAGCGATGCGCGCATTGGAATGGCCGCTCGCCCATTCGGCGAGTTTGCCGGGTGTGCGCGTACCCAGAGTGACCTCATGCCCATGCTTGAGAAAACCACCAGCCAGCGACTTCGCTACATCGCCCGAACCCAGGATTCCGACTTTCATGATGATCTCCTTGCAAAATTATTTGAAGGAACGGGGAATACAATCGGCGTCTCCCGGTGCCGGCGGGATTGCACGCCGTTGATGAATGGCCATTTTCTGCCCCGAAGCAGCAATTGGCAATGCGCTGTTTCCCTTAGCCTGCCGGCTGCGGCGCTCATGCCGGCCCGGTGTGCCTGGCAAGGAACCTGTCCAGCTGGTTCGCAAACGCCTGCCTGTCTCGCTGGCCGAGTGCCGGTGGACCGCCGGTCTCCACGCCGCTGGCGCGCAGCCCGTCCATGAAGTTGCGCATCGTCAGCCGCTCCCGGATCGTATCCCGGGTATAAAACTCGCCTCGCGGATTCAGCGCATGGGCGCCCCGCTCAATCACCTGCGCAGCCAGCGGGATGTCGGCGGTGATCACCAGGTCACCGCTGCCGACCAGTTCGGCGATCCTGTTGTCCGCGACATCGAACCCCGCCTCCACCTGCATCGCGCGTATCAACCTGGAAGGCGGGCAATACAGCAGCTTGTTCGCCACCAGCGTCAACGGTATCTGCCGCCGCTCCGCCGCGCGGAACAGGATTTCCTTGATGACTTTGGGACAGGCGTCGGCGTCTACCCAAATCTGCATGATGTTTGGTTCATTATTCTGCTATATGGAAATAAATTGCGATTCACCACTATCTCTCGCGTAAAATCGCTGCCGCACTATAACGCCGTCTCCAGTAATTAACCATATCCCCACCGTGTCCGCCGAAGTCGAACGTTTTTTCTCCGAACAGAGCCCGCTGGCCACCGAGGTCGCGGCGTTCCGTCCGCGCGCACAGCAGCGCGAGATGGCGCTGAAGGTGGCGGAGGCGATACGCGATAACGCGATCTTGGTGGTCGAGGCCGGCACAGGCACAGGCAAGACCTTCGCCTATCTGGTGCCCGCGCTGATCAACGGCGGCAAGGTGATCGTCTCGACCGGCACGAAGAACCTGCAGGACCAGCTGTTCCAGAAGGACCTGCCGATGGTGCGCGATGCGCTGCGCGCGCCGGTGTCGGTGGCGCTGCTCAAGGGACGCTCGAACTATGTGTGCCACTACCATCTGGAGCGCACCGAGCAGGACGGGCAGTTCAAGACCCGCGAGGACATCAAGCATCTGGGCAAGATCAAGAAGTATGCGCAGGTCAGCGACTCGGGCGACAAGGGCGGGCTGGCCGACGTGCCCGAGAACGCGTCGATCTGGTCCCAGGTGACGTCGACCCGCGACAATTGCCTCGGCCAGGAGTGCCCGTACCACAAGGAATGTTTCGTACTCAAGGCGCGCAGCGAGGCAATGAAGGCGGATATCGTCGTGGTGAACCATCACCTGTTCTTCGCCGACGTGATGCTGCGCGACGAGGGCGTCGCGGAGTTGCTGCCCGCCTGCAATACGGTGATCTTCGACGAGGCGCACCAGTTGCCGGAAACCGCGAGCCTGTTCTTCGGCGAGACGCTGTCCACGACGCTGCTGCTTGATCTGGCGCGCGACACGCGCATCGAGACGGCCGCATCGGCCAAAGACTTTGCGGCGCTGCCCAAAGCCTGCGACGAGCTGGACAAGGCCGCGCGCGACCTGCGGCTGGTGTTTAAGAAGGAAGGCCGGATGCCCGCCAGCGCGACCGAGGGATACAGGGAATTCACGCCTGCGCTGAAGACGCTGAGTGAGAAACTGGCGCAGCTTTCAGGCCTGCTGGAGAAGCAGGCGGAGCGCAGCGAGGGGCTGGAGAACTGCTGGCAGCGTGCGCAAGCGCTCAATCAGCAGCTCAAGCACTGGCAGTCCAGCGAGGAGACCGGCCATGTGCGCTGGCTGGAGGTTTTCCACCACTCGCTGCAGCTCAACACGACGCCGCTGTCTATCGCCGAAATCTTCGAGAAACAGATCGGCGGCAGCGCCCGCGCGTGGATATTCACGTCGGCAACGCTGGCGGTGAAGCAGAACTTTTCGCACTACCAGGCCGAGATGGGATTGCTCAAGGCGCAGACCGCCTGCTGGGACAGCCCGTTCAACTATGGCGAGCAGGCGCTGCTGTATGTGCCGACCGGCCTGCCGGAACCGAACAGCGAGGGCTACACTGATGCGGTGGTGCGCGCCGCGCTGCCGCTGATCGAGGCCAGCCGCGGCCGCGCCTTCCTGCTGTTTACCAGCCTGCGCGCGATGCAGCGCGCCTACGACATCCTGAAGGCCGAATTCGACATGCGCGGCTGGGACTACCCGCTGATGCTGCAGGGCGAAGGCTCGCGCAGCGAACTGCTGAGCCGCTTTCGCGACCACGGCAACGCGGTGCTGCTGGGCAGCCAGTCGTTCTGGGAGGGGGTGGACGTGCGCGGCGAGGCGCTGTCGCTGGTGATCATCGACAAGCTGCCGTTCGCCCCGCCTGACGACCCGGTGCTGGCCGCGCGCATCGAGCAGCTGAAGAAACAGGGGCACAACGCATTCATGGAATACCAGTTGCCACGCGCAATCATCACGCTCAAGCAGGGGGCGGGGCGATTGATACGCGACGAAACCGACCGCGGCGTGCTGATGATCTGCGACCCGCGCATCATCACCAAGCATTACGGCAGGCGCATCTGGCAGAGCCTGCCGCCGTTCAAACGCACCCGTGTGGAGACCGAAGCGGTGGCGTTTTTCAAGGCAACCGATCAGGCCGGCCCGCGCAACTGATCCTGTTCGCTATCCTGTTCAACGTCGCCCCGTGCAAGGCATTGCCTCAGGCAAAACCGCTGCCCAACCCGCCGGATTCCTCAATGGGCGTCACTTCAAAATATTGCCCGCTAGAGTTGAGAACCGCTATCGCTGCCTGGAGTTGCAACTTCTCGGAAAATTCCACCCGCCTCCCGGATTGATCAACGTAATAAATCCAGTCGCCGTCGAAATCCCGCACCTCGACCTCCTCCAGTCCGGCAAAAGTGTACAGGTCCAGGCCCATTTGCTGCGCCAGTACTTCATTGGCGTGATGGATGATTTCTTCGGCTGAGTGCAATTCCTCGATTTTTCTGCCGGCACTCGGATGGTTGCTGTTGTGAATCATCGTGGTTTTGTAGATTGATCCCATGTGTGCTCTCCAATCCTATCCAGAAAGTTTGAATATGGTTGTCGTGATTGGCGCAATTTGCCAGTGACATGACGAACCGCCCTTGATGAAATTGCCGAAGGAAACACCGGACATATCCACGTTTCCCCGGCATTCAGCATAGCCAGTCACAGGAAGTTTTCGATAATGTGTATCGTGTATTTGCGGGCTACTGGCCCGTAGAGGACTGCAAGAGCACTATCGCACGCGAGAGCCTTCGGTCAGAAAGTCACGCCGGCCAGGACAGACCGATCATCTCGCGCAGCCGCCGGCAGCGCGGATTCACCGTACCGTCCGGCTCGTACATATCGAATTCGCGGCAGGGTGAGGGACGCAACGGGTAGATCGTGCAGGCCACCTGCTTGCCGACAACGCCGCCGAGCGCCACACAGCGCGGTGGCCTATCCTGGGTTCCTGCCATGCAGCGCAGGTGGGGGGTCACCTGCTCGGTGAGTGCCGCCGGGACAAGTCCTCCCGGCGCATCGTCGGCCTCGGTCCAGTAGAACGACACTCGGAAATGCGCGCAACACGCGCCGCATGAAACACAGGGGTTTTCGCTCATCTCAACGGATGGCGGTTTGCAGCCGATCAGCGGCCCGACAGCACGCAGCGGTTGCGGCCCGCCTCCTTGGCTTCGTGCAGCGCGCCTTCAGCATCCTTGACGATCGTTTCATAGTCTGGATGGCCGTTGTAGGCGGCCACCCCGATGCTGACGGTGACGGGGACCGATTTGCCGCCCTCTACCTGCAACGGCATCTCGTCGAACTTGGCGCGGATGTTCTCGGCCACCTGCAGGGCGATTTCCTTGTCGATCTCCACCAGCACGACCATGATCTCGTCGCCGCCGTAATGGAACACGAAATCGCCGGCCCGCACGTTGCCGACGATCAGCTCGGAAGACAGTTGCAGCACCTGGTCGCCGACCGTGTGGTTGTGGGTGGCATTGATGTCCTTAAAATGATCAATATCGATCAGCAGCAGCGCGAAGCGCGCATTGCCGCGTCTGGCCATGGTCATCTCGCGTTTCAATACCGAAGGCAGGTAGCGCCGGTTCAGCAGCAGCGCCAGCGAATCGCGGGTACTATCCAGCTCGATGTAGCGGTCGAACAGCCCACCCAGCGACGACTTGATCGCGGCTATACCGGATTCGATCTCCTGCATCAGCACCTTGGCATTGCCGGGGTTCTGGCGCGACTCGGCCACTTTCAGGTGGATATTTTTCTCGACTTCGGCGATGCGGGTACGCATCTGCTCCAGCTCGGGCGCAGATTCGAAGACGATGGCTGCCTTGTGCTGCAGCCACAGGCCGAACGAGGATTTGCCCAGGCTGGGAATCTCGCTCTCCTTCGCCCCGGCCAGCAGCCCGAGCAGGATCTTCTGCGTCCACTCCATCAGTGCGGCTCGCTGCTTCTCGCGCTCGGCCACCATGTTCTGCCCCAGCGCGAACATCCGGTAGCTCTCGTCGGTGCGCGCACTCTGCTCCACGTTGACGACGTAATAATCCGTCATCGCGTCCAGCGCCAGTTCCATCATCTCGGAAACGTAATTGGTCGCCTTCACCAGGTCGCCCCGGTCCAGCCTGGACTCCACCAGGTAGCCGGAGATCGCGTAACGCAGCAGCCGCGCACCGCGCATGATCAGCGTGAACGGGAGCTGGATACGGGCATGCACTTCGCCGACATGGCACTGGTGCTTGTAAATCTCGTGTGGATCGCGCGGCTCCATGGAATACAACTCGCGCAGCCAGCGTTGCATCGAGGCGTGCAGGCGCTGGTTCACCATGTCGTGACTGAGGAAGACGCTCGCCTCTGGGTCGGCCATCATGATCGAATAAAACAGTTCAGCCAGCTTGGCCGAATGCTCGTTGATCTGCTCGTTGACGATCTGTCTGACGGACAGCGGCGTGTCCTCCAGCAGCGTCGTCCATTCATCGGCAAACTCTTCACTTTTACTGGTCATGGTCATGTTGGGTTCTTGTCTGAATAGATTTGATTGAACGTTTATTCACGCCTTCCCGGACATCGCTCGGCACGGCTCATTATACCTGCTAGATCGCCTTGCCAGCCATGCCAACCGGTGATTATCGCGGCGCGAGCTCCGCCCACAGATCATGAGTATCCGAATCGGTGACACGCACCTCGACGAAGTCGCCGACTGCCAGATCCTGACCGTCCACGATATAGACCAGACCGTCGATCTCCGGTGCGTCGGCGGAACTGCGCGCGACCGCCCCCTCCTCGTCGACCTCATCCACCAATACGGTAATTGTCTTGCCGATTTTGCGCTTGAGCCGCGCCTCGCTGATCTCCTCCTGCAGCAGCATCAACCGCGCGAGGCGCTCTTCCTGCACTTCCGGTGGAACAGGGTCGGGCAACTCGTTGGCCGCCGCGCCCTCGACCGGCGAGTAGGCGAACGCGCCGACGCGGTCCAGTTGCGCCTCCCTCAAGAAGTCCAGCAGCTCCTCGAACTCTTCCTCGGTCTCGCCGGGAAAGCCGACGATGAAGGTGCTGCGCAGGGTAATATCCGGACAGATTTCGCGCCACTTCCTGATGCGCGCCAGCACATTTTCACTGCTGGCCGGGCGCTTCATCAATTTAAGGATGCGCTGGTTGGCGTGCTGGAACGGGATGTCCAGATAGGGCAGTATCTTGCCCTGCGCCATCAGCGGGATCACCTCGTCCACATGCGGGTAGGGATAGACGTAGTGCAGGCGCACCCAGACCTTCTTGCCGGACTGGCCGAGTTCGCCCAGCGCCGCAGCCAGTTCGGTCATGCGCGTCTTGACCGGTTTGCCGCCCCAGAATCCGGTGCGGTATTTCACGTCCACGCCATAGGCCGAGGTATCCTGCGAGATCACCAGCAGCTCCCTGACGCCCGCGTTGACCAGGTTCTGCGCTTCCTGCATCACCTCGCCGACCGGGCGGCTGACCAGGTCGCCGCGAAGGCTGGGGATGATGCAGAAGGTGCAGCGGTGGGTGCAGCCTTCGGAAATCTTCACGTAGGCGAAATGTTTCGGGGTCAGGCGGATGCCCTGCGGCGGCACCAATTCCAGGTAGGGGTCATGGGGTTTCGGCAAGTGCTCGTGCACCGCATCCATCACCTCGTTGGTCGCATGCGGGCCGGTGACGGCCAGCACCCTCGGATGCGCTTGCTTTACCACATCGCCCTTCGCACCCAGACAGCCGGTGACGATCACCTTGCCGTTTTCGGCCAGCGCCTCGCCGATCGCATCGAGCGACTCCTCGATCGCGCTGTCGATGAAGCCGCAGGTGTTGACTACCACCAGCTCGGCATCGTCATAGCTGCCGGAAATCTCGTAGCCCTCGGCGCGCAGGCGCGTGAGTATCAATTCGGAGTCCGC
>DASWTZ010000028.1:0-10637 GCA_036401875.1 Gallionella sp.
CACTATTACGCCGATCACGGGCTGACGCTGGCGCGGCATCCGTCCGTGACCGACGAGCGGATGATGGTGCGCCTGCTGGCCTTTGCGCTCTATGCCAACGAGGCGCTGGCCTTCGGCCAGGGCATGAGCGGCGACGATGAACCGGACCTGTGGCAGAAGGATCTTACCGGCGCGATCGAGCTGTGGATTAACGTCGGCATGCCCGACGAGCGCGTGATCCGCAAGGCCTGCGGGCGTGCCGAGCGAGTCGTGGTAATCAGCTATGGCCGGCCCGCCGACATCTGGTGGAACGAGAACCGCAGCAAGCTGCAGCAGCTGAACAAGCTGACCGTACTCAGACTGGACAGCGACGCGACGCAGGCACTCGCGGCGCTGGCCGGCCGCACAATGCAGCTGCAATGCACGATACAGGAGGGCCAGGTGATGGTGACTTGCGATGCCGGCGTCGTCGAAATCGATCCGCAGGTGTTGCACGGCGAATTCCGTCCAGAACACGCGTGAAACGCAAGCCCTCACCCTGCCCCTGCGGCAGTCCGGACTACGCAGGCTGTTGCGGGCGCTACCACGGCGGCACACCGGCACCGGATGCCGCCTCCCTGATGCGCTCGCGTTACAGCGCCTACGTGCTCGACCTGGAGGATTACCTGCTCGCCACATGGCACCCCGGCACGCGCCCCGGCACCCTCGACCTCGCCACTGACAATCCCAAATGGTTAGGCCTCGATATCAGGAAACACGTCGCGGAATCGACGGACAGCGCCACCGTGGAATTCGTCGCCCGTTACCGGATAGGCGGCCGCGCCCACAGGGTGCACGAAGTCAGCCGCTTCGTCCGCGAGGACGGGCGGTGGTTCTATGTAGACGGGGAGTTCGTCGAGTAGGCTCAGGCCGCGCTGGCGTGCCACTGCCGCTCCGGCAAACCCTGTTCCAGAAACAGTCGTTTCACAATTTGCAGCTGCTCCGCCGTACCGGCTGCATAGACATCGAAGCGGTGCAGGTCGTGATAGTCACGGACGATACCGGCCACGGCCGCTTCGATATTGTCGGGTTGCGGATGCGGGATATAGCTGAAGTTGTCCAGCGCATCGGTCCAGGCACGGCACAGGTTGGCCTGATAGTGACCCGCCTCGTCGGCCAGCCAGTGCAGGTCTACCGACTCGGCGTTGTCCAGCGACTGCACGTGCTGTATCAGGCTCTTGACCGGCGCGAAGCCCATGCCGAACGCGACGAACACGATGGGGCGCTCAGACTCGTCATCGAGCACGAACTCGCCATACGGGCCCTGCAACTCGACGCTGTCATTCGCCTTCAGCCCGTTGAACAGCAGTTCCGCGAACGCATCGCCGGGAACGCGCTCGATCTGGATCTCGATATGCCGTTCTTCGCAGGGGCAGCTGGCGATCGCGTATTCCCCACCGACGCCCTGTGCTGACAACCTGACCGACTGCCCGGCGAGATAACGCAGCCGCTGGCTGCGCGGTGCCAGCAGGTGCAACGCGGCCACCTGCGGATTGAACAGCTCGACCGACTTAACCTTGGCGGTCAGCCGCTGTTCCAGGATGTCCTTTGTCCCCGCGACACGCGCCTCGATCACCACATCGTTCACCGCGGCGCAGGAACACAGCAATATCATCCCGGCATCCTTGTCCGCCTGGCTCAGTACGTAGTCGTGGGCATGGACTTTTTTCACCTCGCCCGACACCAGCCGCGCCTTGCACTCGCCGCAGTTGCCGTTGCTGCAGCCGTATTCCAGCGACACCCCGGCGCGCAGCGCGGCTTCGAGCAGCGTGTCGCCCCCCTCAGCAAAGAATTCGTGCCCGCTGGGCTGGATCGTGACATGTGCCGACATGATTTTGAGCATCCTTTCCTGCGCGATCAGCGCCTGAATCTTTTCGGTATCGGGGGGTGTCTCGGCGAGGTGGCGCGCGACGAATGCGCGCACCGTATACAGCGCGTGCCGGGTCTCTGGACTCTGGCCTTCCCCGATCTCGTCTATCTTCTCGTCCAGCCATGTCAGCACATTGCGGTAATGCATCAGCAGCGCCCTGGTGGCGGCGTAATCTTTGCCCAGCTCGTACAACCGCGCCGCCAGCACTTCCTTGTCCGGCAGCACCCGCTCGAACACCCGCTTGCCGAATGCCTTCTCCTTGATCTCGGTGACGCGGCGGTATTCGCCGTCATCCTCCCAGCGTGTGTCGGGGAAGGCCCGCAACAGCTCGTTCAACTCGACCATGCCGTCGAAGGTATCCAGCTCGCCGGCGCGTATCATCTCCTGCAGCGCATGGCGCGTAGTCCCAACCAGCCTGGCGACGCGTGATAAGGGAAGGAAATGGCTCATGGGTGCATCTTAGTCCCGCCCGACTTTGAGGTGCAAGCGCCGGTCGGGCTGACCACTCACCGCACCTTCTGCTAAAGTCCGCCTATGAGCAAAATGACTTTGGAGCGCATCCTGCAATCGCAGGGCTTCGGCACCCGCAAATGGTGCAGCGAACTGGTCGCCGACGGCGAGGTGCGCATAGCCGGCGCGCTGTTCACCGACACCCGCACCCCGATCGAGACCGACGGGCTGGAATTCGAACTGTTCGGCGAACTGTGGACTTACCGCAAGCATGTCTACCTCGCGCTGAACAAACCGGCCAATTACGAGTGTTCGCGCAAGGCCAGCCACCACCCCGGCGTGCACACGCTGCTGCCCGAACAGTTCATCCGCCGCGACGTGCAGCCGGTTGGGCGGCTGGACCACGACACTACCGGCCTGCTGCTGATGTCCGACGACGGCCCGTTCATCCATCGCCAGTCCTCGCCCAGGCACCACGTCCCCAAGGTCTATGTTGCCACGACCCACGATCCGGTCACCCCGCAACTGGTCGCGCAGCTGCTGTCCGGCGTCAAGCTGCACGATGAACCCGCGCCGCTTGCGGCGGTGACCTGCCGGATGACCGGCAGCCACCGGATCGAGATCGTGCTGGAGCAGGGCAAATACCACCAGGTCAAACGCATGCTCGCGGCAGCCGGCAACCACTGCGTCGCGCTGCACCGCTCGCAGATCGGCGGGTTGAGGCTCGAATCACTGAACCTGGCCGAGGGGAAGTGGTGCTATCTCGACGAGGCACAGCTTGCGCTGCTGGTACCGGACCACGATTCGCGATGAGGCTCGCCGGCATATGCGTTCAGCGACGTACCGGCAGATAGGCTAACCACTGCGCGCCCCAGCGGTGCATGCACAGGCCTAACAGGATGAACGCGGTGCCGAACCACACGTGTGGCAGCACCTCCTCATGGTTCAGGCCGTGGCCGAGCAGCAGCGCCATCACCGGCGTGATCAGCGCGATCAGCGCGACGTGCCCCGCCGCCATGTGCTTGATCATGTAGTAATACAGCACGAAGCCCAGTACCGAACCGAAAGCCGCGAGATACAGGGTCGCAGCGACCGCCTTGTCGGGAAGCATGACGGGCAGGTGACCGTCGGCCAGTTCCCACGAGGCGAGGAACAGCGGCAGGGCGACGATCAGCGTGCCCAGCGTGGTCGCCAGCGGCGGACTGTCGTCGTCTATCTTCTTCAGCCACACCAACCCTAGCGATTGCAGCGCCACTGCGACGAACAGCGCGGCCAGCCCCAGCAGCGCACCTTCGCCCAGCCCCAACCCGCCCTGGAACACCAGCGCCAGCCCGGCGATGCCCAGCAACATGCCGGCCAGCCTGGCCGGCGTCAGCGCCTCTTCGTCCTTCAGCCACAGCGTCGCGGCGAAGCTAGTGAGCAGCGGCGACAGGCCGAACATCACCGAGATCATCCCCGAGCTGACGAACTGCGCCGACCAGTAGGTGAGCGCCATCGCACCGAACATCGACAAGCCGCTGACCAGATACGCCTGCCATGCCCTGCGGTGCATCGGGAAGCGCTCGCGCAGCAATACCAGCAGCACAGCGCACAGCAGTGTACCGACCGCCATGCGCGACAGCACCGCGAAGCTGGCCCCGACACCCAGCGTGCTCCACTTGATCGCCAGCGGTGTGGTGGACCAGATCATGATCACCGAAACGAATGCAGCAGGAAGCGACATATCACCCTCCGAACAGAACGACACAAAAACAAAAAGGCCACAGTGGGATGCTGTGGCCTTTGGAAACTACCTGAATCAACCGGTTAAATCGTCAACTCTCCAGACCACGAACACAGGGACGGCCACACCGCGCGCAGGTGGGCGCGGACGCAGGCTCGAATGTGTTGGTGGCTGTGCATGGAATTCATGGGTCGATTATCCGGCCGGCGGTGCGGCCCTGTCAAATTTGATGCATTACCGGCCAGTCGCACGCTGCACGGGGTAAAATCCAGCTTCAGATGATCCAGTCCAAACACGCATGAGCATACAGTGGTTCCCCGGACACATGACCTCGGCGCGCCGAAAAGCGGCCGAGACGATGGAGTTCACCGATGTCGTCATCGAGGTGCTGGACGCGCGCGCGCCCGAGGCGAGCTGCAACCCGATGATCCGTGAGCTGCGCGAGCATCGCCAGCGGCCCTGCCTGAAGCTGCTCAACAAGGCAGACCTCGCCGATCCCGTCGCCACCCAGGCCTGGCTGGACTTCTACAACCGGCAGGAAGGCGTGAAAGCTGTGGCGCTCAGCTGCAAGAACGCCAGTGACGCGGCAAAGGTGCCCAGACTGTGCCAGCCGCTCGCGCCGCACCGCAACAGCACCCACAAGCCGCTGCGCATGATGATCATGGGCATCCCCAACGTCGGCAAGTCCACGCTGATGAACATGCTGCTCAAGCGCCATGTCGCGAACGTCGGCGACGAGCCGGCGGTGACCAAGTCGCAGCAGTGCCACAAGATCAACGACCACATGACGCTGACCGATTCGCCGGGCCTGATGTGGCCGAAGATCGAACACGACGAGGACGGCTACATGCTGGCCGCGATCCATGCGATAGGCCGCAACGCGGTGTTCGAGGACGAGATCGCCATCCACCTCGCCACGACGCTGCTGGCGCGCTACCCGGAACTGCTCGCCGCGCGTTTCAATCTCTCGCTGGAGGGGATGGACGGCGTGGGCGTGCTCGAAGCGATCGCGAAGAAGCGCGGCTGCCTGGTCAAAGGCAGGGGCGCCGAGCCGGACATCGAGAAGGCCGCGATGATCCTGCTGACCGAATACCGCGCCGGCAAGATAGGCCGCATCAGCCTGGAGACGCCCGAGTCGCGCGCGGCGATGCTGGCGGCTTCCGCACCCGCGACCGCTGCCGGGTAGCCATGCGGCGGTGCGGAACTTCTTCCGGATGCGTGGTTCTGAAGCCTGCAAGAAGCAGCGAGACTTTTCACTGCCGAAACATCGGCAGGGTGTTTCAACCGAAGCAACTTCGTTTATTTGAAAGGGTGTTCCATGAGTAAGACGATCAGATCCATCGCCGCTGTTTCCATCCTGTCGCTGGCGACGACACTGGCTTTTGCCGAGGGCGAAAAATGCGACCCTCGCAAAGGCCATCACGGGCAGGGTTTCCATCACGATGGAAAAGGGTGCAATCATGGTGACATGCTCAAGGACATGGATGCCGACAAGGACGGCTCCGTCAGCAAATCGGAATTCGACAGCTATCACGCCCAGCGGCAGGCCAAACACTTCGCAGAGATGGATGCCAATCAGGACGGCAAATTGAGCGGCGACGAGATGACCTGCAAGCATGACCGCTCCGCCCGGCTGGAGCGCGCCGAGCACATGGCGCAGGTATTCGACAAGGCAGACGCCAACAAGGACAACAGCCTGGATGCCAAAGAGGTGAAAGACATGCCCGTGCTGTCCAGGAACTTCAAGGAGATCGATGCCGACAAGAACGGCAAGGTGACGCGCGAGGAGTTTTTCGACGCGATGCCCGTCCTGCATCGCGGCATGACCGGCAAGCAGCCGCCTCTGTAATCCACGACTTATCAGAAACGACAAGGCCAGCTTTTTGCTGGCCTTGTCTTGTGTACTGAAGCAACGGTGCGCGGCTAGAACTTCAGACGCAGCTTGTCGAGCGTCTTGTCCGCTTCCTGTTTGAGCCTCTGCTGCTGTGCGCCCACCAGCGCCTTCTGGCGGTCATCCAGCTTCTTCCGTGCAGCATCCAGTTCGCCGCGCAGCTTGTTGATCTGATCCTGCCGCTTGGCCAACTCGGATTTATACACAGACTCAAGTTCGGCCTGCCGAGCATAGAGCCGCTTGCGCTGTTCGTTGATCTTGCCGTTGACCATCTTTTCGATGCGCGCCCTGGCCGCGTCGAGCTTGTCCTTCAGGTAGCGGCTCATGCCCTGTTCCAGCGCCTTGGCCAGATTGGTGGTCAGCTGCCAATCGAGCTTGTCCCAGGTTCCCGTCACGTTCGCGTCGAGCGTAACCGTATTGAGACCGGCGACCGAAGCGCTGATCATCTCACGCACCACGTCGGATTGCGCCTTGGTTTCGATCGCGACTTCAGTGAAGCGGTTGGCCAGACGCATATCCACATTGTTCTCGCGCAACTCGGCAACCAGCTGCATCGAGCCCTCCGCCTTCGAGAAGCCCAGCCCTACAGCCGGTGTATCCACCAGCGATCGCCCGCTGACCGCATAGCGCCCGACTTCCATCACCACGCGCTCGGCCGCGACCGCAGTGGTATGGTCGATCACCAGCTCGGCCTTGATTCCAGAAATCCCCTGCTGCGGGAAATTGCCGCGCAGCGTCGCCACCATCGGCTTCCCGATCAGCCCCGGATCGGTGGTCACATGAAGTATCTCGCCGGAGAGGTCGCTCGCCCCGCCCGACAGGCGTGAGCTGATCATCGCCCTGCGCAGCCAGAATCGCGGATACCCCTGCGGTGTGCCGAACGCATAGTTACGCCCCTTACTGCGCTCGGGCGCCGCGACCGGCTTGCTCTTCTCGTCTTCTACCTTGCTGCCCTTGGCCGGCATGTAGCTGCGCGCTTGGTCCATGTAGCCGCGCGCCTGCTGCACCTTGCCGAGCAGGTCCATGCCGAACAGTGCGCGTGACAGGGTGCTGACATCGAGCGACGGCAGGCTCATGCGCGACTGCAGGTCGTTTATGTCGTCCCTGACGAGCTTGTCCACACCGGAGATCGATCCCTTGAAGCTGCCAAGCTCGCTGGTCAGCGCCGACCCCGTCTCTCCGACCGGCTTCACCTTCGCATCGAACTCGTCGCGTATCGCCGCCAGCTCCTTCAGCGAAGCCTGTATCTGCGCCACATCCTTCAGATCGTCCAGCTTCACCGCTGCCAGACGGCGCTGCAACGCGGTGAACTCTTCACCTTTCGGCAATGCCGCGACGCGAGCGCTCCACTGCTGGTTCTTGCCCTCCAGCGATTTCTGCAGCTCGTCAAGGTAGGCGGTGCTCTTGAGGTCACCCCCCATCGCCGCCAGCTGCTCGCCGGTATCCGCGCCTGCCGCGATCGCGGCTAGGTCGCCCAGCACGTTTCCGGAGAACTCATCCTTCATCTGCGCCAGCATCTTGTCGCTGAAGCCCTCGCCCTCCTTGACCGGCTCAACCGGCAGCACATATCCCGGCGTCTTGCGTGGCGTGTCGATCTGCACATCGACGATGGAGGCCTCATCGATTACCACCTTGCCGCGCAACAGCGCATCCCAGATCATGTGGAAATTCATCGCGCCGATCTGCACGCGGTTCCGCGATGGCAGCTCGGGATTGGTCATCGCGATGTCGCCGATGACCACGGAGGCGTTCCACACGCTGGTGTCCAGCCTGCCGATGTTCACCTCGGCACCGTTCACTCGTGTCGCGACGTATTCGATGCCGCGCCGCAGATGGCCGTCGAAGAACAGGGTGAAATAGAGCGCGATCACGCCGGACACGATCGCCAGCGGGATGATCGCCTCAAAGCGGATCGGCCCCTGTTTTTTTGGCGCTTGCTGCACGGTGCTATCCGCGGAATTTTTCATAGCTTGCATACCATTTGAATAACGTGGTTCCCGACCACAATTTCCACCAGCGGCTTTCCTTGAACCTTGCCACTACCTTGGCGCGATAAACCAGCACCAGCCTCCTGCTGCCGAAAAACACCAGCGGCGCCAGCAGGATAGTCACGACGCCGGCGCCCATCGTTATGTTGTTATAGAAACGCGTTAGCGGAACCAACGGCATGTTGTACATCACGGTGAACATCGGTCGCAGCGCCTCCGCCTCCAGTATCGCCGAACCGACTGCGGCGAATACCGGATCGAACAGCCAGGCGATAAAGGCGAAGAAAAATGCCGACACGAAGGCGGCGCCGATCTGGATGCGGAACAGGAACATGCAGACGAAAACCAGCAGCGCCTGCAGCGACAGCATCGGGGCGAAGCCGAGTATCAGGCCACAGGCGAAGCCCGCTGCGATCTGGTTCGTTCCGGTATCGGAATTGAGCAGGTTGATCAGCGCAAACAGTTGTTTCAGTAACAGCGTCATCGTTCTTCTCCCAGGGACGGCGGGGCCTTGCGCCCCAGTCCGCCGAATTCAGCAAGCGGCGGCAATTGTAGCCTCCCCCCATCCGGGCGGCAAATGGGCCCCCGGCGAACATTCTGCCTGCCCGGCACCGAGGCAATTTGACGCGCGGGACGTCAAGTGTAAATTGTGTACAATCATGACGAGCCTGAAAGCAGGTTGTCATTTCAAAGCGTGATGGAAACTCCCATCACCCACTTTCAGCAAAGATCTTTGAGAACGAACGACAGGGAGCAAAAGATGGCGAAGTTCACTCGAATCATACACACGGGGTTGGTCATCGGCGTGATTTCAGGGCTGACCGGTTGCGGCGACAACGAAGTGGTAACCTCCGCCCCCCCACCCCCCACACCCACCAGCTTCAACGTTGGCGGCTCGGTTTCCGGGCTCGCGGGGAGCGGACTGGTCCTGCAGCTTAACGGTGCGAATGACCTGACAATCGGCGCCGACGGCAGATTCAGTTTTCCTGGCAAACTGGACAAGGGCGCCGCCTACAACGTGTCGGTCAAATCGTCCCCCATAACGCCGATCCGGCAGACCTGTACGGTGAATCAGGGCACCGGCGCCATCGCTGCCGCGCCCGTCTCCAGCGTCGCGGTGACCTGCGTCACCAACAAATATGCGGTGGGTGGCATGGCCGCCGGCATCACCAAGCGCGGCTTGGGACTCGAACTCAACGGTGTATACGATGCAATGGTCGTCAAAAACGGCAATTTCGTTTTCCCTGATGTCCGCCTTCCTGACGGCAGCGATTACAGCGTCGCGATCAGGACCACGCCTGCCGGACAGGAATGCCGGATCAAGCCCGTCAATACGGCACCCGACAGCGACACCATCAACATCGTCGAGGTCAGCTGCGCAAAAGCGCGCAGGCGCTAGCACCAGGCTGACCGCAGCTCAAAGGAAGGATACAGCCATGCCCCAGACAATCCGCCGAAGTATCGTCCTTGTCGCGCTGGCTACCCTCACCAGCGCCTGCGTCAGCACGGCCGAATTCAAAAAGATGCAGGCCTCAAAGGACGAGGAGATCCGGGCGCTGGAACAGCAGAGAAGCGTGCTGGAGCGCGACAACATCGCGTTGCAGCAGCAGCTCTCGGTGCAGCAGGAAGACAGCTCTCAATTGTTGCAGCAGGTGGGCACACTGGAGCAGCAGACTGCCGCGCTGCGCGCGGCCAGCCAGCAGCGACAACAGCAATATGATGCGCTGGTGAAGAGCCTCTCCGCAGAAGTGGCTCAGGGCCAGCTCAAGGTGCGGCAGTACCAGAACATGTTGTCGGTGGACCTGGCCGAACAGATATTCTTCGACTCGGGCAGGGCGGCGCTCAAGCCGGGTGGCAAGGAGGTGCTGAACAAGGTCGCTGAGGCGCTGAAGGGTTACGATAGCAAGATCATCCGCGTCGTCGGCCATACCGACAACGTGCCGCTAGCGAAATCGCTGCAATCGTCCTTTCCGACTAACTGGGAGCTTTCGGTGGCACGCGCGACCAATGTGGTGCGCCACCTGCAGGAGGCAGGCATCGCTCCCGAACGCATGGTGGCATCGGGCAGGGGGGAATACGACCCGGTGGCCCCGAACGACACCCCGGAAGGCCGCCAGAAAAACCGCCGCATCGAGATCATGCTGATCGACCGGAGCCTGGCCAACGAAATGGGGCGTTCGGTCAATTAGCCGTGCGGTATGATGGCCACTTACGGTCTTGCGGAAAATTGCCTGATCAGCAGGACTGCAAAACATCAGGGGCGACCCGGAGGCCACCCCTGTAGTACGCCGTCCTCCAGTCGAGTCAGCCTTTGCGGGTCGTCTCTGTCTTCTGTTTCTGCTTGACGGTTTTGACCGAGCTTGCTTTCTTGCTCTCGCCCTTGGCAACCTCACCTGCCTTGTCTTCCTTCAGGGCGGCAGCCGCCTCGTTCTTGTTCACGCACTTTCCGATGTAATTGGCCTTCGCTTGGCCGGACAATTTCATATTCCGTGCATTGCCTTCGCACAAGTCCGCTTTATGCTTCTTCTCAAGCGCCCTCACATTCTCTGTATTGTTGACTTGATCAAGACAGGTTTCGAGAAATTCGGTACGCTTTGTCACATCAAACTTTTCACTCTTCTCCAGACAACTTTTGGACTCTAACGCCAACACGGGTGCAGAACTGAACACCACAAGATACGACAACCAGACTACGAA
>DASWTZ010000029.1:0-24986 GCA_036401875.1 Gallionella sp.
AATTGCGGACTTACAGCCTAATTCCTGATTAAAACAGTTTGTCCGTATTATTGAGCTTGTATATCGAGTGTAAGTTAGATAGTCTCTATCACATCAATATGTTAAGTGCATCAAATCGTGTCCGTATTATCAATACATGTCCGGGCGAAACTGTCATATGAATAACTGTTGGGCCCCACAAAGGAGTATCTGAATGAATGCAATCAACCACGCTGCGACGGCCCTTCTCATCAATAAAAAATGGCCTGACGTGCCCATGGTTCCCGTTCTGCTATCGGTTCAGTTGGTTGAATTTCTGTGGGTGGTGTTCAATCTGGCAGGGATAGAGACAGCCACGACCGAACCACAGGTACGAGCACTTAGCGACATTCATCTGGGGTACATGCCTTACTCGCATTCCATCGCTGCAACTGCGGTGTTGGCATTTGCGGTTTGGGTGGTTGTTGCGAAGCTTCTTAAAAAGCCAGCTTGGGGGCTCGCGCTCGCTGTCGCTGTTTCGTCTCATATTATTCTTGACCTAGCGACTCATGTTCATGACATCGCACTCGCTCCGGGCATCGAATCACCAAAGTTTGGGTTGGGCTTTTACGGCGTGCCGTTTCTGGCGCTCGTTGTCGAGACAATATATGGCATTTGGTGCTGGTGGGTTTTTCGTGGTTCGAAAGCGTTACTGGCCGTTATTGTCATATTTAATCTGGCTGCACTTTCCTTTTACTCGGCGGCTGTTCCAGGCCCCGAACACCTTCTGGCCGGTCACCCGAAGATATTTGCAGCCATCATCGGGATACATATCATCGTTGGGTTACTAGCCGTCGGCTTCTTTGCTCGTTCGCATTGGCGATCTTCCACAACTGTGGCCCAACAAGGCGCTCCAGCCGACGTCTTTGTCACCGCTTCGCGTCGCCAAAGCCGCGGCTGAGCTTCTCGTTGAACGACCGCTATTCAGAATCTTGTATGGCTGCAATGGGTCGAAAGTACGCATTCGCCGAATCGGAAAGCTGTCATTCAGGATAAGCACCTCGCAATGACAGCAATCTGCATCACACCAGCCATTCGCATGAACATACATCACCGACCGCTACGGCCGAGAAGCAGACAGTCGCAGAACCCGCCTCTGCCACCTATTCGACTTCTAGTTCCTTCACCCGCATCGCATCACCTGAGATGACCTGCATCGTGTAGCCGCCGCACTGCGGGCAGGCTTCGTACAACGCAGCGATCTGCGATTCTTGGCCGCATTGCGCGCATCGTCCCTGCCCCGGCGTTTCGACGATCTCCAGTTTGGCGCCGTCGGCGACGCTGCCGTTGGTCACCGCATCGAAGCAGAAGCGCATCGCCTCCTGCTCGACGCACGAAAGCTGCCCTATTTCCAGCCACACGGTTTTGACGCGCCTGAAGCCTTGTTTGTGCGCGGCATCCTCGATGATTTGCAGGGCGCTTTCGGCGAGCGACATTTCGTGCATCAGATGTCTTCCGGCACCATCTTGATCGCGCCGCACGGACACTCGGATGCGCACACACCGCAGCCTTTGCAGTAGTCGAAATTGTACTGGAAGCGCTTGCCGGGACCGAGCTTGATCACCGCGTTGTCGGGGCAGACGCCGTAGCAGTTGTCGCACTCGAAGCAGTTGCCGCAGGACATGCAGCGGCGCGCCTCGAACAGGGCGTTGCTCTCGTCCAGCCCGCCCACCACCTCGTCGAAGGTTCTCTGGCGGCGGATGATGTCGAGCACCGGGCGCACGGTCTTGTGCGCGTCGGTGAAATACCATGGGTGCAGCATGTTGAAGGTGGCGAGCTCGTGCTTGGGCGCGGGCTGGTATGCAGTGCCACGCAGCCAGGCATCGATGTTGCGCGCCGCCTTCTTGCCGTGGCCGATGCCCACGGTCACCGTGCGCTCGGACGGCACCATGTCGCCGCCGGCGAAGATGCCGGGGTAGCCGGTCATCATGTTGCGCGACACCTGCACCACGCCATCCTTGATTTCCAGGCCCGGCACGCCGTTGAGCAGCGACAGGTCCACGTCCTGACCCAATGCCAGGATCAGCGAATCGGACTCCAGCGTCTCCAGCTCGCCGGTGGGTTGCGGAAAGCCGGTTTCATCGAGCACCATCTTTTCTACGGTTAACGTGCCTTCATCGCTCACGTTCTTGATGGTGGACAGCCACTTGATCAGGATGCCTTCCTGCAGCGCCTCTTCCACCTCGAAATCGTGCGCCGGCATCTTCTCGCGCGTGCGGCGATAGACGATGATGGCCTCGGTCGCGCCCAGACGTTTGGCGGTGCGCGCCACATCTATCGCGGTGTTGCCGCCGCCGTACACCACTACACGCCGTCCCAGCATGGGCTTTTCTTCGCCTTCCATCGAGCGCAGCACCGAGATCGCATCCAGCACTTTCGCCGCGGAGCCCGCCGGGATGTAGGCGCGCTTGCCGATGTGCGCGCCGACGGCGAGGAAGGCCGCATCGAAGTCGCCCGCTTTCATGCTCTGTTCGATGTTGGTCACCTTGCTGTTGAGCTTCAGCGTGACCCCGAGGTTCAGGATGCGCTGCACCTCTGCTTCGAGCACGTCGCGCGGCAGTCTGTACTTGGGGATGCCGAAGCGCATCATGCCGCCGGCGAGCGGACCCGCATCCTGGATCTCGACGCTGTGGCCGGCGCGCGCCAGGTGGTAGGCGGCGGAAAGACCCGATGGGCCGGCGCCGACGATCAGCACCTTCTTGCCCGACATCTCTTGCGGCCTGTCGAACTGCCAGCCCTGCTTGATCGCCTGGTCGCCGAGGAAGCGCTCGACCGAATTGATGCCGACCGACTCGTCCAGCTGGCCGCGGTTGCACGCGGTCTCGCACGGGTGATAGCACACGCGGCCCATCACCGCCGGTAAGGGGTTGTCCTGAACCAGCACGCGCCAGGCCGCTTCGTAGTTGCCGGACTCGGCTTCATACAGCCAGGCCTGAATGTTCTCGCCGGAGGGACAGGCGTTGTTGCACGGCGGCAGACGGTCGACATAGAGCGGACGGAAGGTGCGCCAGGTGCCGGTGTGGTTGGCGAGCGAGGAACCGGGGTCGAGCGTAATCGCAAAAGGTTTGTCCATCATTTCGCCTCCTCGTCGAGCAGGTCGTATTTACGGATGTTGGCGTCGGCCATGGCCTGGATGCGGGCGATGGTCTCAACCAGCGGCTGTTTGCCGAACAGGTGGGCGTAGCGCTTCTGCGGCTTGAGGTAGTCCTCCACCGGCAGGCGGCGGCGTATCTTCAGTACGCCGGTGACCACGCCGTGCTCGGCCTCGAACACCGGATACAGTCCGGTCTCCTTGGCCAGCCGCGAAATGTTGATGGACTGCTCCGAAGGCAGGCCCCAGCCCAGCGGACATGGCACGAAAATCTGGATGTACTTCGCGCCGCGGATGTTGATGGCGCGCTGCACCTTGTATTCGAGATCGTGCAGGTCGGCCGTGGTCGCGGTGGCGACGTAGGGAATGCGGTGTGCCATGGCGATCTCGGGCATATTCTTGCCCTGACCGAACACGTTGCCAGGCTCGTGCCCGACCGGCATCGTGGTGGCCGTGCGCGCCGCAGGCGGGGTCAGGCTGGAGCGCTGCACGCCGGTGTTCATATACGCCTCGTTGTCGTAGCAGACGTAGAGCACGTCGTCGTTGCGCTCGAACATGCCGGACAGGCAGCCGAAGCCGATGTCGGCAGTGCCGCCGTCGCCGCCCTGGGCGATGACGCGCACGTCATGCCTGCCCTTGACCCTGAGCGCGGCGGCGATGCCGGTGCCGACCGCAGGGGCGTTGCCGAACACCGAGTGTATCCATGACACCTGCCATGAGGTCTCGGGGAAGGGCGTGGAGAACACCTCCAGACAGCCGGTGGCGTTGGCCGCGATGAGCTTGCCGTCGGCCGCCTGCATCGCCGCATCCACCGCATAGCGAGCGCCGAGCGCCTCGCCGCAGCCTTGGCAGGCGCGGTGGCCGGAATTGAGCGAGTTGGTGCGGCGCATATTGGCCTGCACCGCGCGCTCTTCCGGCGGCAGCAACCGGTTGCCCACGGTGAAGGTGCCGGTCTGGTAGAACTTGACGGGTTGGTAGGTCATGGCGGTCTCCTTAGCCGATCTTCGACGCAACCGTGCCCAGGTCGCGCAGGATGCTCTCGGCGATGGGGCCGGAGCGGCGCGCCTGGCGTTCGCGTTCCAGGTGACGGTTGACCAGGTTCCAGTCGAGGTCGAGGAAGGTCACGCGCTCCAGTTCGTCTTTCTCTGCCTGACGGAACAGCTTGTGCAGCGAAACCTTGGTGATCGCACGCCCGCCGAGACCGGCGATGACTGTGTAGCCATGCAACTGGATGCCGGACAGGGAACTGCGCACGTCGTTGGACAGGATACCGCCCAGGCCGATCGCCAGGCTCTTCTCCAGCACCACCACCCGCTTTGCGCGCTGCAGCACGTTGCGCACCGCTGCCAGCGGGAACGGGCGGAACGAGATGATGCCGAGCGCGCCTATCCTGTGGCCCTCGTCGCGCATCTCGTCGATGACATCCTTGATCGTGCCCAGTACCGAACCCATCGCGACAATGATGGTGTCGGCATCGTCGCAGCGATAGGGCCGCACCAGCCCGCCGCTGTCGCGCTTGAAGATATCCTTGAATGCGGCGGCATGCTTCGGGATCAGGTCCAGCGCCTGCAACTGCTTGGCATGCGCGAGGTAACGCACTTCGGTGAACGCCTCGGGGCCGACCATCGCACCAATGGACACCGGCTGGCTCGGGTCGAGCACCTGGCGCGGATCGAATGGCGGCAGGTAGGCGTCCACCTGTTGCTGCGTCGGCACGTCCACCTGTTCGACCGCGTGGGTCAGGATGAAGCCGTCCATGCACACCATCACCGGCAACGACAGCTCCTCGCCCAGACGGAACGCCTGAATGTGCAGGTCGAGCGCCTCCTGGTTGTCCTCGGCGAACAACTGCATCCAGCCGGAATCTCGCTGCGACATGGCATCGGTGTGGTCGTTCCAGATATTGATGGGAGCTCCTATCGCACGATTCGCGACCGTCATCACGATGGGCAGGCCCAGGCCGGAGGCGTTGTATACCGCCTCCGACATGTAGAGCAGTCCCTGCGAGGCGGTCGCGGTATAGGCACGCGCGCCGGTTGCCGAGGCGCCGATGGCCACCGACATGGCGGCGAACTCCGATTCGACGTTGATGAACTCGCACGGCGCCAACTCGCCCGCCTTGACCATCTTGCCCAGCCCCTCGACGATGTGGGTCTGCGGTGAGATCGGGTAGGCGCAGATCACTTCGGGGCGGCACAGCGCCACGGCTTGGGCTACGGCCTGGGAACCTTCGATCTGCTTAAGCATGGGCGCCTCCGGACATTTTGGATTGCACGATCTGGTAGGCCTCGCTGGCCGCGGCGATGTTGGCCTGCGCCACCTTGCCCGAGAAGCGGTCGTTGATCGCCATGACGACAGATTCCAGCTTGATGCGTCCGGACGCCGCAGCGAAACCGCCGAGCAAAGGGACGTTGGGCATGGGCCGCCCCAGATGCTTGACACTGAGGTCGGTGGCGGGCACGGAGTACAGATGCTCCGGGCGGCAGTCCTTGACGAACTCGGCCAGACCGAGCGCCTCGAAACTCTTGCTGGTGTTGATGAGGATATAGCCGTCGCGCTTGAACCCGGCGAACACATCGACCTGATGCAACAGGGTGGAATCCTGGATGATCAGCGCGTCTGGCTCCATGACCGGTTCGCGCAGGCGGATGGGCTTGTCGTCGATGCGGCAGAACGCCATGACGGGCGCGCCCATGCGCTCGGAACCGAAACTGGGAAAGGCCTGGGCATGGCGTTTTTCGTCGAAGGCGGCGACGGAAAGGAGTTCTGCGGAGGTGACCACGCCTTGCCCGCCACGACCATGTATGCGTATCTGGAACATATTTCCCCCATGAGGATTCTTGATTGGAAGCTTACTCTTCAACTACAGAAATGTCAGCCAGCCATGCGCGAATACTCGGCGGCAGCCTCGTCACTCAGGCTTTCTCCCAGTTCGAAACCGTTAACCGCGGATACACAACATTTCAGCAGCCAGGAATAATTCCGCAGCGGTTTCATTCCGTCACGCGTCATCGTGGCTGCGATGGCGCCGATGCGCCGGTCGTACCCGGCCAGCACCAGATCGGGCGCGAGTTCGGCAAGCGGAATGGCGAGGAACGGGCGCTCCAGGATGTCCGGGTCGGGCAACCGGATGCCGCCCTCTTCCATCGCCAGATCGCCGTACACGATGAGGTCGAGATCTATGGTGCGCGGCGCGTACTTGTCCTGCGTGCGCTTGCGCTGCAACTCGTCCTCGATGGGCCGCAATATGGCATGCTTCACCTGTGCGGGGCTCAGTCCGGTTTCGATCTCCGCGACGCAGTTGAAGTAGAGAGGCTGCCCCGGAGGCCCGAACGGATCGGTGTAATAGACCGTGGACACGCCGACGAGGCGCGTCTGGCGCACAAGGCTGAGGATCGCGGCGTGCACGTTATTCGCGGGATCAATGTTCGAGCCGATGCCGATGAATGCGCGTTCCATCGCAGTTCACCGCATGCGGCTGATTTCCACCGCCACGCTACGGGCAAAGCGAAGCGCATGCGGTTTTTCCACACACACGTCGACCTGCCGCACCCCCTCATAGCCCAGACACAGCTCCGCAATGGACTCGGCCAGCGCCTCCACCAGGAAATATTGCGACCGTTCCACCATGGCGAGGATGCGCTTCTTGATCGCGCGATAATCGACGGTGTCCTTCATGTTGTCGCTCATGCCAGCCTGGAACAGGTCGGCATGGAGGGTCAGGCTGATCACCACGTCCTGCTTTTCGCGGCGCTCATCCTCGTTGATGCCAAGAATACAGCGCACGAGCAGGTCGCTAATCCGGATACGGTCCATACGTCCTCCCTGGTTTGCTGCGTTAGCGGATGAGGCCCCGCAACTGCTCCGGCGTCACCGTTTCCCCCTTGCGGATCAGCTCGCGTGCCGCCTCGACCTTGTCCCACACGTTGCACATCATCACGCCGCGCACCTTGTGGTCGCGCAGGTAGTAGATGACGCCGGTGTCGTTCTCCTTCTGCCAGTCGGCGAAGGTCTCCAGCCGCGAATCGACCTCTCCGGTCGCCTCGTAGCCGAACTCGAACAGGTCGGAGAAGAAATACGGCTGGTGGGTGTAGGGCTCATGCGCGCCAGCCATGTTGCGTCCCGCACACGCCCCCTGAATCAGGGCGTGGTCCCAGTGCTCGATGCGCATGGACAGGCCCAGCGTGCGGTATGGAAAGAACGCATTGTCTCCCGCGGCGTAGATGTCCGGACTGGAGGTCTGGAGGTATTCATTCACCACGATGCCGTTGCCCGTTTCCAGCCCGCCTCTTTTCGCCAGTTCCATCTCCGGGACGACGCCCACTCCGACAATCACGATGTCAGACTCGACCGTCTTGCCATTCGCGGTACGGGTAACGAACTTGCTGCCATTCATGCTGAAGGAAATGGGCCTGTCCGGCGCCAGTACCCGCACGCCATTCTCTTCGTAGCGCCGCTGCACGGCACGTCCGACATAGTCAGGCAGCACCCGGTCGCACAGCAGCTCGCCGGGAAAGATCATCGTGACGTCGAGCTTGACGATGTTGAGCGCGGCGGCGAGTTCCGAGCCGATGAAGCCGCCGCCGACCACCACCGCGGATCGGCCTGCCGCGGCCCTGTCCCGGGTGTGCAGGTAATCGTCCAGGCTGCGGAAGTAGCAGATGCCATCGAGGTTTCCGCCGGGAATGTCCAGTTGGCGCGGTTTGCAGCCAGTCGCCAGCAACAGTTTTCGGTAGCCGTAAGTCGTGCCGCCGGCGGTGGACAGCGTCCTGGCAACAGGATCGATCCGCGCGGCCGCTGCGCCCAGCGCCAGAGTCACGCCACGGGTATCGTAGAACTCGCGGTCGTGAAGAAAGATGTCCTTCACCTGTTTCTTGCCGAACCACAGCTTCTTGGACAAAGGCGGGCGGTCATAGGGTAAGTGGGCCTCCTCGCCCACCAGCAGGATGCTCCCGGTGGCATCCCGCTCGCGTATGCCCGCCACCGCCGAGGCTCCCGCCAGCCCGCCGCCCACAATCACATAATCGTAACCGGATGTCATTGTTGCCCTCTCGTCGCCAAGGATCAGCGTCATCCGGCAGGCCATCGAGCCGCGAACGACAACCTGAATTTTTGACATCCCGCCCTATTCCCGCACTGGGTTAAAACCCTCCTAGTGGATGAAGTGAATCATGTATTTGAGCGCCCGGTTATCCAGCCGGTTCAGCAGGATGTACAGGAAGGCCATGCTTCACCCTCTTGTATTCATAGTGAAACTTGCTATCCCGCAGTGTCAGCCAGCCAGGTGCGGGTCCTTCCGATCGCAAGTTCGAGATTGGCTGCGGCCTCTGCGCTGATGTCCTCGCCAAGCTCAAAACCGTAACCGCGCACGCGCAGCAGAAAACCCGGCGGTGCATCGGCACCGTAGACCTGCCGGTAGGCATGCAGCAATGCCGCCGGACTCATCGCATGGCTGGTGTAGCTGTTGTCGTGCACGGCGGTTATCGGCGACAGATCGAACGGCGCCTCGCAGCTCACATCGGCATCGATGAACAGCACCGCCCTGCGCCCGGCAAGGTCGGTGACATGCTCGACCTGCAACTGGTAATCCTCGATGAACTCGGCCTGATCCCAACCCTCACCCTGCAACCGGCGCAACAGCAGCGGCGCCAAGGCGTCGTCGCCGCGCGACTCGTTGCCGATCGCCACAACCAGCAGCGGCGCCACCATCAGGCCTGCGCGCAAGATACGCCGTCCGCCGAACGCGTCAGCAGATCGACCCGCGCCCCTTCCGCATCCAGCAGTTCCACCTCCAGCGGCATCTTGCCCAGCGCATGGGTCGCGCAGGACAGGCAGGGGTCGAACGCGCGGATCGCTACCTCTATATGGTTCAGCAGCCCCTCGGTGAGCTTGTGTCCGTCGAGATACTGCCGCGCGACCTGGCGGATCGCCTCGTTCATCGCCTGGTTGTTGTGGGTCGTCGAGACGATCAGGTTGCAGCGCACGATCTGGTCGTGCTCGTCCACCTTGTAATGGTGGATCAGCGTGCCGCGCGGCGCCTCGATCACGCCGACGCCGCGTTCCTGGCGCTGGCCGGTGTTGACCAGATCTGAGCCCTGCAGGTCCGGGTCGTTCAGCAGCACCTGGATGACCTCGGCGGCATGCAGCATCTCGATCATCCGGGCCCAGTGCGTGCCCAGCGTCGCGGTCGCCGCCGAACCGCCATTGAACGCGAGGAATTCCCTGCGCTGCGCTTCGGCCAGCGGCGTCGGGATGAAGTCGCACTGCGTCACCCGCGTCAGCGGCCCGACGCGATACCAGCCGGCTTCCGGCCCGAGCGAACGCAGGAATGGGAACTTCATGTACGACCAGGGCTTCACGTCCTCGAAGATCACGTCCCAGTAATGGCTGTAGTCATAATGGTCGAACAGCGTCGCACCGTCCATGCTGCGCGCGCGCAGGCCGCCGTGGTACAGGTCCAGCGCGCCGTCGGCGCGCACCAGGTTGAGCGTGTGCGACCTGAACGTGCCGAAATCGTTGTAGAGATTCAGATTCTGTTCGAACAGACGGCGCGCGATGCCGACCGCATCGCGGCTCCACGCGATTATCTGTTCGATGTCTTTGAGCAGGTAATCGCGCTCCTCGATGCTGACGTTCTTGTTGACCCCGCCCGGTATCGAGCCGGTGCCGTGGATGCGCTTTCCGGCGGTGATGCGGATAACCTCCTGCCCGTACTTGCGCAGCAGCACGCCCTGCCTGGCGATGTCCGGGTACGCTGAGGCGATGCCGACGATGTTGCGCTTCGCGACATCGGAATCGAAGCCGAACAGCAAGTCGGGCGAGCACAGGTGGAAGAAATGCAGTGCATGCGACTGCAATATCTGCCCGTAATGCATCAGCCGGCGCACCTTTTCCGCGGTGGGCGTGAGCGTCGCGCCGACTATCATGTCCATCGCCTTGGATGCCGCGATATGGTGCGACACCGGGCAGATCCCGCACAGCCGCTGCACCATCACCGGCGCCTCCCAGTACGGCCGCCCCTGCACGAACTTCTCGAAGCCGCGAAACTCAACGATGTGCAGCCGCACCTGGTGGATACGGTCGTTCTCGTCCAGTAGCAGCGTCACCTTGCCGTGTCCCTCGACGCGCGACACCGGATCGATCGCGACGCGGCGTAGGTTCTCGGGGTGGGAGGCGGTTTCCAGATTATTGGTCGTATCAGTCATATTTGATGAGTCCATGCCCCAGCTCCGGCGTCTTGCCGGCAATCAGATCGGTCAGGAATTTCCAGATCGCGTCGCCCGAGGGCGGGCAGCCGGGAATGTAATAATCTATCTTCACGACCTCGTGCAGCGGATGAACCTTGTCCAGCGGCAGCGGTAGTTCCGGGTCGTTCGGGATGTGGCCATGCGCCAATCCCGGCTCGGTGAGGTATACCTCGGTCAGGCAACTCCCCAGGTCGAGGTGGTTGCGCTGTGCGGGCAGGCCGCCAGTGACCGCGCAGGCGCCGATCGAGATCAGTATTTTGCAGTTCTTGCGGAACTCGCGCAGTACGTGCACGTTCTCCGCATTGCAGATGCCGCCCTCGATGATGCCGATGTCGCACGGGCCGCAGTACTTGATGTCGGTGAGCGGCGAACGGTCGAATTCAATCAGGTCCAACAGCGGGAACAGGCGTTCGTCGATGTCGAGCAGGGACATGTGGCAGCCGAAGCAGCCGGCCAGCGAGGTCGTGGCAATGCGGAGTTTCTTTTTCTCGCTCATGGCGCATCCTCGCAGGCATCGCAGCTGCCGCCGGCAATCAGTCGCGGCGCATCGTCCAGTGCCTGCGCGCTGACCGAGCGCTGGTCGTAGCGGCGCTCGCCGATCGGCTGGCTGAAGCCGACGCGTTTTTTCAGGATCACGCCGACCGGGCAGACTTCCATGGCCTTGTCGGCCAGCGCGATGTTGGTGTCGGAAAGCCTGCCGGATTCCGCGTTGACGATCAGGTGCTTGGTGATGCCCCGCCCGGTCAGCGCGAACACGTGCTTGCCGTCCACCTCGCTGGAGGCGCGCACGCAAAGCTCGCACAGGATGCAGCGGTTGAAGTCGAGCAGGATGTCCGGGTGCGAGGCGTCCAGCGGACGGTCCGGGTAGAACTCGTTGAAGCGCGGCGTCATCATGTTCAGTTCGTAGGCGGTGGCCTGGAGCTGGCAGTTGCCGCTCTTCTCGCAGGAGGGGCAGAAGTGGTTGCCCTCGACGAACAGCATCTGCACCAGCGTGCGGCGCAGATCGTTCAATTCCTCGGTGTTGCTCTCCACTTCCAGCCCGGCCTCGGCAGGCATCGTGCAGGAAGCCATCGTGCGCCCGCCGACCTTGACGGTGCACAGTTTGCAGCTGCCATGCGGCTTGAATTCAGGGTGGTAGCACAGATGCGGGATGTACTGCCCGGCCGTAAGCGCGGCTTGCATCACGGTCTGGCCCGCCTCGAAAGGAACCGTCACACCGTCGAGTTGGAAACTGTCGCTCATCTCTCCTCCTCCTTAAGGTGTGCCCCTGCGTCGTCGCGGCCGGTCATCTGGCGCGCCCGCGCCAGCGCGCCGTCGAGATCGAAGGCCGGCTTGAATTCCAGCGACTTCAGGCGGCTCTCGTAGGCGGGGCGGAAATGCCTGAGCGTATGCAGCACCGGGTTGCAGGCGGTGCGCCCCAGCCCGCAGTGGGAAGTGGTCTGCAATACATGATCGAGATGCTCGACCTCGCCCAGGTCAAACTGGGTACCAAGCCCGGCGGCGATCTTGTCCATCGTCTTCTTCAGCATCGTGGTGCCGACGCGGCACGGGGTGCAGAAGCCACAGCTCTCATGTGCGAAAAAGTGGACGAAGTTGCGCGCCACCTCGAACATGTCGCGGCTGTCGTCGAACACCATGAACGCGCCCGCGGTCGGCAGGTCCTCGAAACCCAGCTTCCTGTCGAACTCGTGCCCGGCGACGCACACGCCGGAAGGTCCGCTGACCTGCACCGCGCGCGTGTTCACCGCACCGCAGTCATGCAGCACCTCGCGCACCGTCACGCCGAACGGATACTCGTAGATGCCGGGGCGAGGGCAGTCGCCCGACACCGAGATCAGCTTGCTGCCGGTCGATTTCGCCGTGCCGATGGCGCGGTACTGTTCTGCCCCCATGTGCACGGCCAGCGCGGCCTGGCAGAAGGTCTCGACGTTGTCCACGGCGGTCGGCTGCTGCAGGTAGCCGTTCGTCACCGGGAACGGCGGGCGGTTGCGCGGCACGCCGCGCTTGCCCTCCAGCGATTCGATCAGCGCCGATTCCTCACCACAGATGTAGGCGCCGGCGCCCAGATGGATTTCGATGTCGAAATCGAACCCGCGCTGGCCGAGGATGCCCGCGCCCAGCAGATTGCTGTCCCGACGGCGCTGCAGCACGGCCTCCAGCGGCTCGCGCAGATACTGGTATTCGCCGCGCAGGTACAGGAAACCCTGCTTCGCGCCGACCGCCAGCGCGCACAGGGTCATGCCCTCGAACAGCAGGTCGGCCTGGCGCGTGAGGATCACACGGTCCTTGAACGTGCCCGGCTCCCCTTCGTCCGCATTGCACACGACATACCTGGACTCACCCGGCGCATCGCGCGTGGCCGCCCATTTCAGGCCGGTGGGAAAACCCGCCCCGCCTCGCCCGCGCAGGCCGGATTGCTTGATCGTCTCGACGATATCCTGCCCACCTGTCGCAAGTGCCGCGCGCAGCACCTCGCCGGGCGCCAGCCTGCTGTCCAGCAGTAGCCCGCTGCGCCGGATGTTGTCCTCGACACGGAAGAAATCTGCGGGCCACTCGTCCAGCGGCGTGCGGTTGCGGATCAGCTGGCCGATCTCCTGGACGCGCTGGTGGGACAGGCGCGTGATCGCGCGGCCGTTCACCAGCATCGCCGGGCCCTGGTCGCACATGCCGGTGCATGACGTGGTGTTGATGCTGACCAGGCCGTCCTCGGACACCTTGCCCGGCTCCACCCACAGCTGCTGGCACATCCGCTGCATCAGCTCGACGCCGCCCAGCATGCGGTCGGTAATGTTGTCGGAAAAAAGCACGCGGTAGGCGCCGTGTGGCTGCAGGTTCAGGAAGGAATAGAACGAGGCGACACTCTCGATGCGCGAACGCGGGATCGCGAGCTCGTCGGCGAGGTAGGTGATGGAGTCGGCAGGCAGGTAGCCGATGCACTCATGCAGCTCGCGCAGGATTTGCAGCAGGTTGGACGCATCATAACCGTGGCGACCGAGGATCGGTTCAAGACAACCGGCATGGCGATGAGCTTGCGTTTTCATAGGGTCTTGGGCGTAAACCTGAAAGTTGTCGCTGCTATGGCCGGGATTCTACGCCCAAGATTTTGAATAGTCATGCAGCGTCAATTTCCCGGCGTATAATCGGCCGGACCAGTTGATACCTTATGCCTGCCCGACCCGCCAGAAATGCAAACAGGTGGCGTTGAACAGGCTGTGTCGTCCGATTTGCCGGCAACAAGAGGTGGCATCATCGATACAATATCAGACAAGGACCATCCCGCCAGATTGATAGGCGACCTTCCCCCGCTGGGCATGGATGCGGGCAGCATCGTCGACGATTTCCGCCGGTATTTCAGCCACACGCTGGGTCGCGACGACCCGGGTTTTTCCAGCTACCAGATGTACGAGTCGATTGCGCTGGCGCTGCGCGACCGTCTGGTGGAGCGCTGGCGCAATACCCGCATCGCCTACCGCGAGGCCGACTGCAAGCGCACCTACTACCTGTCGATGGAATTCCTGATGGGACGCGCGATGGGCAATGCGATGCTGAACCTCGACATCGACTCCGCCACCGCTGAGGCGCTGCGCAAGCTGGAAATCGATCTGGATGCGGTTGCCGAACATGAGCATGACGCCGGGCTGGGCAATGGCGGTCTCGGCCGCCTGGCAGCCTGCTTTCTCGACAGCTGCGCCACGCTGCAACTGCCGGTAACAGGCTATGGCATACGCTATGAGTACGGCATGTTCCGCCAGAAGATCGAGAACGGCTGCCAGATCGAGGAGCCGGACCACTGGCTGCGCGACGGCAACCCGTGGGAGATCGAGCGCCCGGAATACGCCACGCGGATCAAGTTCGGCGGCCATACGGAATACTTTACAGACCTCAAGGGCCGCGTGCATGCGCGTTGGGTCGATACGCACGACGTGATGGCGATCCCCTACGACGTGCCGATACCCGGCTACCGCAACGGCACGGTGAACACGCTGCGCCTGTGGAGCGCGGCGGCGACCGAGGAATTCGACCTCTCGGAATTCAACGCCGGCAGCTACACCGAGTCCGTCGCGGCGAAGAATTCCGCTGAGCACATCACCATGGTTCTCTACCCCAACGATGCGAGCGAGAACGGCAAGGAGCTGCGTCTGCGCCAGCAATACTTCCTCGCCTCGGCCAGCCTGCAGGACGTGCTGCGCCAGTGGGCCAGCCTGAACGGCAACGACTTCAGCCGGTTTGCCGACAAGAACTGCTTCCAGCTGAACGATACGCATCCGACCTGCGCCGTCCCGGAAATGATGCGCCTGCTGATGGACCAGCACAGCCTGACCTGGGACGAGGCCTGGTCGGTCACCACCCGGACCATGGCCTACACCAACCACACGCTGCTGCCCGAGGCGCTGGAAAAATGGCCGGCCGGCATGTTCAGCCGCCTTCTGCCGCGCCTGATGGAGATCATCCGCGAGATCAATGCCCGCTTCCTGACGCAGATCGCGCAGCGCTACCCCGGCGACGTCGATCGCCAGCGCCGCATGTCCATCATCGAGGATGGCGGCGAACAGCAGGTGCGCATGGCCTATCTGGCCGTGGTGGCCTGCCACTCGGTGAACGGCGTCGCCGCGCTGCATTCCTGGTTGCTGCAACAGCACCTGCTGCGCGATTTCCACGAGATGTGGCCGGAGAAATTCAACAACAAGACCAACGGCGTCACCCCGCGCCGCTGGCTGTCCTGGAGCAATCCGGCGCTGTGCTCGCTGATCGGCGAAGCCATCGGCGACGGCTGGCGCACCGACCTGTCCAGGCTCGGGGAACTGGCGCAGCATGCCAACGATACTGCGTTCCGCGCCCGGTGGCACGACGTGAAGCAGGCCAACAAGCAGCGGCTGGCCGCAATGGTGAAACGCGACTGCGGCATCGACTTCGACACCGGTGCGATGTTCGACGTGCAGGTCAAGCGCATCCACGAATACAAGCGCCAGTTACTCAACGTGCTGCACGTGATCCACCTCTACGACCGCATCAAGCGCGGCGACACGGCCGGCTGGATGCCGCGCTGCGTGCTGATCGGCGGCAAGGCCGCGCCGGGTTACATGATGGCCAAGCGCATCATCAAGCTGGTCAACGCAGTGGCCGGCGTGATCAACGGCGACCCTGCAACCTCTGGCCTGTTGCGCCTGGCGTTCCTGCCGAATTACCGCGTCACCGCGATGGAGGTGGTCTGCCCCGGCACCGACCTGTCGGAGCAGATCTCCACCGCGGGCAAGGAAGCGTCGGGCACCGGCAACATGAAGTTCATGATGAACGGCGCGCTGACCATAGGCACGCTGGATGGGGCCAATATCGAGATCCGCGAGGAAGCCGGCGCGGACAACTTCTTCCTGTTCGGCCTGACGGCCGAGCAAGTCGAACAGACCCGCGGCCATTACGACCCCGCCTCCATCATCGACGCCGACGCCGATCTCAAACGCGTGATGGAACTGCTGGGCAGCGGCCACTTCAACCTGTTCGAGCCCGGCATCTTCGACCCGATCATCCAATCGATCTACAGCCAGCACGACCCGTGGCTGACCGCAGCGGATTTCCGCAGCTATGTCGACTGCCAGCGCAGGGTGGAACAGGCTTACCGGAACCGCGACGAGTGGACGCGCATGAGCATCCTCAACACCGCCGCCAGCGGCAAGTTCTCCAGCGACCGCACGATCCTCGAGTACAACCGCGAAATATGGGGGTTGCAGCAGATCGCGCCAAAGCGCCCCTGACAACTGCGCCCCACCACACGTCCTGCCGTATAGACACTGTGAAAGATCAGTCCAGTATCTGGTAGGGCTCCAACGTCAGCGATACCACACGGCTGCCCAGCAGCACCAGATGGCCATCGCGCCGGCTGTCGCCGGTCTCGGAAAACTCGAAGCGGTAGCTGCGCCGCAGCACACGGCGGCCGGAGTCGTCGCGCGCCAGCGCCAGCCCGATGCCGGCGACCGTGTCGTCGAGAAACTGCACCTGCGCCTCGTCGCAGGCGCGTCTCCCCGCTTTCCGCGCGATCTCCAGCGCACGCAGGCTGTCCGACCAGTACCAGCCCAGCGCAGCCAGCAACAGCAGGAAAACGATGCTGATCAGGTCCATGTTCATGTATCCCTGTGTTGATTGTCGAGCGCCGACAGCTCCGGCTCACTGAAACCGGCAGCGAGACGTGCCTCGATGTTGAACGGGCCGCGCGGCTGCGGGGCGCGGTATTCGCCGGCGAGCCGCGCGTGGGTCGAGACCGGCTCCAGCCCGCGCTGTTCGCACAGATACTGGTACCAGCGGTTGCCGATCGCGACATGGCCGATCTCGTCGCGCAAAATGACGTCCAATATCTGCGCGGCGGCCTCGTCCCCGGCCTGGGCCAGCTTGTAGCGCATTGCGGGGACGACATCCAGGCCGCGCGCTTCCATCGTCCGTGGGACCAGCGACATGCGCGCGAGCGGGTCGTCGCGGGTCTTGTCGGCCATCTCCCACAGGCTGCTGTGCGCGGGGAAGTCGCCATAGGTATAGCCCATCCCCTGCAGGTGTCCCGCCAGCAGCGCGTAATGCAGCGCCTCTTCATCCGCGACCCGCAGCCAGTCGGTGTAGAACGCGGCAGGCATGCCGGGGAAACGCCAGATCGCATCGAGCGCGAGGTTGATCGCGTTGAACTCGATATGGGTCAGCGCGTGGATCAGCACCGCGCGGCCCTCCGCCGTGTTCATCGCGCGTCGCTTGACCAGCCGCGGCGCCACCAGTTCGGGCCGAGCCGGCCGTCCCGGGATGCCCTGTGCCGCCGCGAGCGCGGACTGCATGTCCAGTGCAATCCGGCCGGCCGACCAGTCCCCGGCCAATTGGCGCACCCCCTCGACCTTGCACGCGACCTCGCATTCGGCCAGCCAGTGCAGCGCGGCGCGGCGCAATTCGGTGTGCGGGGGCGAAGCGGCCTGCATCACTGTTGCGGCTCGACCGGCGCCTTGTTCAGCATCGCCTTGAGCCGCGCCAGCTTGTCCATGCCCTCGTCCTTGGTGACGGTGGGCGCGGCATCCGCATGGCCGCCCGCGAAGGTCAGTTCATCCTGCGGCATCTCCTCGATGAAGCGGCTGGGTTCGCAGGGAAACCAGTCCTTGCCGCGCTTGCGGCGGTTACAGTAGCTGATCTGCAGGCTGCGCTCGGCGCGGGTGATGCCGACGTACATCAGGCGGCGTTCTTCCTCGATCTGCTTCTCGTTGCTGTCACGGAACGGCAGGATCTCCTCCTCCGCGCCGACGATGAATACATGCGGGAACTCCAGCCCCTTGGCGGCGTGCAGCGTGGACAACGAGACGGCGTCCGGCTCCTGGTCCTTGCCTTCGAGCATGTTGATCAGTGCGATAGTCTGCACCATCGCGATCAGCGACCTGTCGTCCGCCTCGGCCTTGCGCTTGAGCCAGCCGATGAAGTCCTCGACGTTCTTCCACTTGGCCTCGGCCTGGCGCGACTCGTGCGAATCGTACAGCCAGGTCTCGTAGTTGATCGCGCGCAGCAGCTCGTCGAGCAGCTCGCCGCAGGGGTCCTTGTCGGCGCGGTCCTGGATGCGGTTGATGAAGTTGCAAAACAGCATCAGCTCATCGTACTGGCGCGGCTGGAGGTCATGCCGCACCTGCGGCTCGAAGGCTGCCTCGAACAGGCTGATCTGGCGCGACCCGGCATAGCTGCCCAGCTTCTCCAGCGTGCTGTTGCCGATGCCGCGCTTCGGGGTCGTGATCGCGCGGATGAAGGCCGGGTCGTCGTCCGAATTGGCGATCAGCCGCAGGTAGGAGGTGATGTCCTTGATCTCGGCTTTGTCGAAGAACGAGGTGCCGCCGCTGACGGTGTAGGGCACGCGCTGGGCGCGCAACTGTTCCTCGAACGCGCGCGACAGGTGGTTGCTGCGGTACAGGATCGCGTAATCGGCAAAGCGGGTGCGGTGCTCGAACTTGTGCGCCATCAGCCTCATCACAACGCTCTCGGCCTCGTGCTCGTCGTCGCGCGCCGCGTAAATGCGGATCGAGTCGCCGATGCCGTGGTCGCTCCACAGCTTTTTCTCGAACACCTTGGTATTGTGGTTGATCAGGTGGTTGGCCACCTTGAGGATGCGCTGCGAGGAACGGTAGTTCTGCTCCAGCTTGATCACGCGCAGGTTCGGATAGTCGTTGCGCAGGTTGTGCAGGTTCTCGACGCTGGCGCCGCGCCAGGCGTAGATCGCCTGGTCGTCGTCGCCCACCACGGTGAACGCGCCGCGCAGGTCGGCCAGCTGCCTGACCAGCTGGTACTGGCAATCGTTGGTGTCCTGGTACTCGTCCACCAGCAGGTAGCGCAGCTTCAGCTGCCAGCGCAGCAGCGCCTCGGGATGCTGCCTGAACAGCTCCACCGGCAGGTGGATCAGGTCGTCGAAGTCCACTGCCTGGTAGGCGCGCAGCGTCTCCTGGTAGCGCGTGTAGATGCGCGCATTCCGTTTCGCCTCTTCGCTGTCGGCTGTCTCGATCGCCCGCTCGGGCGAGACGAAGGCCGACTTCCAGTTCGAGATCTGCGTCTGCAGGTCGCGTATCTCCTGCTTGTCGCCCGAGTTGGTCAGCTCGCCGAATATCTTCCAGGTATCGCTGCTGTCCAGGATGGAGAACTGCGGCTTGTAGCCCAGCAGCCCGGCCTCGGCGCGCAGGATGTTCATCCCCAGCGAATGGAAGGTGCTGACCACCAGCCCCTTGGTGCTGGTGTTCTTCAGCAGCTCACCGACGCGCTCGCGCATCTCGTTGGCGGCCTTGTTGGTGAAGGTGATCGCGGCGATGTTGCGCGGCTCGTAGCCGCACTCGTTCACCAGATATGCGATCTTGTGGGTGATCACGCGGGTCTTGCCGCTGCCCGCCCCGGCCAGCACCAGCAGGGGGCCGTCGAGATGGGTCACGGCGTCGCGCTGGACCTGATTTAGCTTGCTTAACATACCGGGATACTTAACATTCAGGAATACTCTGGGAGGGGTGTTGCGTCAGGCCGCCATGATACCAAAAAGCCGCCGTGACTTTATTCGCGACTTCTCTGGGCGCGCCTGCCGGGCCGGAAATACCCGGTGTTGTCGTAATACGCCTCGCTTTCGTTTTCCGCAGCCCAGCCCGGCACGCCGAGCAACGGCACCGGGGACAGGTCGCGGGTGTTGCGGCAATTCTCCGCCCCCGCCAGGTGGCCGGCCAGTTGCCCATCCAGATAGGCCAGCCGCTGCGCGAGCGGCCAGTCGAAGAAGGCCGGTTCCACCGCCAGCAGCAGCCCCTGCCCGGTCATGCCGACATAGGGTTGCAGCGCCTTTTCGTACAGGCCGTGGCCGAAGATGTAGAAACCCATCGCCTGCCGGTCGGATGGCTGGCCCACCTGCCCGCGGTGTTGCCAGAACAACTCCTTCCACCTGAAATCACGCAGCAGACCGGCCAGCCCGGCACCGGATACATCATCGGCATAGGGCACGATCACGCCGGACTCGTCCAGCAGCGTGTTCACATCGCGCACCGCGCCGCGCTGGCTGCCCGCGCCTGAACCCGAACCCGGGCCCGAGTCCGCCTCGTCCGGCTTCATCAGCGCCTCGTAATGGCGCGCGTTGATCGCAGCCTTGGCTTCGGGAAAAGCCAGCCACACCAGCGCGTTGAGCAGATCGTGCCAGTTGCCGGAACGGGTCGGCACCTCGCCGTGCAGATAGCAGCGTGGCTCGTATTGCCGCTCGAACGGCAACCTGCCCCACTCCTGCGGCACGAAGCGCACCGGCAGGCCACTCAGCGTGCGGATGGCCGGCTGGCGGGCATCCAGCAGCGCGTTCTGGTCCTCCAGCGTGGGAAAATGGGGAACATCGAGACCGACCAGGACGGCATGTAGCGGCTCGAACAGCGGCGACTTCAGCAGCGCGGCGCTGTTCCATTCGGGAGACGGTTTCATGGGCGTTAGTTTAACCGATGTTCTGTCGTGGCTTGGATTGACAGGCTCCCATCAAGTCACGGGCGCATCCTGTTAATGCACCAGCATGGTATTGGCGATCAAGTCGTGATTCCGCACTGCACAACGTGCTGCACACCGGCTGATTTAATGCGTGGGTGACGTGGCATGGCGGAGCGTCCCGCTGGAACACCCTTTTGGGGAAACCCGCTTGCAAAAATCTGATGTTTCGAAGCTATCAGGATCATTGTATTCAGTGACAATCTCATGCAAGTGACGCAACGCAGTTGATACTTCATGCACTGCTCTTGGGCCAGCGATCCTTCTAACCACTTACCGATCTGATTTTATGAACTTATATCATTACAGCGTTGCACAGGCACGGGAGTTGCTGGATGCCTTGAATCTGATCACCGATGAGGGCAGCCGGACCAACGCCAATTTGGAGATGCTCTTCAGGGAAAAAGCTGAGTCCCTTCAAAGTCCCTTCAATAGAAAAATGGGCTAGCTCATTTCTGAACTAACCCATTGTATTCTTTGGTAGGCACGATTGGACTCGAACCAACGACCCCTTGGATGTCGACCAAGTGCTCTAACCAGCTGAGCTACGCGCCTATTGCAGGGGGCGAATTGTATCCGAAAGTTGCCCCGCATCAAACAAAAAAAAGAAAATTTAGTAATTTCCGTGCGCGAGGTTTTCGAAGCGGGTGTATTCGCCGCGAAACGCCAGTTCGACCTTGCCGATCGGGCCATTACGCTGCTTGCCGATGATGATTTCGGCCTTGCCCTTGTCCGGGGAGTCGCTGTTGTAGACTTCGTCGCGGTAGATGAAGAGGATCAGGTCGGCGTCCTGCTCGATAGCGCCCGATTCGCGCAGGTCGGACATCACCGGGCGCTTGTTCGGGCGCTGTTCCAGGCTGCGGTTGAGCTGTGACAGTGCGATCACCGGGACATGCAGTTCCTTGGCCAGCGCCTTCAGTGAGCGGGAGATTTCGGAGATTTCGGTCGCGCGGTTTTCGCTATTTTTGCCCGCGTTCGAGCTCATCAGTTGCAGGTAGTCGACCACGATCAGCCCGAGCTCACCGTGCTGCCGGTGCAGGCGGCGCGCTCGGGCGCGCAGGTCCAGCGCCGACAGCGCGGCGGTTTCGTCGATGAAGAGCGGCGCGTCGTTGAGCTTGCCGAGCGCATGGGTCAGTCGCCCCCAGTCGTCGTCCTGCAGGCGGCCGGTGCGCAGATCGTGCTGGTTGAGCTTGCCGACCGAGCCCAGCATACGCATCGCCAATTGCGCCGCGCCCATTTCCATACTGAAGATCGCGACGGGCTTGTTGCTGTCCAGTGCGACGTTCTCGGCGATGTTGATGGAGAACGCGGTCTTGCCCATACTGGGCCGGCCGGCCACGATGACCAGGTCGCCGGGCTGCAGGCCGGAGGTCATGCGGTCCAGGTCGTTGAAGCCGGTGGCCATGCCGGTCACGTCGCCCTGATTGTCGCGCGCATACAGGGTTTCGATACGCTCGACCACCTGCGACAGCAGCGGCGGCATGCCCATAAATCCCTGCTTGCCCTTGTTGCCGGCCTCGGCGATCTTGAATACCAGGCCTTCCGCCTCGTCGAGCAGCTGTGCGGCATCTCGCCCGGTCGGGTTGTAGGCGCTGCTGGCGATCTCGGTGCCGACCTCGGCGAGTTTGCGCATCACCGAGCGCTCGCGCACGATCTCGCCGTAACGGCGGATGTTGGCCGCCGAGGGGACGTTCTGTGCGAGGCTGCCCAGATACGGCAGCCCCCCTACTCTTTCCAGCTCTCCGGCGATCTCCAGCGCCTCGGCCACGGTGATCACGTCCACCGGCTTTGCCTGCTCGCTCAGGCGGACCACCTGGCGGTAGATCATGCGGTGTTCCTGGCGGTAGAAATCCTCATCGCTAACCAGATCGGCGATCTTGTCCAGCGCGGTGGAGTCGAGCATCAGCCCGCCCAGCACCGACTGCTCGGCTTCTACCGAGTGGGGCGGCAGCTTGATCTGGTCGATCTGCGCGTCCTGGTTGGAATAATTTTGCATGGATTGAATCTGGATGACTTTATAGCGTCAGTCATTTTACCTTGTTGCGGGAGAACCTTGTTGCATGAATGCGCAGGGGTGCCGATCATGGACGCAAAGCGTGTCCTGCAAAAGCAAAAAGGACTGTCGCCAGTCCTTTTCGCATCGTTTTGAAACTGAAGCGGAGCTTACTCGCCAAGCACCGAAACGGTGATGTCAACGGACACGTCGGTATGCAACGCGATGCTGACAGGATGGTCGCCGATCTGCTTGAGGTGGCCGTGAGGCATGCGCACCTGGCTCTTCTCGACTTCAAAACCCTGTGCGGTAATGGCTTCGACGATATCGGCATTGGTCACCGAACCGAACAGCTTGCCATCCACACCGGCCTTCTGCACGATCTGAACAGTCAGTCCGGCCATCTTCTCGCCGCGAGCCTGCGCTTCGGCCAGCTTGGCCTTGTCGGCCGCCTCGATCTCGGCGCGGCGCGCTTCGAACTCGGCCATGTTGGCTGGGGTTGCGCGCTTTGCCTTGCCCTGAGGGATCAGGAAGTTGCGGGCATAACCGTTCTTAACCTTGACCACATCGCCCAGTTTGCCGACGTTGATCACTTTTTCCATCAAAATTATTTGCATGACTTCGCTCCTTAGTGCAAATCAGTGTAGGGCAGCAAAGCCAGGAAACGTGCGCGTTTTACCGCCGTGCTCAGCTGGCGCTGATAACGCGTTTTGGTTCCGGTGATACGCGCCGGGATCAGCTTGCCATTTTCGGTGATGAATTCCTTGAGGATGTTCACATCCTTGTAATCCACTTCGGCGATCTTGTCGACTGTAAAGCGGCAGAACTTGCGGCGCTTGAACAGGTTGTTGCGTGAAGAACGCTTGTTCTTGTCATCTTTCTTTTTGTCTGATGGACGAGCCATGATATTTCCTTATTCCGGGATTATGTCGTTGACGATGATCAGGCAGCAGCTTGCGGAGCTGCGCTGTCAGCGGGCATGGAGCGTGACTTCTCTTCCTTCATCATCGCAGACGGCTCGGTGACGGCAGCCTTGGTCTGGACGGTCAGGTGACGCAAGACTGCGTCGTTGAAGCGGAATGCATGCTCAAGCTCGTCCAGTGTTTCCTGGTCACACTCGATGTTCATCAGAACGTAGTGTGCCTTGTGGATTTTCTGGATTGGGTAAGCCAATTGGCGGCGGCCCCAGTCTTCCAGGCGGTGAATGGCGCCCTTCTTGGAAGTGACCAGTGTGCGATAACGCTCGACCATAGCGGGAACCTGCTCGCTCTGGTCGGGATGCACGATAAATACGATTTCGTAGTGTCGCATTACATCTCCTTGTGGATTAAAGCCCCCCGCCTGCGTTGCGGTGGGGCAAGGTAAGTGAAACTGACATCAGCCTCACAGGGGCGCGAATTATAGCCAAAAAATCTTATGGGTCAAGGGCTTTCAACGGGGAAATCAGGCGTTCCGATCAGAAGCCATCCCGGTAACGCACCGTGATCGGATAGCGCCAGTCCTTCCCGTAGCTGCGTTCCGTGATGCGGATGCCCACCGCAGCCTGGCGGCGCTTGTATTCATTGACGCGGATCAGATGGACGACGCGGCGAACATCGTGCTCCGGATAGCCGCGCGCGATGATTTCCGGGATGGAGAGGTTCTGCTCGACATAGCAGGCCATGATCGCATCCAGCGCATCGTATGGAGGCAGGCTGTCCTGGTCGGTCTGATCGGGGCGCAACTCGGCGCTCGGGGCGCGCGTGATGATGCGCTCGGGAATCACCTGCCCCAGTGTGTTGCGGTAGGCCGCCAGACGGTACACCAGCGTCTTGCTGACGTCCTTGAGCACCGCAAAGCCGCCCGCCATGTCGCCATAAAGCGTGGCATAGCCCACGGTCATCTCCGACTTGTTGCCAGTGGTCAGCACCAGCGAGCCAAACTTGTTGGACAAGGCCATCAGCAGCGTGCCGCGTATACGTGCTTGGAGGTTTTCTTCGGTGGCATCGACTTCGCGCCCGGCAAAGGCGCCCTGCAGCGTGGCCAGATAGCTCTGGAACATTGGTTCGATGGCGTATTCGTCGTAGCGCACACCGAGGATGCGCACCATCTCGCGCGAATCGTCCAGGCTGATCTGCGCGGTGTACGGCGACGGCATCATCACCGCATGGACCTTCTCCGCGCCCAGCGCGTCGACCGCAACCGCCAGCGTCAATGCGGAGTCTATTCCGCCGGACATCCCCAGCAACACGCCGGGAAAGCGGTTCTTGCCGATGTAGTCGCGTACGCCGAGACACAGGGCCCGGTACACGCCCGCTTCCTCGCTCAGCGCGGCAGTGATATTTCCCGCCGGGCGCAGGTCGCCCTGCAACTCCAGCATCAGCAGTTCCTCTTCGAAAAACCCGGCCTGCGCAGTCAGCCCACCCCGGCAGTCCATCGCGAATGAACCGCCGTCGAAAATCAGCTCATCCTGGCCGCCCGCCAGGTTGGCGTACACCACAGCCATGCCGGTCTCCGCAATGCGCTCGCGAATGACACCAAAGCGCGCCTCATGCTTTTGCAGCGCATAAGGCGATGCGTTCAGCACCAGCAACACCCTGGCGCCGGCCTGCGCCGCCTGACGCGCAGATCCCGGCTCCCAGATATCGGCACAGATATTCAGGGCGAATCG
>DASWTZ010000030.1:0-3110 GCA_036401875.1 Gallionella sp.
GTACGACGCGACTGAATCTCACGATGGAGTTGCTGCTGAAAGAGCGCAACCGGCAGTGGCGTACGAGCGAGGACAACCTCAAGGCGATCATGCTGGATTTCCGCACGACGGTCGCCGACTTGGCGCACACGCTGGTCGAGAAGGACCTGTTCGAGCGGCAGAGCAACGTGCTGGAAAACATCATCTTGTCCCACGAAAAGGTCTCGCAGTGGAAGCTGTTTGTGCAGGAGATCCTGACGGGTTTCCATTCCATCTTCCCGTTCAACTTCTTCTTCATCGCTTTTGCCGAGGAGCATTCCCTGTCGCTGTTCGTCTATTTCATCGGCGATTACAGCGACGAGGTCAAGGTGCAGGTGCGCAGCCGGCTGGCGAATCAGATGCTTGCCAAGCTCAAGCTGCCGGAGGACGCTCCGCTGGACATTGAGGAATTCCACATACCTGCCGGGGAGCGGTACGACACTATCGACGACGTCAAGATGATCACCGTTCCGGTGCCTGATCTGGAGATGCTCAACCTGGCCGGCCTGCTCGGTGTTGCCTACGGTTCGATGCACAACCTGAGTGCGCAGGAGGCGAGCGTGATCCGTTCCATCCTGGCGGTGATGGTGATGGTGGTCGGTTCGAGCAAGGCGCTGAACCGCACGATGTCCGAGCTGGAGTACTACTCCTCCCACGATCCGCTGACCGGATTGCACAACCGCCGCTATTTCAACGAAATGCTGGAGTACGAAATCGGGCGTTCCGAGCGGCACCAGCACGAGTTCAGCGTGCTGATGCTCGACCTGGATGACTTCAAGGACGTCAATGACACCTATGGTCATCCATGCGGCGACACCGCCCTGATCGGCGTCGCCGACGCGCTGCGTGTCGTGATGCGCAAGGGCGATCTGGCGACGCGGATCGGCGGCGACGAATTCGCGATCATCCTGACCGAGACCGGCAAGGATGGCGGCATGGTCGTCGCAGACAAACTGCGCTCCGAACTGCGCGACATGTCCTTCCCGGCGCCGAACGGCAAATCCTTTCATATCACCACCTCGATCGGTATCGTCACTTACCCGGAGGATGCGCAGAACATCTCCGACCTGATGACTGGTGTCGATCTGGGTCTGTATCGCGCCAAAAAGCTCGGCAAGGATACGGTGTGCACAGTCGAGCAGATCGATACCCATATCCAGGAAAGCCGCATCATCCGCGACCATGCCGAGACCCTGCGCAGCTCGCTGCGTGAAGACCGCATCGTGCCCTTCTTCCAGCCCATCATCGACTGCCGAACGGGCAAGGTTTTCGCGTACGAAACACTGGCGCGCCTGCAGGAGCCTGACGGCACGACCGTCTCTGCCGGGATGTTCATCGAGACCATCGAGAAATACGGCCTTGGACGCGAGCTGGATCGCATCATGATCAGCAAGTCATTGCAGGCGATGAAGGAAAAGATCCTGCGCGGCGACACCGACATCAAGCTGTTCGTGAATCTGTCCGCACAGGAGATACAGGGACGCGGAATACTCGGCTACGCCGAGCAGATGTGCAACGAGATCGGCATCCCGCCGAAAAATATCGTGTTCGAACTACTGGAGCGCGATGCGGTCGGCGATATGACCCACATGCGCAAGTTCCTCTCCGACCTGAGAAAGAAAGGCTTTTCGTTTGCGCTGGACGACTTCGGCAGCGGCTACAACTCGTTCCATTACCTGCGTGAACTCCATTTCGACTTCGTCAAGCTGGATGGCGCATTCGTCAGCAACGTGCTGAATTCCAGGATCGACCATGCGCTGGTCAGCAATCTCAGCCGGTTGTGCCAGGACCTCGGCATCAAAATGATCGCGGAATTCGTCGAATCCCAGGAGATCATGGAGTCGATACAGGGGATGGGCGTGGAGTATGCGCAGGGCTTCCATCTGGGGCTGCCCGCATCGAGCATGCCCTAGCGCCCCATCGTCCGCTTCTGACCGTTTAGCGATCCCGGTTTGCCCGTACAATATCGGCATGCAAACGAAAAATATTGTTCAGGATCATCCTTCCGGTTTGCCTGCCGAATCGGACATCGGCTTCATGCGTGCGGCGCTGGAGCTGGCACGCCAGGCTGAGGCTGCCGGGGAGGTTCCGGTAGGCGCCGTGGTGGTCAGGGATGGCGAGATCGTCGGGCGCGGTTTCAATGCGCCGATCTCGCGTCACGATCCTTCCGCCCATGCCGAGATGCAGGCGCTGCGAGATGCGGCGCAACGGCTGGGGAACTACCGCTTGGTGGGATGCGAGCTGTACGTCACGCTGGAACCATGCCTGATGTGCGCCGGGGCGATCATGCACGCGCGCATCGCACGGGTGGTATACGGGGCGAGCGATCCCAAGACCGGCGCCTGCGGCAGCGTGCTGAACGTCTTCGGCGAACTGCGCCTGAACCACCATGCCGAGGTGGCGGGCGGAATGCTCGCGGAGGAGTGCGGCGCCCTGCTGAGCAGTTTTTTCGCCAGACGCCGCGCCCAGCAGAAAGCCGCGGCCGGGCCCTACGATGTGCCCGCAGATATCAGATGAAGATCGACATATACCTGGCCACGCAGCAGCTCGAACTGTCCGACGACACGGGCGCGTTGCTGCGCCGCTACCCCGTGTCCACCGCCGCGAAAGGAGCGGGGGAGCTGTCCGGCAGCCATTGCACGCCGCGCGGCAGGCATGTGGTGCGCGCGAGGATAGGTGCCGGACAGCCGGAAAATGCCGTATTCGTCGGGCGCAGGCCGACCGGCGAGCTTTACACGCCCGAGCTGGGGGCGAAGTTTCCGCAGCGCGACTGGATATTGACGCGCATCCTGTGGCTGTCGGGGTGCGAGGTGGGCTTTAACCGGCTGGGAAAAAACGATACCATGCGTCGCTACATTTACATCCACGGCACGCCCGATTCGCAAAAGATGGGCCTTCCGGATTCACACGGCTGTGTCAGGATGCGCAATGCCGATCTGATCGAGCTGTTTGATTTGGTACCTGCAGGAACGGTTGTCGAAATCATCGAGTGATATTCCCAGGAGGGCACTTGGCATGGGCAATCCCTTTACCGTTAGTCTGGTGTGTTGGCATGATGGCGAGCCGCTGCTCAGGTCGGTTCAGATCGGAAG
>DASWTZ010000031.1:0-30892 GCA_036401875.1 Gallionella sp.
CCACTTGTCGCCGGTGCGGATGTGGTGCGCGCGGCGGATGCGGTAGATCACGGGATCGCGCAGGTTGATGTTGGGCGAGGCCATGTCGATCTTCGCGCGCAGCACCATAGAGCCGTCGGCGAACTCGCCGGCCTTCATGCGCGCGAACAGGTCGAGGTTCTCGGCGACTGAACGACCGCGGTTCGGGCTATTCTTGCCCGGTTGCGTTAGCGTGCCGCGGTATTCGCGCATCTGTTCAGGACTAAGGTCGTCAACATAGGCCAAGCCCTTGTTGATCAGCTCCACCGCGTAGCCGTACAGCGCGTCGAAGTAATCCGACGCCCAGCGCACTTCGCTGTCCCACTGGAAACCCAGCCAACGCACGTCGTCCTGGATGGACAGCGCGTATTCTTCGCTCTCCTTCTCCGGATTGGTGTCGTCGAAGCGCAGGTTGCACTTGCCGTGGTAGTCCTGCGCCAGCCCGAAGTTCAGGCAGATGGACTTGGCGTGGCCGACGTGCAGGTAGCCATTGGGCTCGGGCGGGAAGCGGGTGACGATGCTCGAATGCTTGCCGGAGGCCAGGTCGGCGTCGATGATCGTGCGGATAAAGTTGGATACGACGGGTTGTGCCGTGCTGTTCATGCTGGATGTTCTCGGTTTTTCTGAAATGATGGGTAGATGATGCGTCAGTGCTGATTTTACCCGAAAACCTCAATCGATCCGCCAGGACACGAGCTGTGAAACCACGCCTTTTTTTGGTAGAATCCGCGGCCACTCGAGTACTAGTCGGCGCACCAATCGCGCCATTCGGAGCCCAATCACGATGAAGTTGTCTCAGCGTTTCAGCCATCATGCACTGCTGTTATCCGGCGCATTGTTCGTGTGCGCCTGTCAGTTGGCGCAAGCTGACGATCTTGCAGACGCCAACAAGCTTTTCCGGCAAGGCAATCATGCGCAGGCGCTTGAAAAGACCGACGCCATTCTGACCAACAAGCCCAGGGACGCACAGGCACGATTCCTGAAAGGCCTGATCCTCACCGAACAGAACAATACAGCCGGGGCGATCCAGATATTCACGGCACTGACCAACGACTATCCCGAACTGCCCGAGCCATACAACAATCTGGCCGTGCTTTACGCCAATCAGGGCAACTACGACAAGGCCAAGATCGCGCTGGAAAAGGCGATCCGCACCCATCCCAGCTATTCGACCGCACACGAGAATCTCGGCGACATCTACGCAAAGCTCGCCAGCCAGGCTTACGACCGTGCCTTGCAGTTGGATCGGAGCAACCCTGCAACCCAGACCAAGCTGGCGATGATTCAGGAACTCTTCGCGGCCAAACCCGCCCGACAAGATCAGCTTGCCGTTGCCAGCCTGACACCCGCACAGCCCAAAGCTGCAACTGCTCCCATTCCACAGCCGGTCGAACAGCCCCGGCTGGTTGCCGCGCCTCCTGCGAACGCGCCCGCCGGGAAAGCCGCTGCTCCGGCCGGCGATGAAAGCAATCCCCCATTGGATGCGGTATTGAAAACCGTCGATGCATGGGCTGCCGCATGGTCGTCGCAGAATGTCAACGGCTACCTGTCTTTCTATTCGGCCGACTTCAAACCGGCAGGCGGCGAATCCCGCAAGTCATGGGCGGCGACTCGGCGCGAGCGCATCAGCGCGCCGAAATCCATCAGGGTTACGATCGGCAAGCCCACCGTCAAATTCACTGACAACACCCACGCCGTCGTCAAATTCCGCCAGACCTACAAGGCCAGCCATCTGGCCTCCAGCGGGAACAAGACCCTGCTGATGGTCAAGGCAAAGGACAAGTGGCTGATCCAGGAAGAGTTGAGCAAGTAAATCATGCTGCGCAAGAAATTCCTTTTTGCATCGCTGTGTGTCCTTACCAATGCCGCCGCGAATGCGGAGCCGATAACCAACGATTCTGAAGCGCGGCTGGTGCGCAGTCTGCAGGCATTGACCGACAGCCGTCTCGATATAGCACTCAACGAAGTAGACGACCTGTTGCGCGCGAACCCCAATTTCAAACTCGCGCAACTGGTGAAGGGCGACCTGCTGATGGCACGCGCCGGCGCGTTGAACACCTTTGGCGGCGTCTCCGACGCCCCGCGCGAGGCGATTTCCGACCTGCGCGACGAGGCGGTGGTCAGGCTCAATCGCGTACTGTCCCAGAAGGACACCACCCTGACGCCGCGATTCCTGTGGCAACTGGATGAGCAGCAGAAGTATGCACTGGTCGTGGACACCAGCCGCTCGACACTGTTCGTCTATGAAAACGTCAACGGCAGTGCACGCTATGTCACCGATTTTTACATCACGATCGGCAAGCAGGGTACGGAAAAAATGGTCGAAGGCGACCTGCGTACCCCCATCGGCGTGTATTTCGTACAGTCCAAATTGGACAAGCGCCAGCTTGCCGACCTATACGGCAACGGGGCCTACCCGCTCGATTATCCCAACGCATGGGACCGCAGGAAACGCCGCACCGGCAGCGGCATCTGGCTGCATGGCACACCCAGCGACACCTACAGCCGCCCGCCGCGCGCCAGCCAGGGTTGCGTGGTCCTGACCAACGAGGACCTGGACCGGCTCGCGCCCTACCTGCAAATCGGCATTACCCCTGTCATCATCGTCAACCGGATGCTGTGGAGCAGCGATGAAGACATCGCCGACCGCGCGGACCTGCTTAAATCCATCGACACGTGGCGCGCCGACTGGTCCAGACTCGATACCGCCGCCTACCTGAAGCATTACGCTTCCGATTTCAGCAGCGGTTCCGCCGACTACGCGGCCTGGGCAAAACAGAAGGCTCTCGTCAACAGTTCCAAGACATGGGCCAAGGTTGACCTGTCGAATGTCAGCCTGTTCAGCTATCCGGACCAGCCGGATGTCGTCGTGGTCAACTTCGAGCAGAATTACAGCAGCAGCAACCTGTCCAACCGCATCAAGAAGCGCCAGTACTGGATCAGGCAGGGCAAACAGTGGAAAATCATTTACGAAGGAGCCGCATGATGAAACAATTGTTCACCGCATTATTCGCATTGCTGCTGTGCTGCACGATGCAAACTTCACATTCTTCAACACAAGGACAAGCTACCATGGTCAAACTGCACACCAACAAAGGCGTGATCACGCTGCAACTGGATGCCGAGAAGGCGCCCATCACCGTCAAGAACTTCCTCGACTACGTGAACAGCGGTTTCTACTCCAACACCATCTTCCACCGCGTGATCGGCAATTTCATGATCCAGGGCGGCGGCTTCGAGCCCGGCATGGTCCAGAAGAAAACCAACGCCCCGATCGAGAACGAGGCCGCCAACGGCCTTAAGAATGACAATTACACCATCGCGATGGCGCGCACCGGTGCGCCTCATTCCGCCACCGCGCAGTTCTTCATCAACGTCAAGGACAACGGCTTTCTGAACTATCCCGGCCAGGACGGCTGGGGCTATTGCGTGTTCGGCAAGGTGGTCGAAGGCAAGGAAGTCGTCGACGCGATCCGCCAGGTAAAGACCGGCAACAAATCCGGCCACCAGGACGTCCCGCTGGAAGACGTCATCATCACCAAGGCTGAAGTCGTCAAGTAATCTTTCCGAAAACGGCGCTCGATGCGCCGTTTTTTCCATCCTGTTTCGCGCCGCTCGCCATCAGCGGACCATAGCCGACATGCCCCATACTCTGTTCATCTCGGACCTGCATCTTAGTGCAGACCAAACACACAGCGCGGATGCATTCCTGCGTTTCGTCGCAACTGTTGCTCCGCACGCAGAGGCACTGTACGTGCTCGGAGACCTGTTCGAGTACTGGGCGGGGGACGACGATATGGACGACACCTTCCACGCCCGGATCGTCGGCGCATTGCATGGCCTCGCTGCCGGCGGCACCCGCGTATTCCTGATGCATGGCAACCGCGACCTGCTGATGGGCAACGCCCTGGCCGAGGCTGCCGGTGCAACGCTGCTCGCCGACCCGACACTGCTCGACCTGTACGGCACGCCGACGCTCCTCAGCCACGGCGACCAGTTGTGCACCGACGATGTCGAATACCAAAAATTTCGCGCCCAGGTGCGCAGCGCGAAGTTCAGGGAGAAATTCCTCGCGCAGCCGCTTGCGGAGCGCAAGGCCTATATCGCTCAGCTACGCCAGCAGAGCGTGGCCGCCAAGCAGGTCAAGGACAGCGCGATAATGGACGTAAACGACAACGACGTTGCCGCGCTTCTGCGCGAATACCGCTACCCGCGCCTGATCCACGGCCACACCCACCGCCCCCGGCGCCACGAACACCGGGTAGACGGGCACAACTGCGAACGCTGGGTGCTGGGCGACTGGGATGGCGCCACGACCGCCCTGCGCTGCGATGCGCAGGGTTGCAGCGTGCTCAGTTTCTGACTTTCTTCTGCGGCGAGAACAGGCTCTCGCACGGCACGCCGTCGCCATCTCCGTCCAGCGTCTTGCCACCGCACCGGTTCAGGTAATCCCTGGCCTCGGCGCACGAACTCATCTGCGAACAATGCTTCCTTGCGCAGCCCCCCGATCCCGGTTGCGCGTCCTGACTACCCTGACGCCCGTGGCGCCTGCATCACCAGCAGCGTGTGACGCCGTCCAGCACCGCGATGACCTTGCCGGTAAATTCCGCCGCCTATGTCCAGCCTGCCGCATGCAGCAGCGCGATGACCATCAGGCAACGGAAGTTCTTCACGGCAGCACGCTCCTGATCACGGCGAGGCATAACAGCGCATAGCCGGCTGCCAGCAGGTCGTCGAACATCACGCCGAGCCCACCGTGCCAGTGGCTGTCGAAATAACGAATAGGGGGCGGCTTGACGATGTCGAAGAACCGGAACAGCGCGAACGCGAGCAGTGACCACTCCCAGCCGGGCGGCGTGAAAAACAGCACTAGCAGGAAGGCCACGATCTCGTCCCACACCATGCCGCCGTGATCGGGCGCACCTAGCGCCTTGCCGGTCCTGTCGCACACCCACACGCCGATGGCGAAAGCCCAGATCAGCACCAGCAGAAATACCGCGTCCGACAGTCGCGGGGCAAGATACCAGTACAGCGGGAAGGCGACCAGCGTTCCGAACGTGCCCGGCGCCCGGCGCGCAAGACCGCTGCCGAAACCGAACGACAGAAAATGCGCCGGGTGACTGAACAGGAAGCGCCAGTCTGGCTTTACTGCGGATTCATCGGAAGTGGTCATAGCCACCGGCCCCTGCATTGATCGGATTACCGAACGCATCGTGCACGATACAGTCGCGGCCCGCAACAACTTTCCCGATACGGGTCAGCGGCAACCCGAGCCGCGCGCCGATGGCCTGGATCTCGGCTGCTCGCCCGGCGGGCGCGGTGAAACACAACTCGTAGTCGTCGCCGCCGGCCAGCGCGCATTGCCTGCCCAGCGGCTGCGACAGGTAGCTACGCAGCACCGGCGAGACCGGCAGGACTGCAGCATCGATCCGTGCGCCCACCCCCGATGCGTCGAGGATATGGCCCAGATCGGCGAGCAGGCCGTCGGAAACGTCGATCGCGCTGGAGGCGACACCGCGCAATGCCATCCCCAGCGCGATGCGGGGTTGCGGCTGATGCAGCGCGTCCGCACAGAACACATTATCCGCTTCGGACAACTCGACACGCCCCTGCAGGTGCGCCAGCGCCAGTGCGGCATCCCCGACGCGACCCGACAACCATATCTCGTCCCCGGCCTGCGCGCCGCTGCGGCGTAAGGCCTGCTGCGCCGGCACCTCGCCGAATATCGTCACGCACAGGTTGAGCGGCCCGCGGGTGGTGTCGCCGCCGATCAGCTCGACGCCGTGCTCACCCGCCAGCGCGAAGAAGCCCGCGCTGAACCGCTTCAGCCACGCCTCGTCGGCCTCGGGCAGGGCCAGCGCCAACGTCGCCCAGCGGGGAAGCGCGCCCATCGCCGCCATGTCCGACAGGTTCACCGCCAGCGTCTTGTGGCCGAGCAGGTAGGGGTCGGTATTGGCGAAGAAATGCGTGCCGGAAACCAGCATGTCGGTGGAGACTGCCAGCACGTTGCCTTCCGTCACTTCCAGCAATGCAGCATCGTCGCCGACGCCGAGCAGCGCGCCCGGCGTGATGCGCGTGAAGTGGCGGCGTATCAGGTCGAATTCCGACATACGGAATCCGGGTTTATGTCCTGCGGTTCGCGGCGAACTCCGTCGCACGTAGGTGCGGCGCAAGTTTGTCGAGTACGCCGTTGACGAAGCGGTGACCGTCGATCCCGCCAAAGGTCTTGGCCAGTTCGACGGCCTCGTTGATCACGACCTTGTAGGGGACTTCGAGGTGCTGTGCCAGCTCGAACGTACCCAGTAGCAGCACGGCGTATTCGATCGGGCTGAGTTCCTCGAAGGGGCGGTCCAGATGGGGCGCGATCAGCGCCTCGATCTCGGCACGTTTGGACAGTGCGCCGCGCAGCAGCTTCACAAACAGCTCCTTGTCGTAGCGACCGAGGTTCTTCTCGGCCTGGATCTGCTTCTGGATCTGCGCCTCGTCAGCCGCCGTGAGGCGCCATTGGTAGACGCCCTGCATCGCCAGTTCGCGGGCGCGGTGGCGCGGGCTCTTCGCGGGATTCCTGGCGGCCCCGCCCATCTCTCCGGCACTCATGCGAGATCACGCAGCAAGTTGGCCATCTCGATCGCGACCTCGCCGGCCTCGCCGCCCTTGATGCTCATGCGGGCGATCGCCTGCTCGTCGGTATCGGTGGTCAGGATCGCATTTGCGACCGGAACGCCGCAGGCCAGCTGGACCTCGTTCACGCAGCGCGCCGATTCGTTGGACACCACCTCGAAGTGATAGGTGTCGCCGCGTATCACCGCGCCCAGCGCGATCAGCGCGTCGAATTTCTCGCTCTCCGCCATTTGCAGCAGTACCAGCGGGATCTCCAGTGCGCCCGGCACGGTCGCCAGCGTGATGTCATCCTCGTGCACACCGTTCTTCAGCAGCGCCGCGCGGCACGCGGCCAGCAGGCCTTCGCATACCTCATTGTTGAAGCGGCTTTGCACGATGCCGATACGTAGCCCCGCGCCTTTCAGGTTTCTCTCGATTTCTCTCATTTTTCCTCCAGAATTTTCATTACCCCCGTGACCTCGCTCGCAAGCACGGCGCAGGGGAGTATCAATTGTTCGCGTAACCGACCACTTCCAAGCCGAAACCGGCCATGCTCGGCATCTTGTGCGGGTTGGCCAGCAGGCGCATCTTGCCGACGTTCAGGTCGCGCAGTATCTGCGCGCCGATGCCGTAGCTGCGCGGATCCCACTGCGCCGTCTGTTGGCTCGCTGCATCCTGCGCCGCGCGCGTGCGCAGCTCCTGCGGTGTCTCTCCGCGATGCAGCATTACCAACACGCCTGCGCTCGACTGGGCGATCCTGCGCAGCGCCTCATGCACGCTGGTGGAATGCGCGTGACCGGCTTGCTCCATGAAATCCATCACCGAGAGCGGCTCGTGCACGCGCACCAGCGTTTCCGCGTCATGGCGGATGTCGCCCTTGACCAGCGCGAGATGGGTGCGCTGCGTGGTCTTGTCCACATAGGTCGCCAGATCGAACTCGCCGTAGGCGGTCTGCACGGTGCGGCGCGCGACACGCTCGACCAGCTTCTCGTTCTGGCTGCGGTGTTCGATCAGGTCGGCGATCGTGCCGATCTTGAGGCCATGCTGTTTCGCATACACGATCAGGTCCGGCAGGCGCGCCATCTCGCCGTCGTCTTTCAGTATCTCGCAGATCACCGCGGCAGGAGTCAGGCCGGCCAACTGCGCCAAGTCGCAGCCCGCCTCGGTATGACCGGCGCGCACCAGCACGCCGCCGTTCTGGGCACGCAACGGGAAGATGTGGCCCGGCTGGACGATGTCAGACGGCTTGGCATTCCTGTCGGCGGCGACCTGCACGGTGCGCGCGCGGTCGGCCGCCGAGATGCCGGTGGTCACGCCGGTCGCCGCCTCGATCGACAGCGTGAAATTGGTCGCCAGCGGCAGGCCGTTCTCGCGCACCATCAAAGGCAGGTCGATCTGCCTGCAATGCGCCTCGGTAAGCGTCAGGCAGATCAGGCCGCGGCCGTGTTTGGCCATGAAGTTGATCTTCTCCGCCGTGACGAATTCGGCCGCAAAGACCAGGTCGCCCTCGTTCTCGCGATCCTCCTCGTCGACCAGCACCACCATGCGACCGGCGCGGATCTCCTCGATGATTTCCTGTATGGGTGAAATTCCGGTCATTTAATTTGCGCCTTGTCAGCCTTCATCATGCTTTCCACATAGCGCGCGATCAGATCCACTTCCAGATTGACGCGGCTGCCTTCACTCAAAATCTTCAGGTTGGTCATCATCAGCGTATGCGGAATCAGATTAATGCTGAATCTCCTGCCCCTCACCTTGTTGACGGTCAGGCTGACACCGTTGATGGTGATCGACCCTTTCACCGCGATGTATTTCGCCAGCGGCTGCGGCGCGCGCACTACCAAGTTCCAGCTCTCGCCCAGGTCGGTGAATTCCACGACCTCTCCGACGCCGTCGACGTGACCGCTGACCAGATGTCCGCCCAGCCTGTCCGACATGCGCAGCGCCTTCTCCAGGTTCACCGGCGCACCGATCGCCCCGAGGCCCTCTGTGCAATTGAGCGTCTCGCGCGACACATCGACGGTGAACACGCTGTCGTTGTGCTCGACGACCGTCAGGCACACGCCATTGACCGCGATGCTGTCGCCGGGCTGCACATCGCCCAGGTCCAGCTTGCTGGTCGCGATCACCAGGCGCAAGCCGCCCTCCCGGTCGCTCGCCTGCCTGATGCTGCCGATGTCGGCGATAATTCCGCTAAACATTCTTCACCTCCGCCGTGACACGCAAATCCTTTCCCACCTGGCGCACATCCCCCCACTCCAGGGCGATGCGCTGATCCAGCGACGTCAGTTCGCCCAACCGTGCCGCGCCGCGCGCCATGTCGCCCAGCAGCTGCGGCGCGACATACAGCAGCAACTCGTCGACAAGTCCCGCGTCGAGCAATGCGCCGTTCAGCACGCTCCCCGCCTCCAGCAACACCTCGTTGCAGCCGCGCCGCGCCAGATCGGCCAGCACGGCGGGCAGATCCACCCGGCCATTTTCGCCAGCCAGCACCGCGACTTCCGCCCCGGCTTTCTCCAGCGCCGCGATCTTTTGACCGTCGCGCACCGCGCTGCAAACCAGCACGTTTCCGCCTTGCAGCATGCTTGCCTGCGGCGGCATGCGCAGCCCGCTATCCAGCACCACGCGCAACGGCTGCCGACCGGTTGCCACCTCGCGCACGTTCAGGCGCGCATCGTCCGCCAGCACCGTGCCGATCCCGGTCATCACCGCACAGGAGCGCGCGCGCCAGTGCTGCACATCCTTGCGCGCCGCCTCACCGGTGATCCACTGGCTGGCGCCGTTGGCCAGCGCGGTGCGCCCGTCCGTGCTCATCGCGATCTTGCTGCGCAGCCAGGGCCTGCCGCGCGTCATCCGTGCGACAAATCCCCGGTTCAGCTCGCGCGCCGCAGCCTCCATCAGCCCGGTCTCGACCGCAATACCCGACTCACGCAGCCGCGCGATGCCCGCGCCTGCCACCAGCGGATTGGGGTCCTGCATCGCCACGACCACCCTGGCGACACCGGCCGCGATCAGCGCATCGGCGCAGGGCGGCGTCCGCCCGTGATGGCTGCACGGCTCCAGCGTCACGTAGGCCGTTGCCCCGCGCGCCCGGCCTCCCGCCTCGCGCAACGCCAGCACTTCGGCGTGCGGCTCGCCAGCCCGCCTGTGCCAGCCGCTGCCCACCTCACACCCATCCGCGACCAGCACACAGCCCACGCGCGGGTTCGGACTGGTCCCGTACAGGCCCAGCTCGGCCAATCGCAGTGCTTGCGCCATCCACCGGCTGTCCTGGGCCGTCGCCATGTCAGCCCCCGGATTTTTTGACGCGGTCCGTGGCGCGGCGCCGGTGATGTGTCTTGCTCACCGCCTCCACCGCCTCGGTGAAATCGCCGACATCCTGGAAACTCTTGTACACCGATGCGAAGCGGATGTAGGCGACCTTGTCGAGCTTGAGCAGCTCCTTCATCACCAGCTCGCCCACCTGCCGCGAACCGACTTCGCGCTCGCCCATCGCATGCAGGGTCTGCGTCACATGGTCGATCGCCGCCTCCACCAACTCGGCCGGAACCGGGCGCTTGTGCAGCGCGCGCTTGAAACTGGTGCGCAGCTTCTCCTCGTCGTACTCGCTGCGCATGCCGTTCTGCTTGACCACCTGCGGCATGCGCAACTCCACCGTTTCGTAGGTGGTGAAGCGCTTGTCGCACGACAGGCAGCGGCGGCGGCGGCGTATGCTTTCGCCCTCCTCGCTCTCGCGGGTGTCCACCACCTGGGTGTCGGGACCTTTACAGAAAGGGCATTTCATAAAATGTGGATCGGGGATCGGGGATTGAGGATTGGCGCCCCGATCCTGTCTTAGCCATAGACCGGGAATTGCGCGGTCAGCTTCTTCACCTCGCCGGCCACCCGCTTGATCACCGCCTCATCGTTCGGCGCCTCCAGCACGTCGGCAATCAGGTTGGCCAGCTTCTCGGCCTCCAATTCCTTGAAGCCGCGCGTGGTCATCGCCGGGCTGCCAATGCGGATGCCGGAAGTGACGAACGGCTTCTGCGGGTCGTTCGGGATCGCGTTCTTGTTCACGGTGATGTGGGCGCGGCCCAGCGCCGCCTCAGCATCCTTGCCGGTGATGTTCTTGGCCTGCAGGTCTACCAAGAACACGTGGCTGTCGGTGCGGCCCGACACGATGCGCAGGCCGCGCTCGGCCAGCACCTTGGCCATCACGCGCGCGTTTTCCACCACCTGCACCTGGTAGGCCTTGAATTCCTTGCTGGCCGCCTCCTTGAACGCCACCGCCTTGCCGGCGATCACGTGCATCAGCGGGCCGCCCTGGATGCCGGGGAAGATTGCCGAGTTCAGCGCCTTCTCGTGCTCGGCCTTGGCCAGGATGATGCCGCCGCGCGGGCCGCGCAAGGTCTTGTGCGTCGTGCTGGTGACGAAGTCGGCAATGCCGACCGGGCTGGGGTACACGCCCGCCGCGATCAGGCCGGCGTAGTGCGCCATGTCCACGAACAGGTAGGCACCGACGCTGTCGGCAATCTCGCGGAAGCGCTTCCAGTCGATCACCAGCGAGTAGGCCGATGCGCCCGCGACGATCATCCTCGGCTTGTGCTCGTTCGCCAATGCCTGCACCTGGTCGTAGTCGATCTCTTCCTTGTCGTTCAGCCCGTACTGCACCGCGTGGTATAGCTTGCCGCTGGCATTCACCGATGCGCCGTGGGTCAGGTGACCGCCGTGTGCCAGGCTCAGGCCGAGGATCGTGTCGCCGGGCTTGAGCACCGCCATGTACACCGCCTGGTTCGCCTGCGAGCCTGAATTCGGCTGCACGTTGGCGTATTCCGCGCCGAACAGCGCCTTAACGCGGTCGATCGCCAGCTGTTCGGCGACGTCCACATACTCGCAGCCGCCGTAATAGCGCTTGCCGGGGTAACCCTCGGCGTACTTGTTGGTCAGCTGGCTGCCCTGCGCCTCCATCACCGCCGGACTGGTGTAGTTCTCCGAAGCGATCAGCTCGATGTGATCTTCCTGGCGGCGGGTCTCATTCTGGATGGCTACCCACAATTCGGGGTCGGTGACGGCGAGGGTGTTTTTTCTGGAGAACATGGCGCGGATTCCTAAAAATATTGAAAGCAGCGCATTTTATCACGGCGGCGGCCAAGGCCGGTAATGCGGGTTTGCCAAGGGGGATGTTGCGGCAGTGGATGGGGAACCGGGCTACGACGAAACCCGCAACTTCTCCAGCAACACCTTTAGCGCCTTGCCCCGGTGGCTGATTGCATGCTTCTGCTCGTGCTCCAGTTCGGAACTCATCCTGCCCAGCCCGGGCAGCCAGAACAGAGGGTCGTAACCGAACCCGCCGTCGCCGCGTTCTTCATGGGCGATCTCGCCGTGCCACTCGCCCTCGGCGATCAGCGGTTGCGGGTCGTCGGCATGGTGCATCAGCACCAGCACGCAATAGTAATGCGCGCGGCGGTCGGTGACGCCGCGCATCGCCTGCAGCAGTTTTTCGTTATTGCGCCGATCGGATTTCGGGTTGTCGCCGGCATAGCGCGCCGACAGCACGCCCGGTGCGCCGTCCAGCGCAGCGACGCAGATGCCCGAATCGTCCGCCAGTGCCGGCAGGCCGCTCAGCCGGCTGACATGGCGCGCCTTGGCGAGGGCGTTCTCGACGAAGGTGCCGTGCGGTTCCTCGGCCTCCCCGATGCCGAGCTCGGCCTGGGTCAGCACCTCGATGCCGAGCGGCTGGAGCAGAAACCGGAATTCGCGCAGCTTGCCGGGGTTGTTGGAGGCGATGACGAGTTTCTGCATGGTTTTTTTCGTGAGGAAAGTAATCTAAAAAAAGCACTCATCCGCAGATTGCGCAGATTTAGAATCTTGGATCAGGACTGGATAAATTCCAGTCGAACGTGCACAGCATCATCAAAAATCTGCGTTAATCTGCGCAATCTGCGGACAGAACGCCCCTGCTAATTCCTCTCCAGCACGGCCTTCTGCATCCCAATCAGTTGCGCGATGCCAGTCTTGGCCAGCTCCAGCAGCTCGTCCATCTCCTCGCGGCTGAAGGCCTGCCCTTCGGCGGTGCCCTGAACCTCGACGAACCTGCCGTTGCCGAGCATCACGACGTTCATGTCGGTGTCGCACAGCGAATCCTCGATGTAATCCAGGTCCAGCATCGGCTTGTCCTGATAGATGCCGACCGAGACCGCCGCGACGAAGTCGATCAGCGGCGATTCCTTGATCATGCCCTTGCCGAGCAGCACCCTGACCGCGTCGTAGAGCGCGACGAACGCGCCGGTGATGCTGGCGGTGCGGGTGCCACCGTCGGCCTGGATCACGTCGCAGTCGATCTGGATGGTGCGCTCGCCGAGCTTCTTCAGGTCCACGACGGCGCGCAGGCTGCGCCCGATCAGCCGCTGGATCTCCTGAGTGCGCCCGGACTGCTTGCCCTTGGCGGCCTCACGGCCCATGCGCTCGTGGGTGGAGCGCGGCAGCATACCGTATTCGGCGGTAATCCAGCCCTCGCCGCTGCCCTTCTTGTGAGGCGGCACCTTCTCGTCGACGCTGGCGGTGCAGATGACCCGGGTGTCGCCGCACTCGATCAGAACCGAGCCCTCGGCGTGTTTGGTGTAATGACGGGTGATGCGTATCTCGCGCAACTGGTTGGGTGATCTGTGACTGGGTCGCATGGTGGTTTTCGGGAATGGTTATAGTGAACTTGCGGTACGGCCGCACTTAAAGAATATCAAGAATCTCGCTGACCGGCTCGCGGGTCTGGTGTTCGGCCTCCCGCTCCCCCCAGCGCACCGACACGCCTGTGACGTTGTCGGAATGCCCATATTCGCGCCGCAGCGCGCTCTGCACCAGGTCGTCTAGCACCTCCGCGACGGGATGCGCGATGAATGCCTCGACCAGTTCGCGGTCGGTGAAGGGCCCCCACAGCCCGTCGCTGCCCAGCAGGATGACGTCGCCGGATTTCAGCGGCAACGGAGGACTGGACTCCACGTAGAACAGGTCCTGGATGCCGCCCAGGCAGTTGGTGATCTGGTTGCGCTGGGCATGGACGCGCGCCTCCTCGGCGCTGAGCCTGCCCATATCCACCAAGCGCTGCACCATCGAGTGATCGGTGGTCCTGGCGTACACGTCGCCGTCGCGCAGCAAGTAAATGCGTGAATCGCCTGCATGCCCCCAGTACATCTGGCCGTCCTGGATCAGCACGGCGGCGCAGGTCGTGCCGGGGAAGCCGCCCATCTCCTGGTCGTGCGGTAACTTCATGATGCGCTCGTGCGCGTAACGCATCGTATCGACGATGAACGCGTCGGGATCGGCCAGCCGCGAATGCGCATGCAGCCCGAAGGTCTCGATAAAGGTCTCGACGGCAACGGTTGCCGCGAGCTCGCCGTGCAGGTGTCCGCCCATGCCGTCGGCCAACACCATCAGCAACGCCTCGTTGCTGTAGGCGTAGCCGACGCGATCCTGGTTGAAGCGGCGATTGCCGATATGACTGGTCTGGTGTATCGAGAAGTTCATGCGCGATGGGTGAAATCAGTACCCTGCAATCGTAATATAATGCGCACATTCAGCACAGCAATTTATTCGAAGGCACCCCACATGATCTTCAGCATGACCGGCTATGCCGCCGCCGGCGCGGAAACCGAGCACGGCTCGTTGACGCTGGAGTTGCGCAGCGTCAATCACCGCTACCTGGACATCCAGTTGCGCATGCCGGACGAGTTGCGCGTCTTCGAGGGGGCGTTGCGCGAGTCCATCACGGCGCAATTGCAGCGCGGCAAGGCCGAATGCAGGATCAACTTCACGCCGCGCGGCTCACGGACCGGCGCGGCGCTCAACCACGAGCTGCTGCTGCAGCTCGCGGCATGGAACGCCGAGGTGCAAGCCGCGATTTCCGGTGCCCAATCGCTGAGCGTCGCCGAGGTGCTGCGCTGGAGCGGCGTCCTCGATACGAACACCGCGACGGCCGATGAATTGCGCGCAACGCTGCTCGACCTGATGCAGCAGGTGCTGCTGGAATTCACCGCTTCGCGCGCGCGCGAGGGCGAGAAACTCGGTGCATTCCTGACACAGCGCGTCGAGCGGATCGAAGCGTTGCGCAGTGCCGTGCTGCCCCACGTGCCCGCGGCCATCGCGAACCATGAGCAGAAGATCGCTGCCCGGCTGCGCGACGCGCTCCAAGGCGCCGCGCCCGGTGACCTGCTGGACGAGCGCATCCGCCAGGAAGTCACGCTGTTCGCGAGCAAGATAGACGTGGACGAGGAACTCTCCAGGCTGGCCACCCACCTGACCGAGATGCGCCGCGTGCTGGCCCAAGGGGGCGCGGTGGGCAAGCGCCTAGACTTCCTGATGCAGGAACTCAATCGCGAAGCCAACACACTGGGCTCCAAATCGGTCGATGCCGAGGTGTCGCGCAGCGCGATGGAGATGAAGGTGCTCATCGAGCAGATGCGCGAACAAATTCAAAATCTGGAGTAATCACAATGTCGGGAAACCTGTTTGTCATCAGCGCGCCATCGGGCGCGGGCAAGACCAGCCTGGTGCAGGCGCTGCTCAACATCAATCCGCAGATCCACCTGTCCGTCTCCTACACGACGCGCGAACCGCGCCACGGCGAGGTGGACGGCAAGGCCTACAACTTCGTCAGCCGCGAGACATTCCTGGAGATGGCCAGGAACGGCGACTTCATGGAGAGCGCGGAAGTCTACGGCAACCTCTATGGCACCTCGCAGCGCTGGATCAGCCAGGAGATGGCCAAGGGCAACGATGTGCTGCTCGAGATCGACTGGCAGGGCGCGGCACAGGTGAGAAAGATGTTCCCGGACTGCGTCAGCATCTTCATCCTGCCGCCGTCGATGCAGGCGCTGGAGCAGCGCCTGCACGGGCGCGGCAAGGACAGCGCCGAGGTGATCGCCCGGCGCATGGCCGCGGTGCGCGGGGACGTCGCCCATGTATCGGAGTTCGATTATGTTATTATTAACGATAATTTAAACGAGGCGCTTCGCGAGCTCAACGCGGTAGTGCTATCCGCCAACCTGACCTGCGCGAGGCAGTTGTCGCGCTATCAGGACTTGATCAATCAGCTGCAAAATCCGGAGTAAGAACATGGCCCGCATCACCGTAGAAGAATGTCTCACACAGATCCCGAACCGCTTTGAACTGACCCTGGCCGCCGCCTATCGCGCCCGCCAGCTGGCCAGCGGTGCCGCCACACTTGTGGAAAACACCAAGGACAAACCCACCGTCATCGCGCTGCGCGAGATCAGCGAGGGTAAGGTGGGCAAGGAAGTGCTCAACCTCGGTCAGGCTTGACCGTACGTTCCCAGATCGGAAGAATAATGCATGTCCGACGCAAGCCTACTGATCGAGGAACTCTCCACCTACCTTAAGCCCAAGGACCTCGAACACGTCCGTGTAGCAATCGAGTTCAGCCGCTCCGCGCATCAGGGACAGATGCGCCGCTCGGGCGACCCCTATATCACCCACCCGATCGCGGTCGCCCGCATCCTTGCGCCGCTGCACATCGACGTGCAGGCAATCATCGCCGCGCTGCTGCACGACGTGGTCGAGGACACCGACATCACCGCCGAGCAGCTTGCCGAGAAATTCGGCAAGCCGGTCGCCGAACTGGTCGAGGGCCTGAGCAAGCTCGACCGTCTGAAGTTCGAGACCCGCGAGGACGCGCAGGCCGAAAACTTCCGCAAGATGCTGCTGGCGATGGCGCGCGACGTGCGCGTCATCCTGATCAAGCTGGCCGACCGCCTGCACAACATGCGCACGCTCGAATCCATGGAGGCCGACAAGCGCGAGCGCATCGGCCGCGAGACCATGGACATCTACGCGCCGATCGCCAACCGCCTCGGCCTGAACGATATGCACCACGAACTGCAGGACCTGAGTTTCAAGCACCTGCACCCCAACCGCTACGCGGTGCTGTCCAAGGCGCTCCAGGTCGCACGTGGCAACCGCCGCGAGGTGGTCAACAAGATCCTCGAATCGATACGCCAGCGGCTGGCCGAGTTCAACATCAGGGCCGAGGTGACCGGACGCGAGAAAGACATCTACAGCATCTACCAGAAGATGCGCAGCAAGTCGCTGGCCTTCGCCGAGGTGCTGGACATCTACGGCTTCCGCGTGCTGGTGAACGACTTCTCCTGCTGCTATGTGGCGCTGGGCGCGCTGCACGGCTTGTACAAGCCGATCCCCGGCAAGTTCAAGGATTACATCGCGATCCCCAAGGTCAACGGCTACCAGTCGCTGCACACGACGCTGTTCGGCCCCTTCGGCACCCCGATCGAGATCCAGATACGCACCCACGAAATGCACCGGATCGCCGAGGCGGGCGTCGCGTCCCACTGGCTGTACAAGAGCGGCCACGAGTCGATCAACGACCTGCACAAGAAGACTCACCAGTGGCTGCAGGAGCTGCTGGAGAGCCTCAGCCAGAGCACCGACTCATCCGAGTTCCTCGAACACCTCAAGGTCGACCTGTTTCCCGACGAGGTCTACGTGTTCACGCCCAAGGGCAAGATACTGTCGTTGCCGCGCGGCGCCACCGCGGTGGACTTCGCCTACAGCGTGCACACCGACATCGGCAACCGCTGCATCGCGGTCAAGGTCAACCACGAGCTGGTCCCGCTGCGCACCGAGCTGCGCAACGGCGACCGCGTGGAGGTGATCACCGCCCCCAACGCCCATCCCAATCCGGCCTGGCTCGGTTACGTGACCACCAGCAAGGCGCGCAGCCACATCCGCCATTTCCTCAAGACGATGCAGTCGGGAGAATCCGCCCGGCTCGGCGAGCGCTTGCTCAACCAGGCGCTCGCAGTGCTGGGGATCAAGCCGCAGGACATGGACGAGGCGCACTGGAACAAGCTGCTCAGGGAGACCGGGGTGAAGACCCGCGAGGATATTCTCGCCGACATCGGCCTGGGGCGCCGACTGAACATGGTCGTTGCGCGCCAGCTGGCCAGCATCGGCGAAGTTGTGCCGAGCGCCTCGGCGACCAATGCCGTCTTCACGATCCACGGCAACGAGGGCACGGCGGTGCAGTTCGCGCAGTGTTGCCGCCCTATCCCGGGCGATCCCATCGTCGGCGTGATCAAGAGCGGCCAGGGCCTGATGGTGCACACCCACGACTGCCTGTCGTTGCGCAAGGGACGCAGCAGCGGCGAACAGTGGCTGGACGTCGCATGGGACAAGAACATCAACCGCCCATTCGACGTCAGCATCAAGCTGCTGGTCGTCAACCAGCGCGGCATGCTGGCGAAGATCGCCGCCGCGATCGCCGAGGCGGAGGCCAACATCGGGAACATCAACTTCAGCAACGAGGGCGAATATACCGTCCTGTACTTCACTCTCGAGGTGACCAACCGCCTGCACCTGGCCAACATCATGCGCAGCCTGCGCAAGATACCCGAGGTCGTCAGGATCATCCGCGTCAAGAGTGCCAGCTGACCGCGCGACCGCCTTTGGTCGCGGGTTATTCCGTTCCGGCACGCGTGTTAGAATGCGTTTCTTCTTTGATTATTAGATAGTTGGCCGCCATGCTTTTCCGTACCCTGCCCCTGATATTGCTCGTCTCGCTGCTTTCCGCCTGCTCCACTCCGCCGGTCAAACCTGTCGATGCCCAGCGCGGCGATTACAGCTATGCGCTGCGCTACCTGACCTGGCTAATCGAGCAGGAGATGGACGACAACGACATCACCGGCCTGAGCATTGCGCTGGTGGACGACCAGAAAGTGGTCTGGTCGGCCGGCTTCGGTTACAGCGATGCCGAAAACAAGGTCGCCGCCACCGCGGACACCCCGTACCGCATGGGCTCGATCGCCAAGGTCATCACCGCATCGGCGGCGATGCAGATGGCCGAACGCGGGCAGATCGACATCGACCAGCCGCTGAAGCGCTACCTCTCCAGCTTCGCCATCAAGTCGCGCTTCGACAGCACCGCGCCGATCACGCCGCGCAACATCATGACCCATCACTCCGGCCTGCCCTCCAACTACCTGAAGGGCATGACCAACTCTCCGCCACCCTATTTCGCGACCGTGGTCGATGCCGTCCCGCAGGAATACGCCGCCTACCCGCCCAACTACATCTTCGCCTACTCCAACCTCGGCATGACTCTGCTGGGCGCGGCGATCGAGAAGCGTAGCGGCCAGCCCTACGCTGACCACATCGCGACCAACTTCTTCAAGCCGCTCGGGATGACGTCCTCGTACTTCTCCTCCGAGCCGCCGCTCAAGGCCTACAAGAAAGGCGAGCTGTCCCGTCCCCTGCCGCTGCGCGACCTGCCCTCCGGCGGATTGGTCTCCAGCGTGTCCGACCTCAGCCGCTTCCTGATGATGGTGTTCGGCGACGGCATGTACCGCGACCAGCGCATCCTGCGCGCCGGGACGCTGCATGAGATGCTGCGCACGCAGAACACCGCGATGCCAATGGACCTCGACGTGCGCATGGGACTGGGCTGGATGCTCAGCAAATTCGACGACCGGCACGGCATCGTCTCGGCCGGCCACGGCGGCTCGCTGCTCGACTTCCACAGCATGATGCTGGCGCTGCCCGACCGCAAGCTGGGCGTGGTCGTCGCGTCGAACTCCGCCACCTCGATGGGCGTGGTGAACAAGCTGGCCGACGAGGCGCTGCGCGCCATGCTGGAAGCCAAGTACGGCATCGCGCCGCCTGTCAAAGAGCACAAGGACACCGAATCGGACCAGCCGCTGCCGCAGCAGACGCTGGACGCCTACACCGGCTATTTCGATACCGTCGTGGGACTGGTCAAGATCAGCAACCAGTCCGGCGACCTGAACGCCGACGTGATGGGACACACCTTCACGCTGCCGCCGCAGACCGACGGCTGGCTGGGCATCAAGTACAAGCTTCTCGGCATGGTACCGGTCAGCGTCAGCGCGCTCGACCACATCCGCATCAACCTCGACCAGATCGACGGCCACCGGGTGCTGGTCGGCAAGATCGGCGGCGAGACCAGCGTGTTCGGCCAGAAGCTGCACACCCCGGCGCAGCCTGACTGGATGAAGGACTTCGTCGGCAAGTACGAACTACTGACCCACAGCGACGGCCCGCTGCCCGACAACATCGCGCTGAAGAGCGAGGACGGCATGTTCATCGGCGAATGCACCTTCGCCGAAATGCCCGACTTCATCCTGCGCGTCGGCATCGAGCCGGTCTCCGAGAACGAGGCGATCATCTCCGGCCTGGGCTCGGGCCGCGGCGAGACGATACGCATGATCCGAGACCAGGCCGAACGGCGGCTGGTGTTCTCCGGCTACGAGCTGCGCAGGGTGAACTGAGCGCGGCCCGACTTTATTTGTAGTGTATCCCGAGAAACAACTTGAGCTTCCATCCGTGAAACTTAGGCCCAATAACGGAATAACAGCGGATAAATATTGCTTGAATCGGCGCGCGCTTGCCGGTTCCCCTCCGCGCTTTGCGCTCCGGCGTCCCCTGAACTCAAACCTTAGACATTACCAATGGAACGCGACGAAATCTCTGAAATTGGAGCTTACGACAAGGTAAAGGCTTTACTCCTCTTTATGCTATTGCCGCGGAAAATTTTGAATACATCATCCGTTTGGATGATGACTGCGCCATAACACCCTGATAAAGTTCCCAAGACACCTGCAAAAGACATGCAAAGGACTAGAGGCTGTATTGTTCTGCTGGAGTGCAACAACCCTGTTAACCGGAGATAAGAATGAATAGAACGAACAAATTGCTTCTACTTGGCGCGATCGGGCTGTTTAGCGTATCACACGCGTTTGCGCAGCCTCCGGAAAGTTGTGGAAGAAGTGGTGAGATCATTGTAGTGCACGAATCTCAATCTAAGCCGGGCATAATCGAAGACATCCCGCGAGAGTGCTGGGAAGGCAGGGAAGATAACTGGTTTGCTGCTCCTCCTGAGGCGAATCTGACTACAGATGAAATCTGCCAAAAAACAATGAAACCATACGATGTAAATACTGACAGGGATATGGTGGGTATGAAGAATATGTCTGCTTGTTTTTGCGTGGTAAACCAGAAATTTGCCAGTGGCATAAAGACGAAATGCTGGACGTATTTTGACCGCGACCGTAGCTAGCAAGGTTGCTTCGTAGCCGATGCTGATTTCAAAAATCTTTGGCTCAAAGCGGTACAGGTTCTTGGCTGAGGCTTTATAGACCGAGTCGGTAACCACACTTAACGGCTCACGTGTTTGACCTAAATATAGGGGAGATACTTGTGAATAAAATATTTATTATCTTGTTGATGTCTTTTGGCATACTCGGTTTCGCGCATGCGGAAGGGGATGATTGTGAAGAAAGATTTCACCGTGGCTACCCTGTAACGTTGGAGCAGTGCTCCTATTCAAGTGGCGGTTCTGGATACTATGTCATAACCAATACCGGCTCTCAAAGAGCACGGATTTGTTGGAGTGTTAATGGGCAAGATAGAGGCTGTAATACACTAGACGCAGGAGATTCAACTAAAGGCTCTTGTTTTCAATGTGGGAACAAGAACCATAATAGCGACTTTATGTTGAGATTAGAGAGTTATGAGCAGCAATAGAACTGCATTAACAAAAGTCTTTCAACGAAATCATGAAGTCTGTTAGGTCGTTGAACGGTCGAGGATCTCTCACCTCAGGGACTACATATTCAGATTTCATGTCTTCGACAGCTTACGTATAGCGCTCACAAGGCTGATAAATTGCGCGTGCGGGTTCTCTTCAGCACCAACGTCACTGGGAAATACTTTAAGGTAAAAGTTTAGTCATCTGAGAACTTAAAGACCGGAGTCGAATTTTCCCAGCTTCACGCCTATTCGGTGTTTGTGAAACGATCGCTGGATACCCCCTCACAGGGTATCGATAGCGCACGCGATCTCCAACCCATCCCGGCCGCTGCGCCAGTAGCGCGTCTCCGGCGACACCAGTTCCGTCAGGTCCTGCGCCGCGACGAACCCGGTCACCTTAGCCTCGCTGCGCACCAACCTGACCCATACGCTCTGGCACGGCAATTCCTCGACCCAGCCAAGCAGCATGCCGTTCGCGCCGGCCTGCTGGGCGGCGAGCTGCGCAAGGCCGGTCGCATCGCGCGTGACGACGATGGCGGCATCGCCCTGCCATTTCAGCGCGGCGGCCAGCGCCGGCAGCAGCTGGCTGGTCTGGCTCTGCAGGAAGCTGAACGGCATCGGCAATTCCTGCCGGTTCTGCGCCAGCACCTCGCCTATCGCGGTCGCCGCGCCGCGCAGGCTGCACACCCGCACGATGGCATCGCCGGGCAGCGCGCCTTCCTGCGCATCGCTCAGGCAATCGAGCGCTCCGTAGAGCGCCAGTTCGGCGAGGATGCCGATGCGGCGCGGACGCTGACCCAGCCGCGCGGCGAGCCGGTTGCGCCAGTCTTCGGGCAACGGTGCGCAGAACCTGCCGGTCACTTGCCAGAGGGGGACGGGTTGTGTGGTTTCCATGCTATTCCGTTCCCACGCGGGTATCCTCGATGACCACGGCGGCATGGCCGCCGCCGAAGCCAAGTATGTCGGCCAGCACATAGCGCACCGCCGCGGGCCTTGCGGAAGCCAGCTGATGGCGCAGCGCCGGGTCGTGCGCGTAATCTGCCCTTGGCCACACCCCGGATTCGAGGCAGGCGGTCAGCAGAGCGATCTCGGCGGCCCCCGATGCCCCCAACGTGTGGCCCAGCGCCGCCTTGAGCGTGACCAGAGGCGGCATCGTGCCGAACGCGGCGGCCATCCCCTCCAGCTCGTTAGCGTCGTTCGCCGGACTGCCGGCCGCCTGCAACTTGATCAGGCCGATGTCGGACGGCTGGAGGCCGCTGTCGGCAAGCGCCCGCTCGCACATCCGTGCGACGGTCTCGGGGATCGCGCCGGTCGGGTCGCGCCCATCGACGATGTTGCTGCCGCCGCGCATCCGCCAGCGCGCCGGCTGTGCGGAGAGGTGCAGCGCGGCCACCGCCTGCCCCAGCGCGATGCCGTCACGCTCCGCGCCGAGCGGCCGGGGGCGGGTCGGGGTAAGCAGTTGCATCGCCGCGAATCCCGAGATGGAAAAGAGATTGGGCAGCTCGATGCCGAGCACGACGGCATCGTCCGCCGCGCCCGATCCGACCAGCCGCACGGCGGCGAGCAGCGCCTGCAACGATGAGGTGCAGGCGCTGGAAACGATGTAGACCGGGCCGCGCCAGCCCAGCCACGCGGCGACCTCATCGGCGCAATGAAAGCTGTCGCCGAGCCGATGGTGCGCTTCGATCTCGATCGCGCCGATGTTCAGCGATGAGGAGGCGATGAATAGCGGGATGTCGCGCCGGTCGGCAAGCCCTGTACCAGACAGCCCCGCCTCGGCGGCGGCTGCGCAGGCCAGTTGCCGCGCGCGTTCGCGCCAGTCCTGTCCGGTATGGGGGAGGGTGAAACAGGGCCACTCGGTGCCGCCGGGCAGCGTGATGCGCTGCGGCGCGACACCGCCCGCGGCAAGGGTTGCAAGCGCTTGCGTCAGGTTCCCGCCCAACGCCGAGATCAGGCCTCGCCCCTGCAGGTAGACCGGCCTCATTTTCTCCGTGCGGCCAAGTATTCGGCGAGATGGGCGACGTTGACCAGGGCGCGGCGCGTCTCCTTGCTGTCCGGCATGCGCACGCCGTAGCGCTTCTGGATCTCCATCGAGATCTGCAACGCGTCGAGGGAGTCGAGCATCAGCCGCGCTTCCGTGCCGAACAGTATTTCGTCGTCGGATATGCCGCCGGGCGGGGCATCCTTCTCGACGGCGGCGAGTATCATGGCCTTGAGCTCTTCCTTGAAGGCCTCCATATCAACAGTCATCAGTTCACCCTGCGGCGGAACAGCAGCGCGGCGACGACCGCCATCAGTGCGGCGAACCCCATCAGCTTCGCGGACGGCAGCAGCACGCCGCCGATGTCGCTGCCGCGCAGCAGCACCGCGAGCATGCCTTCCAGCCCCCAGTTCATCGGCGAGAATTCCGCGATGCGCTGCATCACGTCCGGCATCACGAACTTGGGCACCATCACGCCGCCGATCGCGGCCATCAGGATGTTGACCACCGGCCCCAGCGTGGCCGCCTGCGCCTGGGTGCGCACCAGGCTGGCCAGCGCGAGCGCGAGGCCGATCGCCGCCATGCTCACCGCCAGCAGCACCAGCAGCAGCGCGCCCCAATGGATGCCCGCCAGCGACAGCGCATCGCCGCCCAGCACCGGCATCAGCCACACACCCACCGCCAGCATCAGCGCGGCTTGCAGTCCGTTGATCACGAGATAGGGCAGCGCCTTGGCCCATATCATCACGCTGACCGGCACGCCGAGGCTGGCCAGCCTCGCCAGCGCGCCGCACTGGCGCTCCTGCAGGAACAGGTTGGACAGCGACGCGACGACGAAAAACATGCCGAACACCAGCCAGGCCGGGACGTTCTGCTGCACCGCGGTGGGGCGCGACCCGGCGGCCAGCCGCTCGGCGGTGACGATGTCCTGCGCGGATGTCTGTACCCCGACATCGGCCGGTGATGCCGCCCGCTTGCCGCGCGACATCTGCATCGCCATCTTGCTAGCGGACAGCAGCGCCTGTGCGCGCATTTCGCTGGCGATCATCACCAGCTCCGCCTTGTTCGCCGAATAGACGCCGCCTTCCAGACCGGGATCGGTGATCAGCCGGAGCAGCGGCTTGTCTTCGAGCTCGCTCGCGGTCAGCGCGTCGGAGAAGCCCTGCTCGATCACCAACACGTAACTCAATGCCCCGCTCTGCACCCGGTCGGACCAGGCGTCGTCCCTGGAATGGGGATCGCCGTGGTTCTTTTTCCATTCATCCACCAGCGTGGCGGACAGCGTGCCGTTGTCGCGGTTGTCGATCGCATAGGGCAGGGTCTTGACCGGAGGGTCGTACACGTCCTTGAGCGCGAGCGACATGATGACAATGAACACCGCCGGCATCAGGAACAGCGCGGCCAGCCCGTGCACGTCCCGTATCAGTGCTAGCAGTTCCTTTTTGATCAGCGCGAGCAGCATGTCAGTCCCGTAACGAATGTTTGGTCAGCGCCATGAAAACCTGCTCCAGGTTGCTGCGCCCGAATTCGGCAAAGCGGATGACGCCGCCGGCCTGCTCCAGCGCTGCCAGCAACGCCAGGGGCGTCTTACCGGCCCCCAGAGCCACTAACCAGCCGTCGCCGGTCTTGGTGGATGAGCCATAACCGGCCAGCAGCGCGTTCAGCGGTGCGCCGGTTATCCCATCCACCGCGAAATGCAGCTGCGCCTTGCCGCCGCCGAGCAGCTCGTCCAGCGTGCCTTCGCGCAACACCCTGCCGTCGTCGATGATCACCACGCGGTCGGCGATCGCCTCGATCTCTTCCATGTAGTGCGATGTGTAGATGACCGCCGCGCCGTTCCGCGCCAGTGTCCTGACTGCCTCCAGCAAGAAGGCGCGCGATTGCGGATCGACGCCGACGGTCGGTTCGTCGAGCAGGATGAATTCGGGTTCGGGCAGCAGCGCGATCGCAAGATTCAACCGCCGCTTCAGTCCGCCGGAGAGCCTTTCCGCACGCGTCTTCGCGTAACGTTCCAGCTGGGCGAACGCCAGGCATTCGGCGATGCGCTGCTGCTTGTGCGCGCCGGCCAGACCGCCGGCCGAGGCGAAGCATTCGAGGTTCTCCCGCACCGTCAGCATCGGATAGAACGCGTACTCCTGGGGGGCGACCGCGATGCGGGTAGGCGTGGCACGGCGAATTTCGGCCAGCGTCTTGCCGTTGATCGAGATATCGCCGTGCTGGACCGGCAGCGCGCCGGACAGGTGCGAGATGAGCGTGGTCTTGCCGGCGCCGTTCGGCCCCAACAGCCCGAGGATCTGCCCCGGTGCGGCGAGCAGCGAGACGCCATCGAGCGCGCGCCTGCCCGCACCGGGGTAGTGAAAGCTGAGGTTCCTGATTTCCAGCATCAGGCTACGGCGCGCTTGAGCATTTTGAAAAATTCCGCCTCGCGATCCGCCTGGCTGCGCAGCATGCCGGACAGCAGGGCCGGATCGAACGCCTCGCGGCCCTTGATCATGCGCACCGCCTTCAGGCCGAATTCGCGCCAGCCGTCGCCGATCTCGTTCATCCGCTCGGCCAATGCGTTCAGCTCGGTCAGCCCGGTGATTTCCGCGGCCTCCTGCAGGAACGACGCGTAGAGGAAGCGGAAACCGCCCCCACCGGTGCCGATTTCCTCCTGCATGCGCACGATGTGGCCCACATAGTTCAGGCCGTACTCGTCCGCCTTGAGCCTCGCCACCTTGCCGGCGAGCATGCGCATGCCGCGCACGCCGATCAGTGGAATCGGGCCGAGCATGATCCGCACGGTTCTCCTGATGGCCTTGCGGATCTCGTCGGCGTCGACCCGGGTGCGGCCCAGGGTTTCCGGGTAATACAGCAGGCCCTTGGGGGCCAGCACGCCTTTCGCGAAACGCGCGCGCTGCAGGTCGGCGGCGGCGCAGCGCTGCGGTTCCTCGGCGACCGGATCGCTGATCAGGTAATCGTCCCCCTCCTTGCCATACACCAGTAGGTTGTGCGCATTGAAATGGAAGCGCATGTCCTCCGGAAAATAAGGCAGCCAGAACACCGAGGTTTGCAGCCCGACGACCTTGCCCTGCGCCAGCAGTTCGTCCAGACGCCGCATCCCCTCATCCGGCTTGCGGAAGGTCTCGAAGCGGAAATTCGTCCTGAACGGTTTGGCCACGCCCTTGAGGATGAACTTGGGCGGCATCCGGTAGGCGATCAGCGGAAAGCCGGTGAGTTTGACGAAAGGCAGGTAGGCGAATGACAGCGCGGACGACAGGCCGAACGCCATCGCCTCGGACATCGCCGCGCCGTGGTGGGACATCAGCGTGGATGCGACACCGCTCTCGCAATGCGCCGCATGGCGGTGCTGGAATTGCTCGTTGATCATGTTCACGGCAGGCGTCCCAGTTGCTCGATGCTCACTCCCAGCGCGTCGGCGTAGCGTTCCAGTACATCGTGGGAGAGGCCGGCGTAAATCTCCGGACGGAAATGGCGGCGGATGCGCCATTGCCACAGGCCGGTAACCTGCGACAACAACGGGACATCCATGCGCTTGGCGTACATCCAGTATTCCAGCGGTGCGCTCCTGCCAGCAAGCGCGCGCGCCCGGGCGGCCTCCGCAAGCCCGTTCATCCGTTCGATGGCCTGTACGGTGACTGTCTCGTCCATCTCGCTGCCCCGCGAAGGCACGATCACCATGCGGCCATCTGCACCACGTGCATAGACCGCCTTGCGGTGTGCGCCCAGCGTGCGGTTACCTTCCTGCGGGACGGCATCGATGTCCATCAGACCGCTTCCATGAAGATGAAGCAGCTGGAGAAGCGGCCGCTCTCCGGCACGAACATCAGCAGCTTGTGACCCTTCTTGATGCGGCCCGACTTGAACAGTTCGTCGAGCATGATGAAAGGCGAGGCTGATCCGGTGTTGCCCTTCTCAGTGAGGTTGGTGAACCAGCTCTCGCGCGGGATGTTCAGGCCGGCTTCGACCAGACCCGCTGCGACCGGCTCGGCGAAATAGTTTGACGAAATGTGCGGCAGAAACCAGTCGATGCGCTGATTAGCCAGACCGTATTTCTTCACCAGCTCCTTCAGCGGCTCGATCAGCGTCGCACGGGTGACATTCTCGTTGAGCAGCTTCACATCCTGCTTCACGGTGAAGACCGAACGGGTCGCCCATTCCTCAGGCGAGAACTCCTGCCATCCGGTCAGCGATGCGTCTTCATTCTTCTCCGCACCAGAATACATACAGGACGACAGCTCATGCGCGGCTGAAGACAGCTCCACCCAGTCAACGCGCAGACTGAGTGGGCCGCTCGGCTTGTTCTCCAGCAATACTGCGCCGGCGCCGTCCGACAGCATCCAGCGCAAGAAATCCTTCTCGAAGGCGATCTCGGGGCGCGCCTCCAGTTCCTGCAACTTGTGTTCGGCTTCGGCCTCGAAGTTGCGTGCATGCAGGCCCAGCGAAGCCAGTTCCGACGCGACCGCCACGGCGCGCGTGGCGTCACCGGCGCGCACCGTCAACCAGGCATGCTTGAAAGCGGCCGCACCGGCCACACAGATTCCCGCCAGCGACACCACTTCCAGCCGCGGCCAGCCCAGTTCGCCATGCACCATCACGCCGTGCCCAGGCATCAGCTGGTCCGGACGCGAAGTCGCGGCCGCCAGGCAATCCACCTCGCCGATATCGCCCAGCCCGCGAACGGCGCGTGCCGCCATTTCGGCATTGGTCATCACCGGCTTGCCCGTGGTGCGGTCCAGCGCATAGTGGCGGTGCTGGATGCCGTTGCTACGCAGGACCAGGCGGCGCGCCTTGGATGCGCGCCCCCCTATCTTGCCGAGCACGTCCTCGATCTGGTCGTTCCCGACGGGTTCCAGCGGCAGATAGGATGCCGTCCTGGTCAAATACACTTCAACTGCCATACAACTCCATCCTCTCCGTACCTGAACCCGATGGCGCGTCATACTGCCGCTTCAGCGCGGCAAAGCGTTCACGCATGAGCGGCCTGAGCAGCCTTTGCAGCAGCAGGCTGACCGGCACCACCGTCAGGATCAGGGCAATCAAAAACACCACATACAGGAACAAAAACGGATAGCGGCGCAACTGGCCGGGCTCGCCGACTGCGCGCAACAGCTTCCCCCAGACATAAAAACTTCGCGTACCGGCCTTCTCGCTGACCAGCAGATGGGGATTCGCATCCGCCGCTTTGAGCCCGGCCAGCATGGGCGCCGTGCCGCGCTCCTCATCCCGGTGCAAGGCGTCGCGCAGTGCCAGACCGAAGCGCCGCGTCGCCCGGATGCTGGCCTCGTCAACGCCGGCGGGTGGCAGCAACTTGATGTAATCGCGCTTGCCGCTCAACAACCACAACGGGGTGGTGAGCAGGGTCGCCAGCGTCGGACCGGGATCGGCCAGCACGACGTTGTCCAGCAGCCTGGCCCCGCAGTCATTCAGTAACGCCTTCATTTTCTCGTGTGCCAGCATCCACATGTTGCGGCAGGCAATCACCGTCACCACCGGCTTGCCGGCCAGCAGCCGCCTGGCTACCGGGTGTTTCATGAAGGCGGTGACAGGAAGTGAGGGTGCAAGAAACCATACCTGATAGGGCAGGATGACCAGATCGAACTCCTCGTCGCCGGTCAGCGACAGCGGCTGCAATTGCGGCGGCACCAGATGAGCGGACTCCGGAAAAGCATCCAGGAACCGGAAGAATGTCCAGGGGAAGGGGTAAGGGGTTTGCGGGCGCAACGTTTCGACATGAACCGAAACAGCCGGATCGTCCTGCAGCGGCTCGATGACTCGCCGGGTTATCTCAGCCAGTTGCCCGGTCTGCGAGTAGCTTATGACCAAAACACGTTTAACCTGCCGATTCGACGAAGACTCAGATGTATTCAAGGTAACCACAAATTCGACTGCGCAAATTAAATAATCAAGTAGGGGATTCTATCACCGCAGCACACCGCCAGCGTAATGATCCCCATTCAATCCCTCGGCATTCAGCTCCGGCTCCATGCTGCGACCCGCGCCTACCGCCCCCTAAACGTTTTCAGGCACTCGCGCACCGCACTATTCGCCATGCAGGGGAAGCAGATCGTCCACCCCGTACAATCGCGCCAGGCTCAACAGGTCTTGAGGCCAGCCGATTACACGCAGTTCATGCTGACTGGCCTGCGCGGCCCGCTTCCAGCCCAACAACATGCTGATCGCAGCCGAATCGACCGCCTCGACCCCGGAAAAATCTGCATACAGCCCCCCCGCACGGAGTTGCTGCACCCCTTTTTCAAACAGGGCAGGCACCGTTTCCATGGTCAGACGGCCACGTATCTCGATGCGACCCGCCTCCGGCACGCTCACTTCCCCTCCGCCTTGCGTGCTGCAGCGGCCGATGCAAGATTCTTGTCGGATAGCGTCTTGATCAGGCCGTCTATTCCGCTCTCCTGGATTTGAGACGAGAAGGTTCCGCGGTAGCTCATCACCATGCTGACACCTTCGATATAGATATCGAACGCCTTCCATCCGTCCGCTTTTTTCTTCATCTCATAATTGACCGGAATCGCCGGCGTACCCGGCTTGGTGATCGTGGTCAGCACGGTAACCTCATCGGCATCGCTGGCCATCTTGAGAGGTTTGACCTCGATGATCTGATCGCGGTACACGCTGAAGACCTTGGTGTAGGTGCGCACCAGCATATTCCGAAACTCCCTTACCAGCGCCTGTTTTTGCTCGGGAGTCGCAGAACGCCAGTGCTTGCCTACCGCCAGCTGCGTCATGCGCTCGAAATCAAAGTGCGGGAGCACCTTTTCCTCGACCAGTGCCAGTGTCTTTTCCTGGTTCCCGGCCTGAATGTCCTTGTCCGCCTTGATGACCAAGATGACATCCTGAACGGTTACCCTGATCAGCGCATCCGGCGCCAGCATTTCCGCCTGTGACGCAGCAGCAGTGGAAAACAAACCCAGCATGATCCCGAAAATGTAATTCATTGCCTTCCCCCTTCTCCGATTACTTGGCCGGCTCGTCTGCGGAGCTGTAAATAAACTTGCTGATCAGATCCTCCAGCACCACCGCCGATTGCGTCATCTTGATTTGCGACCCGTCCTTAAGCATCTCCTCGTCGCCACCCGGCATCAGCCCGATATATTGCTCGCCCAGCAAACCGGAGGTCAGGATGTTCGCGAAGGTGTCCTTGGGAAACTCATAACGCTTGTCCAGGCTCATCTTGACCTTGGCCTCGTAACGCTCCGTGTCCAGCGTGATCTCGGTCACTCTGCCCACCACGACACCCGCGCTCTTGATGGAAGCCTTGGGCTTCAATCCGCCGATGTTTGAAAAGTACGCATGCACCTCATATGTGTCGGATACGTTATAGGTGCTCAGGTTGCCGACCTTCATCGCCAGCATCACCAGCGCCGCGATACCTGCCACGACAAACATACCCACCCACAGATCCATCGTTGTGCGCTCCATCGTTCACTTTCCTCCAAACATCATTGCAGTCATTATAAAATCCAGCATCAGGATAACCAGCGAAGAGGTCACCACGGTGCGCGTCGTCGCGCCGGAAACACCTTCGGCCGTGGGCGGCGCATCATACCCCTCGAACAACGCGATGACCGTGACCGCCACGCCGAACACGAAACTCTTGAGTACGCCGTTCAATATATCCTCGCGAAAATCGACAGCGGCCTGCATCTGCGACCAGAAGGAACCCTCGTCCACCCCGATCTGCACCACCCCGACAAAGTATCCGCCGAATATCCCCAT
>DASWTZ010000032.1:0-26934 GCA_036401875.1 Gallionella sp.
AGATGGAGATGTCGGCCGAAATGGCAGCTATGTCAGCGCAGTTCTGTGCGACTGTCACCATGATGTTCAACACATTGGCGGGCAGTTTTACCCAGCTCAGCAAAATGAAGTGGACACCCCAGCAGGGCTGGATGTATGCAGGCGGCGACTATACCGTGGCTATCGGTGGCAACAGAGGCGTGTTCGTGGAAACGGCCAAGGCAGATTTCAACCGTCTCTACCAGACTCTGATCAGCAAGTAAAAAAATTGACGTCTATATGCGTGGCTCAATAGGTTGCTCATCCGTTTGCGACCAGGGAAGCTGGAGTCGCTCAAAACGGCAACTCAGGCAAACGGGTGAACAGCAGACTAAAAGGGGCAGGCATCACAACCCCGATCTTCAGGAGTATAGTGTTGTCGCTGCAAGTCACGCAGTATCCGGTTGATGAATTCGTAAGTATGTCGTAATGGTGAGTACGTTTTCTGACACCCTCAACTCTATTACTTTTAAGGAGATGACCATGCTAAAAAGAACATCACTTCTGGCCGCGTTGGCCGGCGCATTGGCGATCACCAGCAGTCTGGCGATGGCGGCGGAACAGGATAGGATGCGGATGCAGGACAAGGACCAGATGATGGAACAGGATAGGGATCAGGTCCGCGATCAGGACAGGATCTATGGCAGCCAGTTGATGACGGAACAGGAGCGGAACGAGTTCCGCAAAAGGATGCGCGAGGCCAAGACCAGGGAGGAGCGCGAGCGTATCCGTAACGAGCACCACAAGCAGATGCAACAGCGCGCCAAGGAACAAGGCGTGACCCTTCCGGATGAACCCCCACAACGCGGTGGAGGCATGATGCGCCAGGACGGCAGTGGCATGGGCCCCGGTGGCGGTGGCCGACGCTAAGCCAAGGTCCAGTGTCCATAAGGCCGCAGGCGGCGAGTTCCTCGCCGTTTCTGCCTGAGGCGCTGGCCGTGATACAACTATGGAACATAAACTGATACAGATCACGCAAGCGGCACTGTGCGTGGCCGCAGTCGCTGCACTGCCTGCCTGGGCGGATGAGGCCTGGTCGGCTGGCGCGGGCGTGGAATACAGTTCGGGCAAGTATGGCTCCACCTCCACGACCGAGGCGCTATCGGTACCCGTGTATCTGCAATACGGCAGCGAGCTGTGGTCTATCAGGCTGACCGTGCCCTACCTGCAGGTTACCGGTGATGGCAGTGTGATCGTCAGCGGCGGCGGAATGCAGGGAAACAGGCGGAGCGGCTCGACTACGACCACGACCAAGCGGACGACCGAATCGGGGCTGGGGGATATCCTGTTGTCCGCCAAGCGCAACCTGGTGTCGGCGCTGGATGCGGGTGTCGGTGTCGATATCACCGGGCGCGTCAAGTTCGGTACCGCCAGCAAAACGATGGGCAGCGGCTTGAATGACTACGCGGTTCAGGTGGCCACCTACACCCTCATGGGGCGGTTCTCCCCGGGCATCATGGTCGGCTATGAGGTGCTGGGGGATACCACCGCCCAACCCCTGAACGATGTGTACTACGGGACGCTGGGTGGGAGATACCGGTTCAGCGACGATACCAGCGCGGGGGTGGAATACTACTATGGCCAGCGCGCCTCGGATGCCGGTGCGGATAAGCGCGAATTCTCGCTGTATGGGAACTACCGATACGCGCCTTACCGCTTCATCGGGCTCTATCTGATGAAGGGTTATTCCGACGGCAGCCCGGACGAGGGCGCCGGCGTGTCACTGTCCGCAGAATTCTGACCCGTGGACAGCTCCTTCAGATAATCGCTGATATCCGATTATTTATCTGGAGAAAGCGCTGGCGGGGAAAACGGGTGAGCTGACTTCGGATGCGTAGCGGGGGAGGTGAAGTGGTCGCTGGTGGCTCTTTAGCTCTCGCTTGAGTCGCGTTAGCGAGAGCTAAAAATTGAGTCAATGATTAGTAAGATCCGCAGGCCATGTTGATACCAGTACAATTTTGCAAATTGCAGGCCGCGGTATTCATGTTTGCAACGTCATTGCAGCCAAATACCTGAGCATAGTATTTGTACTGTGATTCGCAAGATCCAACAGGAATAGGCACTGTACCGCCGGAACCACTGTATCCACAGCTATAGCTCCAATCGTAACTCCCGCCGCCCGAAGTGCCGCTACCCGAAGTGCCGCTGCCCGAAGTGCCACTGCCAGAACCACTGCTGGTACTGGTACTTGTCGTGTCCTCCGGAGGTGTAATAGCTTCATTAATGACATACGCAAGACCACCCGCAAGCAACAAATCCCCGCCCCCGCTATCTCCGCCGCAGCCAGCAAGTTGAATGCACGCAACCAGTAATAGAGTTAGCTTGAACTTATTCATTTATTCTCTCCTTGGTGCTTAGGTGACATTTTTATCGGCTGTGCAGTATCGCTTTGATGTACAAGCAGGCTGTTTTGCTCAAGTGAAAGAGATAGCGGATGTGTTTCACCCGTGCTTGTTAAAATTGACATTACGTAAACATACCTTCCAAATTTATCGAAGGTGAGGCCTTGAAGAGATAAAGAGCCTTCAATTTTTGTTGATTCAGTCGCTGATATGCACAACGAGTCCGCATACTGGTAAGTGGTAAGCGTTGCTTTGGCCATATCGGTAAACTCGTACGTTGCCGAATAACTGGAATCATTTTCAGCCATGGTGCATGTTGATTCCCATGAGCCAAGCAATGTGTTGCTTATAAAGTTTTTCTGAACTCCACTCAGAAATGTACTTGTAGTGCCTAAAGCTGCATTGGCGCCGCTTGCAAAGGAAAGGAGTATTGATATCACGCAGAACCTTAGCATTCCGCAATGCCTTTGCATCCAATAATATTTTTTCATTAGTCATTACCTTTTGAAATTGAAATTCAGATTGGGCATTCAATTAACTGGATTAAACATACGATTAAGCGCTAAAAAACTAATGCTTAGATAGTTGTATCTGGAGACTGTACGTTCCATCCAATGGTTATTCTGTTTGTGATTTCATATGATGACCATACCTCATTTGTGGTATGTCGGCACAGATGGCCATCTTCCGGCTGCTTGGCTTGCCTTCCATGACGCCCGGTATCCCTTGAATTGGCGGCTCCTCATAAGAGAGAGCAGTCGCTAGAGTGTCTGATTTTCGTTGGCAGCCTGCAGCCGCTTTTCTTTCTAAACGGGTCGGAATGAGCTAACCGACCTTTCACTTGCTATCACTCGCCCGTTGCGCGGCAAGCTCTTTCAAGTAATCCGCAATATCCCATTCACACCCACCGCAACCGGAAAGCACGCCCGTCCATCTGGAAATGGCGTGCATATCCATGCCCTGCTCAAACAGGCTTTGAATGTAGCCCCGCTTCGTGCCGCTGCAATGACACATCACTTGCTCTAGGGAGTCGGTAGATTTCGTTTTCATTCGTTTGGGCTGACGGATTGATTGTTGCATTTTAACACTGCGGAAATCGTGAACTCTTGCGCCGATCATCGGGAAGATGCGGTACTAAAGGACCGCCTTCACTCCCGGATGCGCGATACAACCGTGCGGCGGCAGCAGGCCGATGCGGGATAGCCAAACCGCCCCCGCTCCGGTAGATTTCGGTACCGCCATCGGTGGCGGCCCGATACAAGGAGGAATCGTGAGTCTGTTCAACATCTCGTCATCCGCAGTCATCCCCGCGCCCGCGCAACAGGTGTACGGCATCATCGCGGACTATCGCAATGGTCATCCGCACATCGTCCCGCCCAGGTATTTCCGCAATCTGGTGGTGGAGGAAGGCGGCACAGGCGCGGGAACGAAGATACGTTTCGAGATGGTGCTGCTTGGCATGGCGAAGGCCGCGCAGAGCTTGATCAGTGAGCCAGAGCCGGGCCGCGTCTTGGCCGAATCCACCACCGACGGGCTGGTTGTCACCCGCTTCATCGTCGATCCGCTCGATGGCGAATCGGCCAGAGTGACGATCTCCAGCGAGGTGAAAAGCATGGGGTTCGCCGGCAACGCGCTGTTCAAACTCCTGTTCAAGCTCATCTACCGCGAGGAGCTGGCCTTGCTGGCGGCCTACGCTAGAAGCAATGCCGGGCGCTGAGCAAGCCCCGCTCCACTCCTTTCAGAGAAAGGTCTGGTGGATTAGCGACACCGCGAGCGTGAGGTCGCCGATGTGCGTTGTGGACTTTGCAAATGGCAGCGGCCGATCACCAAAATTCACTTGCACGCACTCTTCAACACATGCGTAACCCTGATAAATCTCGAGAAGAAATTGCCCAGGCTCTTGTTGCCATTGGTTACGATGGAGACGGACAGGGCGGACTTGTGATCACCATAGGCCAATGAAGAAAACATGCCGGGGTGTCCAAAGCAAGCGCCAGTTCCCCACCAGCCGTAAAACGAAGGCGTCGCAGTGCCTAGCATGAAGCCCCTGCCGAGAGAGAGATAGGTGCCGAGTGATTTGTTCCATCCGGATACTTGTCGCGTCGTATACTGTTTCAAGTACTCTTCATCGATAATCTGTTCGCCGTTGTTCGTGCGTCCGCCGTTTATCAGGAACTCATAAAACGCTGCGAGGTTTGCGGCATCGGCCACCATGCCAAAAGCCGGATTACCGGCGGCAAATACTGCCGGATCGTTGTTTTTTTCCTCAAAGCGATCGGCAACATCCATGTCTGCGACGACATAGCGATCCTTGCCGTGCCAATAAGACCACGCCAGCTCATCGAGCCGATGAGAGCCGAAACCGTAATGCATGTTGTGTAGCCCTAGCGGCGCCGCAATCTGGCGTTGGAAGATCTCGGCAATTGATTGTCCGGTAAGGCGCATCACCAGTTGATCGAGAATGAGGCCGTATTCTGCCGGCATGTATGCAAAAGTGCCGCGGGGATAGCTGGGAGGCGTCTTGAGCAGATGCTGCCATACGGCATTCTTGTCATTCCATATCTTGTGGTTGTTTATCAAATCCGCAAGGATGATGCCCGCGCGGTGCGTCAGCACATCGAGGATGGTGATCCCGTCGCGCCCCAGTCCCGCAAATTCCGGCAGCACGCTAACCACCGGTTTTTCCACATCCACCAAGCCTTGCGATTCCAGCATGGCAATCACCACGGCGGCCATGGGCTTGCCGGTGGAATATACCGGGAAGGGCGTGTTGTCCTGCACGTTGACCTGCGCATCGCCGCCGCGCCCTTGCCATCCTCTGGCAACGCCACAGGCCAGTTTAAGCACAACCTTGCCGCTGCGGCGCACCACCAGTTGTCCGCCGGGAAATTCACCCTGTTGCTGCTGCCTGAGAAATTCGTTGGCCGCCTGCCGGACGCGATCTGGATTCATGTTGACGCTGGATGCATCCACTGCCAACTCATAGGGGAAATTATCAGTCACGGGGTCTCCTAACTATTTTTGCTTTGGTGTTCCGCATTATTCCACCATGATCGGAAAATTGTCTCCGTTCCCGGCGCGAAACCAATCGCGAACAAAATACGCCCAGACGTGATCAACATCGCAATCGTTTGGGCAGTTGAGAAGATGAGAAACATAATCTGCCTGCTCTTTTGCAACACTGCGCGCAACCAGCAAGCATTTCCTGCAAGCCCGGTTCCGTATGCCTTTCAGAGACAGGTCTGGTGCGTTAGCGGAACCGCGAGCGTAAGGTCTCCGATGTGCGTCGCGGCCGTGGCAAGAAATGCGCTCGACGGGTATGCGGCAACGAACGCCTGCATCGCGGCGAGCTCGAGCGTGCATTGCAGGGAGTCGTGGTAGGTCAACCCCGCGTGGTATGCCGCATTGTCGACGAAGATGCTGGCCGGGTAATTGGCGGCGATCAGGCCGTATGCGGCGCGCGCGCCGGCATAGTCGTAGCCGGCGGTGCCGGCTTTCGCCAGCGCATGGATCGAGCGCGCCAGATAATACTGCGCCTCATCGGCTGCGGAGGCCGTGGCGTAATTCAAGAGCACCTTGTCGAATTCCGCAATCGCAGAAACATAGTTCAATTCGTCGTAATAGGTTTTTCCGGTCTGGTACTGGGCGTTGTCGGTCCAGCTGCTGAGCGGGAAGGTGGCCATCATCCCGGCATAGGCGGCGCGCGCCTGCGTGTAGGTGTAGCCGGGCGTCGCGGCCTGGGCGAGTTCGTGGATCGAGCGCGCCAGGTAATAGAGCGCGCCGTCGGCGACGTTTGAGTTGGGGTAATTGGCGAACACCGACTGGAACAGCGGCAGGGATGAGGCATATAGCTTCTCGTCGTAATCGGTCAGGCCGAGCTGGTAGGTGCAATCGGGGATCAGGGTGCTGGCCGGATAAAGGCTGATCACCTGCCGGTACATCGCCCGAGCCTCAGCGAATTTCAGCGGCGCGGCGGCAAGATTCCCGACGGCCATTTCGATCTTGCCCTGCCGCTGCAGGCTCTTGCCCTTCCACAGCATGACGTTGTCGATCAGGGAGCTTTGCGGGTAGTTTTGCAGCACCAGGTCGAATTCCGCGATCGCGCCGGTCAGGTCATTCAGGTGATAGAGACATTTACCCAGGTAGTAGTGGGCATTATCGACACGGTTGCTGGCGGGATAGTCCGCGATCAGCGATTGAAACGTGGCCGCCGCGCTGGCATAGGATCCCGAGTTGTATTCGGCCACGCCCGCGTCATACGCCGCCTGATCCGCCGTGACCGAAGCCGCGCCATTCGCGCCGCCACCGCCAACAATGGCGCTATCCACACCACCGCAGTTGCTCAACACCAGCACGCAGATGACGGCGGCTAGCGCAATTGATACCCGATACTTCATCGCGACCTCCATGGTCAGGGAAAGCATCCGCTCTGCAATTCCAAAACTCTGGGAAACTCTAGGGTGCACTCCCCTGCCCGGCAATACAGCCGATTGCTTACTATGCCCTCAGTGAACCCCCGCTATAATCCATATCCGATCATCCAACCGGAACTATCCATGGACAATGAAGAGTTGAGCAAGGAGCAACGCATCCTGCGCCTGATGCGCAAGACGTTGGGCAACGTTGTCAGGGACGTCACGCCGCTTGGCGGGCGCACCAACCCGCTGACGAGCGACACCATCCAGGACATCAAGGATTGTTTCGCGCTGATTTCAGAGCGCGAAAAGGAGCTGGCCGGGATGCTCGGCTTCGACCAGGCCAAGCCCTATTACAAGGACGGCGAGCAGCCGAATGGCAAAGTCATCAGCTTCGTCAAGCCGCCTAGGGAGTAACCCCGCCCCCTCCCGCGAGCGCTGGCTGCTCCCGCTGGGACTGTTCATCCTCTCGGTGACCTGGGGTTACACCTGGGTGCTGGCCAAGCAGGCGCTCGAATACGCACCGCCTTTCGCGTTCGCCGCAGAGCGTAGTGTCGGCGCGGCGCTGGCGCTGCTCATTGCGCTCCGGCTGCTGGGCCGGCCGCTCGGGCTTGCCGCGCCCGGCCCCACGCTCGTCATCGGCCTGTTCCAGATCACCGGCTTCATCCTGTTTTCCACCTGGGCGCTGGTAGAGGGCGGCCCCGGCAAGACCGCGGTGCTGATCTTCACGATGCCGATCTGGACGCTGCTGCTTGCCTGGCTGGTCCTCGGCGAGCGCATCCGCGGCGCGCAGTGGCTGGCTGCGGCCAGCACCCTCGCCGGCCTGCTGCTGATCATTGAGCCGTGGAACCTGCACACCAGCCTGCTGAGCAAATTCCTCGGTGTGATGGCGGCACTGTGCTGGGCCATCGGCACCGTGCTGATCAAGCGCCTGCGCGCTGCACAGCCGGTGGACCTGCTCTCCCTGACCACCTGGCAGATGCTGCTCGGCGCGGTGCCGCTGGTGCTGCTCGCGCTGGCGATCCCCGAGCGCCCCACCGACTGGAGCGCGGCCTACATCGGCATCCTCGCCTTCATGTCGGTGGTCAGCACCGCGTTCTGCTGGTGGCTGTGGATCACCCTGCTCGACCGGGTGCCCGCCTGGGAAGCCAGCCTCTCGGTGCTCGGCACGCCGGTGGTGGCGATCGTCTCGGCACGCTTTGCCATGGGTGAAGACTTCTCGCGCGGCGAAGTGGCTGGCATTCTGCTTATCGGCACCGGCCTTGCACTCCTGTCACTGCTCGGCTGGGCGGCCAGCCGGCGCAGCGCGGAGAAGTGACGGCCGCGAGAGGCGGAGAAGTTGAGTCGAGGCTGGCGGGTCAGCCGTGCGCTGCCGATGCCATCTGGTTGGCGGCCTGCAAGCGCTTGGCCATCACGCGCATCACGGTAATCGCAAAGCCCGGAGTCATCGCAACCAGATTGAGGAAGCGCTTCTCGTCGATGCGCGCGAACTCGCAGGCGGTCAGCGCCTGGATCGACCCCGAGCGTGGCGTGTTCCCGAGCAGCGCCATTTCGCCGACGATCTGCCGCGGGCCGAAGACCTCCAGCTCGCGCTCACCGATCAGCATCCGCGCCCGGCCGGAGATGAGGTAGTAAAGAAAGTCCGGCTGGTCGCCTTCGCGGAACAGATAATCCCCCGCTGCGACTGCAACCTTGGGTTCCTTTTCGAATATCGACAGCAAAGCCATGACCAATTCCCCCGGAATAATTTTCGAATCGAGCGATGAAAATATCCATCACCTGCAAGGGAATCTAATCCCATCCTGCCGACGGGTCAAACCGCTGCCGAGCAAAACAGTATGGAAATTCCGCAGCCCCGGCCAGGGGCACCCGCTCAGGCCAAGACAGTATTAACAACCGCGTTCCATCAGCGTAGCATGATGTCTTCGTAACACCGCAAGGAGTTCGATCATGCCCAGATCACATCACCCCGTCAGGGACAAAGACATGAAGAAGCAGCCGATGATGACGCCGAAGGAGAAGCGAAAGGCGAAGCATGCGAAGAAGCACAGCGAGGAGGCGCAACCGCTGATCCCGCCGCCCACCCATCATTAGGCGCACGATTTCGATTGTCGCTGACGATCCCTGATACGAATCCCTGCCATGGCCGGGCTTTTCATTTGTGCGGCGTCAGTGCGCCGGCTGCCGCGCGTAGTATTTGACGGACTTGCGCGAGCCGGGCTTCTTCTTGTGGGTGACCACGCCGCGCAGCGCATCCAGCCCGGAGATGGAGACATCGGGATAGGCGGGATTGAGCGCATGCAGCCGCCAGCCGCCCCCGTCGCGCCGGAGCTGGCGGAAGATGTATTCCTCGTTCACCCAGCCGATCACGAACGAGCCGTCCGCGGGCGGCACATCCGGCTCGATGACCAGTATCTCGCCCTCGACGAACTCCGGCTCCATGCTGTCGCCCAGCACCATCAGCGCGACCATATCCTTGCCGGAACAGCTGCCGCCGCTGATGTCATCCCCCTGCGCGGTGGCGGAGACGACGGGGATGTTGATGGGCCTGCGCGTAGTCATCGGAGTTCCTTATCGAAGGGGTTGCGTGATACCGGGAGGAAGTCAGCCAGGTTCCTGGCTCGCATCGTCCGCATCCCACTCCGACCAGCCGGCCCCGAATATCTCGGCAGGATGCTGCGTCCGGTCGGAGCCATTCCCGCACGCCATCGAGCTTGCCGGACAATACCGGTCGCACCCCCAGCAGATGCGTTCGGGGTGAGCCGGGTTGATTGGAAATTTCTTGGCCACGGTTAGTTGGAGAAAATGGTTTCAGGTCACGGGTTATGAGGCTCGATTTTAACCGAATCAGCCGGGTTTTAAACGGCGGCTCGAATTGCTACACGCCACTGCCATCGTGCGGTGAATCAACTACACAATTCCGCTTATATACAGCGCGCATCGCATGCTATTCAATGTCTATCCGCTCCCCGGACAGAGACAGGGCAAGCAATGACCGTTCTGTGTAAATCATGGCGACTCACTCTCTCAACGAATACCGGCGCAAGCGCGATTTCCGCCGCAGCCCCGAACCGGTTGCTACCACAACTCCGGCGGGTGCGGTTCCTGCGCTGGGCGGCCATCTCTATGTGATGCACAAGCATGCCGCACGTCGGCTGCATTTCGATCTGCGCATGGAGCAGGCCGGGGTGCTGCGCAGCTGGGCACTGCCCAGGGGGGCGCCGCTGGAGCACGGCGACAAGCGCCTCGCCATCGAGGTGGAGGACCATCCGCTCGAATACGGCACATTCGAGGGCACCATCCCCAAAAACGAATACGGCGGCGGCACGGTGATGCTGTGGGACGTGGGTATGTGGCAACAGAGCGGCCGCAACGACGACCAGCAGATTGACTTCACTCTCACCGGAACCAAGCTCAGGGGCGCCTGGACGCTGGTGCGCATGCACCACTGGGACGTGCACGGCAAGCAAAAGCAGTGGCTGCTGATCAAGCGCAGCGACCATCCGCAGCATGAGCTGCACCCGGACGACCTGAGCGTGATGAGCGGCCGCAGCATGGAGGAGATCGCCGCGGGACAGGAAGCGCACGCGACCGAACAGCGCCCCGCGCCGCCCGTCGCCAGCCGACTTTCCGGCGTGCGCCTTGCACCTGTCCCGGCCGCCCTGCCCCCGCAGCTCGCTGCAAGTGTGGAACGCGCGCCGACCGGCGACGCCTGGCTGCACGAAATCAAGTTCGACGGCTACCGCATCGTGGCGTATGTCGCGTCCGGCAAGGTGCGGTTGATGACGCGCAATGGACTCGACTGGACGTCGCGCCTGCGCGCCCTCGCCAGGCGGCTGGCGATGCTGCCGGTGCAGGACGCCATCCTCGATGGCGAGCTGGTGGCACTTTCTGCGAGCGGCTCGAGCAGCTTCCGCGACCTGCAGGAGACGCTGAGCCGCAAGCAGACCGCGCAGCTCACCTACCAGGTGTTCGACCTCGTGCATCTGGACGGGCACGACCTTTCTTCCGTGCCGTTGCTAGAACGCAAGCAGGCAGTGGCGCAGTTGTTGAACGCGGCGGGCTTTGAGCCGGGCAGCGCGGTGCGCTATTCCGACCATGTGCGGGGACAGGGGCCGGAGTTCTTCGAGCAGGCCTGTTCGCTGGGGCTGGAAGGCATCGTCTCCAAGCGCGCCGACGCACCCTATCGCAGCGGTCGCAGCACACTGTGGCAAAAGGTGAAGTGCGCGCACCAGAACGCCGAATTCGTGGTCGGCGGCTACACGCCGCCCGCCGGTGCGCGCAGCGGCTTCGGCGCGCTGCTGCTAGGCACTTATCGTAGGGATGGGAACGACGGCAAGCTGGAATATTCCGGGCGGCTGGGCACCGGCTTTTCCAGCCGCCAACTCGAATCGCTGCACGCGCAGTTGCAACGCGAAGAGATTGCACATTCGCCGTTTGTACCGTCAGAATCGCTGCCGCGCCTGCGCGGCGTGCACTGGGTGCAGCCCAGGATAGTGGTCGCAGTGGAATACGTAGAGCGCACGCGCGACGGCCTGCTGCGCCAGCCCACCTTCCTCGGCGTACGCGAGGATGTGGCGCCGGATGAGATCGAATGGTCTGCCGCCAACCTGGAAGAGGCACCCGCCAGCGCCACGCGCGCGGTGCGTCCCGCGACGAGCGGTGCGGTAATGATCGCGGGCAGCGAGCTCACCCACCCCGAGCGCATTCTCTATCCAGAACTGGGAGTGACCAAACTGGCGCTGGCCCGCTATCACGAAACCGTCCATGAATGGCTGCTGCCGTATCTCGCCCATCGGCCGCTGGTACTGCTGCGCTGCCCGGATGGACACCGGGAAGAGCGCAAGACTTGTTTCTACCAGAAGCATCTGCCCAGAACGCAGGCCGGCTCGGTGCCGCGCGTTTCGATCCGTGAGGAAGATGGCACGGGCGAGTACGTGCACGTGCGCTCGCTCGCCGACATCCTGGCGCTGGTGCAGCACGACGTGCTGGAGCTGCACGCGTGGGGCTGCCGGGTGGAAGACGTGGAACATCCCGACTTGATCGTGTTCGACCTCGACCCGGCGCCCGATGTGGCGTGGGCGGAGGTGCTGCGCACCGCGTGCGTGCTGCGCGAACGGCTGGGGCAACTGGGACTGACGGCCTTTCCGCGTACCACCGGCGGCAAGGGCCTGCACCTGGTGGTGCCGTTGAAGCCGAAGGCCGACTGGCACGTCGTGAAGGAATTTTCCAGGACGGTCGTGGAACTGCACGCGAAGGACGAGCCGCGATTGTTCACCACCAACCCGAGCTTGGCGAAACGGCGCGGCAGGATCTTCCTCGACTACCTGCGCAATGCGCGCGGTGCGACTGCTATCGCCAGCTACTCGCCGCGCGCGCGCCCGCGTGCGCCGGTGGCGGTGCCGCTGCGCTGGGAGGAATTGAGTCCCGCTGTGCGTTCGGACCATTACACGGTGGAGACGCTGCCGCGCCGCCTCGCGGCGCTGAAGGCGGACCCGTGGGAAGGATTCTTTGAGGCGGCGGTGCCGCTGGACGCGAAGAGGCTGAAGGCGGTGGGAGTTCATATGCCCTCCCCTCCTGCAAGTGGGAAGGAGCTGTCGAGAGGAGGTGTGTGATGAGCATCCGTGCAATGTGGAAAGGCGTGATCCGTTTCGATTCTATCCGCGTGCCGGTGAAGCTGTATGGCGCGGTCGAGAACCGCAACGTGCATTTCCGGCTGCTGCACCGCAAGGACCTGGAGCCGGTACACCAGGCCATGGTCAACCCGGAGACCGACGAGGTCGTGCCTTATGCCGAGATACAACGTGCCTACGTCACCGAGGCGGGCGACCGTGTGCTGCTTTCTCAGTCCGAGCTGGAGGCTCTGGAGCCGCAGGCGTCGCGCGACATCGAGGTGCTGGGTTTCCTCCCGCTGCACCAGATCGACCACCGCTGGTACGACCGTCCCTATTACCTCGGGCCTGACGAAGACGGCGCGCAGTTCGCGGCGTTGGCCGATGCGCTGGATGCGATGCAGGTGGAAGGCGTCGCGCGTTGGGTGATGCGCAACAAGTCCTATGTCGGCGCATTGCAGTTGTACCAGGACTGCCCGATGCTGATGGCGCTGCACCACGCCGAGGAAGTGGTACCGGTGGAATCGCTGAATGCACCCGAGGGGCCGCCGCTGGACAAGCGCGAGCTGGGTATGGCGCACCAGTTGATCGAGATGCTGGAGGCGGAATTTCAGCCGCAGGAGTTCCACGACGAATTCCGCGACCACGTGCTGGAGATGCTGGCGGCCAAGGCGGCCGGCAAGCAGTTGAAGAAGCATGTTCCGAAGCCGCACGAGCCTGCAATGGACCTGAGTCAGGCGCTGGAGGCAAGCATCAGGCAGGTACGCAAACGTGCATGAAGCTGCCTTCAAAAATTGCTGCAGAGGGCGTCTGCGGCGTTGCGCGGTACTCGAAATCCTCAGCAATCCGGTTTCTCCGCGCCGTGCGCCTTGCAGTCATCCCTCCTCGCACATTATCAAGTCAGCTTCTAACGAAATTTGAGAAAGGTGGTGTGACATGAAAGAAGACGATGACACGAATGAAGTTGCTGAAGAAGTAGAAGAGGAACAGCCGCGCGCGATGTGGTCGGGCATCATCGCGTTCGGGCTGGTGAGCCTGCCAGTCAGCCTGTATCCGGCGCAGCGTGGCAGAGTCGCGCTGAAGATGGTGGATGCCAATGGCACGCTGCTGCGGCGGCAGTTCTTTTGCGAGCACGACAACAAGCCGCTGGAACGCGACGACATCGTTCGCAGTTACGAGATCGAGAAATATCACTACGTGGTGGTCGAGGACGAGGAGTTGGAGGCGCTAGAGCCGAAACGCTCGCGCGAGATCGACTTGAAGCGCTTCGTACCGCTGAGCGCGATCAACCCGGTGTACTTCGAGCGAGCCTATTTCCTCGTGCCCGACGGCGACACCACCAAAGCCTACCGCCTGCTGGCGAAGAGCATGGAGGACGAACAGAAAGCCGGCATCGCCACCTTCGTGATGCACGGCAAGGATTACCTGGTGGCGATCATCGCCGAGCGCGGCATCCTGCGCGCGGAAACCTTGCGCTTTCACGACGAGCTACGCACACCCGATCAGGTCGGACTGCCTGCAAGGCAGCACGCGGACAAGAAGACGGTGGAACAGATGCGCAGCGCCATCAGGAAGATGACGTACAAAGATTTCAAGCCTGAGCTGTTGAGCGACCAGCACGAGGTGCTGCTCCAGCAGCGCATCGAAGCCAAGCTCAAAGCCGGAACCGACGTGCGGAAGGCACCCGAGGAACCGGGAGTGTCCGGGGACGCCAGTAATGTGATCGATCTGATGCAGGTGCTCAAGGAACGTCTGCAGGGACGCCAGCCGCAGCCGCCCAAGCCGAAGGGTAGTACCGGCCGCGCGAAACCACGTGGAGGCAAGGTCCGAACATGACAATGACCGTATGGGTCTTCTTTTTCGCATTCGTCCTGCTGATGCTCGCGCTCGACCTGGGGGTATTCCACCGCAAGTCGCACCCGGTAAGCGTCAAAGAGGCCATGGGATGGTCGGTGGCTTGGTTCGTCCTGTCCATGCTGTTTGCCATCCTCGTGTATTTCGCCTACGAGGGGCAATGGTCCGGTCTCGGTACCGTGCCTGACCAGGTCGACGGTCTGGCAAATGACGGCGCGTCGGCGACCGGAAAATACATGACGGGTTATGTCCTCGAAAAATCGCTGAGCGTGGACAACATTTTTGTCATCGCGATGATCTTCAGATTCTTCTCGGTCCCGCCCGTCTACCAGCACCGTGTACTATTCCTGGGCATCCTGGGCGCATTGATCCTGCGCGGCGTGATGATCGCACTCGGCGCGAAGCTGGTCGCCGAGTTTCACTGGGTGCTCTACCTGTTTGCCTGCTTCCTGATCGTGACCGCGATCCGGATGCTGTTCTTCCTGAAGGCGGGGCATGCAGACCCGAACAGGAATGAGGTGGTCAAGCTGACGCGGCGGCTGTTCCCCGTCACTGCACGGTTCCATGGCGAGCACTTCATCGTCCGTGCCGGCGCGCCTGCTTCACGTGAGAGCGAAACTCCCGACGCGCCTGTTGTGCGGGATGAAATCGTGGAACGTGCCCCGCCCGGGACTGTGCTGCTCACCCCGCTGGCGCTCGCGCTCATCATGGTCGAGACGAGTGACGTGGTCTTCGCCGTGGATTCGATCCCGGCCATCTTCGCCATCACCAGCGATCCCTTCCTGGTCTACACTAGCAACGTGTTCGCCATGCTGGGCCTGCGCTCCCTGTATTTCGCGCTGGCCGGAATCGTGGACAGGTTCCGTTACCTCAAGACTGCGCTTGCGCTCGTGCTGATGGTCGTGGGCGTCAAGATGCTCCTTGCCGACTGGCTGAAGATTGCCCTCGGCGGACACTTCAACCTTTTGCTGTTGATGCTGGTGCTTGCCATCCTGTCAGCCGGTATCGGGCTCTCCCTGCTGACAGATCGCCAGAAAAACCGGCCGCAAAGCCAGTCGCGCAACTGATTGCATGCTACGGCCCGCCGTGACGGCCGATGCTCACCCGCTTGGCCTGCGCGCCCTCGCCCGCGATTTCCTCGATGAACTTGACCTCGTCGCCTTCCTTCAGGTGCTCGAACGGGGGATTCACGACATTCGCGCGGTCGAAGTAATGCTCGGTGCCGTCCGGCCCGGCGATGAAACCGATGCCCTCCTGAGGCGAGAGCCGCAGCACGCGACCGATGAATTCTTGAGCATGCACCTTGGTTTCGCGCCGCGTCCGGCGCGCATACTCTTCGAGCTGGCGCTTGGCGGCATCGAAACCGTCGCGCAGCGCAACGAACACATCCTCGTGATGGTCACGATTGACGACGATCTCGTGTCCGGGCACGCTGATGTCGATGCGCAGGTTGTATTGCTTGCCCTGATGCTTGTGCCGGTGCGGCGCCTCCAGCACCACCCGGCAAGAGATGATGTTTTTGGTGAACTCCTCGAGTTTTTCCACCTTCTGCCGAATGCGCGCCTCAACGGCCTCCGACTGGGAAATGTCACGAACGGTGATCTGCAACGGGATTTGCATGATGGCTTCCTCCTGATCGTTACACGGGCCGGCGACGGTTTTCCAACTTCGCCATTCACACAATTAGGCCGATACCCGGAGCCGGAGTTCCCCCCTCAAGTCATTCGGCAAACAAGTCGCGTCTGTATTATCATGCCGGCCAATCAACTGGTCTGTTATTCAAGGGGGGATATATGGCTTCAGGATTTTCGGTGTTGCGCTGTGCGTCGCGGTTTCAAATCATAAGGCTCAACCCACTCGGGAACTGGCCCGTGCACTTCCTGAAAAGACCCTTTACACACCTTCGGCACCTGATTTGCATGCTCCTGCTTGTAGGTGTGCCGCTTGAGGCCAGCGCGCAAATGTACAAGTGCATGACCGAGGGCGGTGTATACAGCTTTCAGGACGCCCCCTGCGAGGCGCCGGTGCATGACAAATCGAGTGACCCGGTAGCCGGAACCGTTACCGCCCTGCCGCCGGTGGTGATGGATCCGGATGAGATCGCGTACCAGATGAAAAGCAGGCCTGATACCGAGCAAGTCTCCGGCACATCGAACAAAAGCGCGCTGCTGATTTTCGCCGTAGTGGTCATCTATGTGGGGCTGGCTGCCTTCCAAGGATGGTGGGCCAGCATGCGGAACCGGTCGTTCTGGAAATGGTTTCTCTTCTCGGCCCTGGTTAATCCGTTGCTGGTGATGATCATATTCCGGTTCCGGGGCAAGGACCCTGGAGCGCCGAAACCGGCCCGGTAAGCGCCTTGTACCTCTAAGCCGGGGCGGGTTTTTCCCGCGGTCCGGGCAGCCGGTTCGGTTAGAATAACGGCCGGTTTTCGCAAACATTTCCGTACCGTTTTTTCCTACCCGCCTTGTCCCCCGCCCCATATTCCCCGCTGCACATCGCCCACCTCCGCCAACGCCTGCGTGACCTCGGCGCGAAGCCCTGCCATGAGGACAGGCTGCTGCGCGGCTGGAGCCAGCGGTGTTCGTACGACAGGAAGGGCAGCCCGGCCGCGACTTTTTTCCCGCTCGCACTGCGCCGCGAGCTGCTCGCGATCGAGGCAGAGCTGGATGGGCTGGCACGCCTGCACAGAGAATATCCCTCGGGTGATGAGGTGGCGCGGCTGCTGGTGGAACTCTCCGACGGCCAGATGGTGGAGAGCGTGCTGCTGCCGCGCGGCGGGCTGTGCGTGTCGACGCAGGTCGGTTGCGCGGTCGGCTGCGTGTTCTGCATGAGCGGCCGCGACGGCCTGCTGCGCCAGCTCGGCAGCGCCGAGATCGTCGCCCAGGTGGTGCTCGCGCGCAAACAAAGAACGGTCTCCAAGGTGGTGTTCATGGGCATGGGTGAACCTGCACACAACCTCGACAACGTGTGCGAGGCGATCCAGCTGCTCGGCACCCAGGGCGACATTGGCCACAAGAACCTGGTGTTCTCCACGGTGGGCGATCTGCGCGTGTTCGAACGCCTGCCGCGGGAAACGGTGAAGCCGGCACTCGCCCTCTCGCTGCATACTACCGATGTGCGGCTCCGCACCCGGCTGCTGCCGCGTGCGCCGCAGATTCCTGTCGAGGAACTGGTAGAACGCGCCGAAACCTATGCTCGCGCCACCCACTATCCGGTGCAATACCAGTGGACGCTGATCGCGGGCGTCAACGACGGCGATGCCGAGCTGGAGCGCATCGCGCAGTTGCTCACCGGGAAATACGCAGTGATGAACTTCATCCCGTTCAACGAGGTCGACGGCCTGAGCTATCGCCGCCCCGCCCCCGAACGGATCGCGTCCATCGTCGACACGCTGCGCCGACATGACATCCTCGCGAAGATACGCGATTCGGCCGGCCAGGAGATCGAAGGTGCCTGCGGGCAGCTGCGTGCGCGGACCAAGGCGCAGGGCCTGCTCCGCAGTATGCCGTAGCGGCCCTAAACATTACTGCTTATTGCGCCGCACCACCCGGAGGATTAGCCTCGGTCCCCGATGCAACCCGCACAAGGAGGACAAAATGAAAAATGGCATCAAGGAGGTCTTTTCCCTGATCGTCGCAGGCCTGCTGTTCGCATCCTTCCCGGCCGTTGCGGCACTGGAATATGACGCCCTCAAGGGTGTGAAATCGGCCAGGGCTGTGTTCGATGTCAGGCTGGGCAACCCGCAAAGTGCGGCGATACACCTCAAGCTCATGCACCAGACCTACAATGATCTGGCCGCCGGCAAGCGCAAGCCCGCGTTCAAGATCGTGTTCCTCGGCCCGGCGGTGAAGCTGATCTCCAGCGACAGGACGGGATATGCCACTCCGGAAGACAACAAGGCGCTCGACGAGATTGCCGCCGAGGTCTCGGCAATGTCAAAGGACGGCATACACATGGAGATTTGCCTCGTGGCAGCGAAGATTTTTAAAGTCGATCCCGCAACGGTCCTGCCGGAGATCAAGCCCGTCGAGAATGGCTGGATTTCACTGATCGGCTATCAGGCCAGGGAATATTCGCTGGTGACCGCCTATTAGGTTAACGCATCGCGCGATTGCAGGCCGTCGGCAAGGGGAACATATTCAGGCGGATAGCCCCGGCATGGGCGCATTTTGGGCATGGCGTTTGGCCGTGCGCGCGGCAGTTGGTAAGATGCCGCCATGAAAAAATTCTCCAGCCCCGCCCCGGTACACCGCCTCGCGCTGCGCGTGCGCGAGATCGGACAGTTGTTCAACTCGATGGACCCGACACCTTTTTTGAACAAGGACCTCGATCCTGAAGCGAATGCCTTCATCGAATCCTGGGCCGTCCGGTTCCCGCCCAACAGCCGCTTCCACCTCACCATCCATCTCGAACAATGGCCACCGGAAGGCGACCCGGGCGGGATGCTGACCGAGGCGGTGCACAACCACTTCGCCTACAGAGTCGAGCATACCCGCGCCGAGTTGAAGCAGCTGCTGTGGCAGGGCCGTATCAGCCTGGTCATCGGGGTGCTGTTCGTGTCGCTGTGCCTGCTCGCGGCCGACCTGATCGGCAATCTCGGCAGCGGGGCCGGCTATCACATCGCGCGCGAGAGCCTGACTATCGTCGGCTGGGTCGCGATGTGGCGCCCGCTGCAGACATTCCTGTACGACTGGTGGCCGCTCCGCAGCCGGATACATCTCTACCAACGGCTGGGCAGCGCCCACATCCAGGTCGTTCACGGCAAGTAGTGCGCCGGTAGCCAAGACCTGGCAGTTGCGCTACATTCTCCTGCCATGAAACCTGCCCGCCCTATCCATTCACGCTGCCTGCGGCATTGTTTGCTGCTGTTTGCCGTGCTGCTCGCCGTAGGCTGCGGCAAGGAGGCCCGGGTGGATGCGCTGCCCGCCGGCAGCCGGGTGCTGGCACTGGGCGACAGCCTGACCGCCGGAGCCGGCGTGACATCCGACGAAGCCTGGCCCGCACTGCTGGCGGGCCGCACCGGCTGGGAAGTCACCAACGGCGGTGTGAGCGGCGACACCAGTGCGGCTGCGTTGCGGCGCCTGCCCTCGCTGCTCGAACAGCACGACCCCGTACTGGTGCTAGTGACGCTGGGCGGCAACGACATGCTGCGCCGCATTCCCCGGCAGGAGACCGTCGCCAATCTGGAACAGATCATCGCGCAGATAAGGGCGCACGGCGCGATGCCGCTGCTGCTGGCGACACCGCAGCCAAGCATCGCGGGCGCAGTTTTCCAGAACCTGTCGGCACCCGATTTCTATCGCGAGATCGCCGAGGCGCAGCAGGTCGAACTGATCGAGGACGCGATCCCCGATGTGCTGTCCGACCCACAACTGAAAGGCGACCCGCTGCATCCGAGCACTGCAGGCCACCAGCGCCTGTCCGAACAGATTCTCGCGGAGCTGAAATCGATCGGTTATGCACGCTAGTGCGGGTTGCTCCATTTATGCGATGCCGGGCAGTCAGCCGCCCGGTGTTATCCGAACGGCACCGGACCGAATAGCGATGAGGAATCCGCTGGGTATGATCGTGACACCTATGGTGGACGCCGACAAACAGACACCGCTGCCGCTCGATGACAAGATCATCCTGACGCTGACCCGGGATGGAGAGCGTGCGCTTTGCGAACCGGAACGAAGCTCTCGCCGGCGCAGCTGGAGGCTTGTACTCATCGACGGTCACTCGACTGTCGAGCAAGTGGTCAAGCGTGCGCGCAACCTGCCCATCGAGATGCTGCGCACCAGCCTCAGCGAACTGGTCTTCAAGGGCTTGCTGCAGAAGACAACCGGCGATAAAAAAGCCCGGCATCGCCGGGCTTCTTCCTGACCGCAACAGACCTTACTTTTCGAACCGCATCACCCCGCCCTTGCAGTCCACCTTGATGGTGTCCTTCGCGGCGAAGCGGCCTTCGAGGATCGCCTTGGCCAGCGGGTTCTCCAACTGCGACTGGATCGCGCGCTTGAGCGGCCTTGCGCCGTATACCGGGTCGAAGCCGGCGTTGGCTATCTCGGCCAGCGCGGCGTCGCTCACCTCCAGCTTCATCTCCATCGCGGCCAAACGCTGCTCCAGGTACTGCAACTGGATGCGCGCGATGGACTTGATGTTCTTTTCGTCCAAGGAATGGAATACCACCACCTCGTCGATGCGGTTGATGAACTCGGGGCGGAAATAGGTCTTCACCTCGCCCATCACCGCAAGCTTCACCACCTGGTAGTCGTCGCCGGCCATCTGTTGGATCATCTGGCTGCCGAGGTTGGAGGTCATCACGATCACGGTGTTCTTGAAATCCACGGTGCGCCCCTGGCCGTCGGTCATGCGGCCGTCATCCAGCGCCTGCAGAAGCACGTTGAACACATCCGGGTGCGCCTTCTCCACCTCGTCGAGCAGAATCACGCTGTAGGGCTTGCGGCGCACCGCCTCGGTCAGCCCGCCGCCCTCCTCGTAGCCGACGTAGCCGGGCGGCGCGCCGATCAGGCGCGCAACGGAATGCTTCTCCATATACTCGCTCATGTCGATGCGGATCAGGTGCTCTTCCGAGTCGAACATGAAGCCGGCCAGCGCCTTGCACAGCTCGGTCTTGCCGACACCGGTTGGACCGAGGAACAGGAAGGAGCCATAGGGACGGTTCGGGTCGGACAGGCCGGAACGCGAGCGGCGGATCGCGTCGGACACCAGCCGCACCGCCTCGTTCTGCCCAACCACGCGCTCGTGCAGCTTGTCTTCCATATGCAGCAGCTTGTCGCGCTCGCCCTGCATCATCTTGGAGACCGGGATGCCGGTCGCGCGACTGACCACCTCGGCGATCTCCTCAGCTCCGACCTGGGTGCGCAGCAGACGGTTTTTCGGCTTGTCGGCCTGAGACTCGGCCTGCGCGGCTTCCTTCAGTTTCGCTTCCAGTTGCGGCAGCTTGCCGTACTGCAGCTCGGCGACCTTCTCCAGCTTACCCTCACGCTGCAGGCGGGCAATCTCGGCGCGCACCTGCTCCATCTCTTCCTTCACCTGCGCCGTGCCCTGCGCCGCGCCCTTCTCGGCCTTCCACACCTCTTCGAGGTCGGCATATTCGCGTTCCAGTTTTTTGATCTCGTCCTCGATCAGTTGAAGGCGTTTCTGCGAGGCCTCGTCCTTCTCCTTCTTCACCGCCTCGCGCTCGATCTTGAGCTGGATCAGGCGCCGCTCCAGCTTGTCCATCACCTCGGGCTTGGAGTCGATCTCCATCTTCACGCGCGCGGCTGCCTCGTCGATCAGGTCGATGGCCTTGTCCGGCAGGAAGCGGTCGGTGATGTAGCGGTGGGACAGCTCGGCCGCAGCGACGATTGCCGGGTCGGTGATGTCCACACCGTGGTGCAGTTCGTATTTCTCCTGCAGGCCGCGCAGGATCGCGATGGTCGATTCTACCGATGGCTCGTCCACCAGCACCTTCTGGAAGCGGCGTTCCAGCGCGGCATCCTTCTCGATGTACTTGCGGTATTCGTCCAGCGTGGTCGCGCCGATGCAGTGCAGCTCGCCGCGCGCGAGCGCCGGCTTGAGCATATTGCCCGCGTCCATCGCGCCCTCGGCCTTGCCCGCGCCGACCATCGTGTGGATCTCGTCGATGAACACGATGTTGCGGCCCTCGTCCTTGGCCAGTTCGTTCAGCACCGATTTCAGGCGCTCCTCGAACTCGCCGCGATACTTCGCGCCTGCCAGCAGCGCGGCCATGTCCAGGCTCAATACGCGCTTGCCCTTCAGCGTCTCGGGCACCTCGTCATTGACGATGCGCTGCGCCAGCCCCTCGACGATCGCGGTCTTGCCCACGCCGGGCTCGCCGATCAGCACCGGGTTGTTCTTGGTGCGGCGCTGCAGTACCTGGATCGCGCGGCGGATCTCGTCGTCGCGGCCGATCACCGGGTCGAGCTTGCCGGAACGCGCGCGCTCGGTCAGGTCCAGCGTGTATTTCTTCAGCGCCTCGCGCTGGCCTTCTGCCTCCTGCGAGCCTACCGACTCGCCGCCGCGCACCGCGTTGATCGCGTCTTCCAGCGCCTTGCGGGTGACGCCGTGCTGCTTGTACAGGCGGCCGCATTCGCCCTTGTCGCCGGTCAATGCGAGCAAAAACATCTCGCTGGCGATGAACTGGTCGCCGCGCTTCTGCGCTTCCTTGTCGGTGACGTTCAGCAGGTTGGCCAGGTCACGCCCGACCTGCACCTCGCCGCCGTGGCCTTCCACCTTGGGCAGGCGCGACACGGCGTCGTTGAGCGCGGTCTTCAGCGCGGTGGTATTGCCGCCGGCGCGGGCCAGCAGCGAGCCAGCGCCGCTGTCGGCATCGTTGAGCAAGGCCAGCAGCAGGTGCTGGGGCTCGATGAACTGGTTGTCCTGACCGACTGCCAGGCTCTGAGCATCGGACAGGGCCTGCTGGAACTTGGTGGTGAACTTGTCGAAACGCATGGCAACTCCTCAAGGAATGACTGATTGCCATGTAGATGGGGGGTGCCCGGCAAATTTCAAGCGGGGGCGAAGCTAGCGGTACAGCTCGTGGAACTTCTTGTCCATTAGCGGTTGAGCTGGATGGTGGTGGGGGAGTCGCTGAAGAACACCTCCGTACTCCACCCCTGATATGCCCTTGACGTGTTCCACTTACCAGAAATTAACCCCCAGACCGACAAAATTTCCTCGTCCGCTCAAGTCCATCTTGCCATATACAGAGCCAACACCGTCAATTGAATTATGGAGCGAAAAAAAATCGGTGACGACATAACGATAGCCGGCAACGAAACTAATGCGCCTGCTCTGATAGCTGAGTCCTGCCACAGCTTGTTTGGCACTTCCGTCTGCGCTGCTGTTCACATAACCGCCAAGACTGGCATCCACTTTTCCTGGCCCGATGCCAATAAATGGCCGTAGCCCCGCAGGATCGCCGAAATACTTCTTGAACATCGCAAAATAAAATCCAGCTTTCACTATTCCTTGTGCAGGAGAGACCGAGGGAATAGTAAACGTACTTCTGGTTTGAAAATAACTGATGCCGTAACTCCACCCGTTTTTGATCTGGCGTTCTATCTCGATGCCGTATACGTCGCGCGAGGAAGTATCGAACTCGTTGGGAAGTGCGCTCGATGAGTAACCACACCACAAAAAGCATCCCCAAGGTCCGGTAATTTGCCAATCCTGAACACGTTTATAGCTATTGAAAGTGCCGGTATTGAGCATAACGGTGGTTTTGTATTCAACAGGGGGCTGGTCTGAATCGAGTTCAGGTTCAGCCACCGCATCCAGCACAACTCCCATCACGCACAGTAAAGTCAGAATGACGCCAATAATCGCTTTCATTTACTCCCCCCAGAAACTCAGCATCAATCAAATTCTTTATCCACCTCGAATGCTGCCAAGACGAATTACGGCAAAGCGACCAAACCGTTGGCCAACAGCTGCGCGTTAATCGCTGTCTTGTTGTGCGATTCGGAATAATCAACGGTGCCCGCCGGGTCTACAAAGCCAAATCCAACATTGCCGGCTCTTAGTGCATATATTACGTTGTTCATCCAGACCAGCGGATTGCCTGTCGCCGCCTGTACACGCAGCACATTGGGCACAGCGGCATTTCCCGTAACCTGATTGCTAACCAGGACAGTACCTGCGGATGTGCCTGCAATGGCAGTCGTAATGTCTGCTGAAGCACAACGCAGCGCATAAAACACGTTGTAATTGTTCGCCCCCGCCGCCGGAGCGGGAGAAATTGCTTGAAATACCATACGGTAATTGGCATCACAGAACGTCGCGCCTACCGAGGGCAGGGCTGTGAGCGCAACGCCTGCTACGTCGGTCGCCGGCAACCAGGGCGCCGCACTCAAACCACCGAACATAAAGTATGCATCCGTAGTATTCGTGCTACTGATCTGATACGACCTGGCGCCAGCAGGATAATTACCGGGCACGGCACAGGCAACTGTCGCCCCCGTTGTCGCAGAGGTGCAGACAATAGGGGTGGCCGCCAAATCTGTATTTGCAATAGTGAATACACCGTCACCTATGCCTGCATAGGTGACGGTTACATCGCTACCGTTACCGTTATCCACCAGCGTCCCTGTGTTGGGAAATGGAACCCATCCTGTCGGGCTCAAAGCGTAAATTGCCCAAGTATTCGGGTTCGTTCCCCATACACCGCTGGTCAACAACATGGACACATCGCTGTAAGTATAGGTATTTGCCGTTGCAGTCGTCGCCAGTGTACTTATATTCGCATCGGCAACAGAAAGAGTAGCCCCGGTCAGGGCTCGCCACTGCCCTACAAAACCGCCAGACTGCTGATCGGCAAGATAACTGGCGACTGGCGTGGTGCTTGCGCCACTGCTGCTACTACCGCCACCACATCCTGCCAGCAACATTCCCAGCGCGAATACCACGGTCAGTTGTTTTGCTGCCTCGATACTGCATCTCTTGTACTTATCCATTCTCACTGCTCCCTCAAACTGTTTCTATTATCCGCGCGCATGCACCCGCAACATTTCCTGCTGGCACACAACAATTAAGCATGATTAGCAGCCTCCCGTCAGACCAAAACGAGACTGCTCGCAGACTATCTCGCTTAGTTGCATCTCCAATATCGGCCAGACAGATTAAACCCTTTGCTGTATTGACTATTTTTCGGTTCTGTATTTTCGTTGCCGATTTACCTCGTTGATGTCAGACTGACATAGGGGTCAAATATGAACTGCCTCCATACGCTTACGATAATCGGAAAGACATGCAACAGATCAGCAATTTTTTGCTCAAAATTTGGCGAGGCGCGCTGGAAAAACCGGACCACGAAGACCAGGACTGGGTCTTATCCGAGGTAAAAACACTTATTCCGTTTAATTCCTGCGCGTGGGGAAAAGGAAGGTGGATAAACGAGATGCCCGCCGTTCACCACATTCACCTTCACAACCTTTCCGAAGATTTCATCGAAAGCTGGTTACGCATTCAGCACGAATATAAACTTACGCGCGATGTCACTTCGCATAGCAACCGCACTTTCAATGTCGTCATGGCTTGCGAGTACAGGAACACAGACACTTACAACACATATTGCAAGAAATATCGCATCGAGCACATTCTCGGGACGGGATGTGCAGATCCAGACACAGGCTTATTGAGCATGATGGTTTTTCACCGCTCAGATATCAACCAGCCATTTACGGAACAAGAACGCGCGCTTAAAGAAATTATTTTTCCACACCTGCTCGAAGCGGCAAGAATGAACTGGCTGGCTAACCTCCCCAGCGGCTTTTCGGCATATCCCCATAGAAACGTTAATGCATTTGCGGCTTGTGACAATACAGGGCTGCTGCATGTCGCAATGCCCGCCTTCATTGATCTTTGCCGTAAGGAATGGCCCTCATGGAGTGGCCCATTTTCACCCGAAGATGTTTTGAAAGCCACACAGGGTCAGAACTACATCGGGCAATCTATTGTCATCAGTTTCTTATCAATGGATAAATTGACCTTGTTGCATGCACGCACCAAAGTTGTTGCTGATAATTTGAGTTTACGCGAACTGGAAATCGCCCAATATGTTTCCAGGGGAGACGATTACAAAACCATCGCGCTCAATCTGAATATTTCACCGGCTACCGTCAAGACCCATACGAGCAGGATTTACTTGAAATTGGGCATCAACGACAAGGCTCAACTCGCCGTTGAATTGGGCAAGATGGGCTAGCTATTGCTCATTGCGCGAAGGCATAAGCTTCCTGCGCAGGTTCATTGGACAGCGCCTGCTGGAACCCGGTGGTGAACTTGTCGAAACGCATGGCAAGCCCTCACCGGTACAGCTCAGGGAACCTCCTGCGCAGCTGTTCCAGCTTGGGTTTGTCGTGGATGACGATATAGGGCTGGTTCGGGTGCAGCGCCAAATAGTTCTGGTGATAGTCCTCAGCCGGAAAGAATTGCCGCAGCGGCACGACCTGCGTGACGATGGGCTTTTCATGGGTGTGCGCGGCGGTAAGCCGGGCGATGTGGTCATGCGCCATCTGCCGCTGGTCGCTGCCGATATAGAAGATCGCCGAACGGTACTGGCTGCCGACATCCGGTCCCTGGCGGTTGAGTTGTGTGGGGTCGTGCGCGACGCTGAAGAACACCTCCAGCAATTTCGGGTAACCGATCTGCGCCGGATCGAAGCGGACGCGCACCGCCTCGGCATGCCCGGTATCGCCCCGGCTGACCAGCCTGTATTGCGCGGTCTCCGCACTGCCTCCCGCATAGCCGGACTCCACCCCGGTTACGCCCCGGACGTGCCTGAACACCGCATCCACGCCCCAGAAGCAGCCTCCGGCGAACACCGCCGTCTGTTCGGCCGCCGCAGCCCCCTGACCGAACATCAGGCACAGGCACGCGGGTAAAAGATGTTTGATCGTGCGGTTCATGATCGCTCCTTTCCTTACCGAATGACTGATGATGTTACGAGCCGAAGGTGAAGGCGTAGGCTTCCAGCCCCGGTTCATCGGCGCGCAGTTCCAGCAGTCCATCCTGCATGGTTTGCTGGTCGATCAACTCATACAGCGTGTTGCGCCCGACAACGAGCTCGCCCGACGGCGCATCCCTGCCGGCATGGTTGCCGGCGGCAGCGCCGTTGAGCCGGACCGTGACCCGCACCGGCTTGCCGCTGGCGGTGCCCAGCACCAGGAACACCTTGCGCGCCTT
>DASWTZ010000033.1:0-10614 GCA_036401875.1 Gallionella sp.
CCCTTTGAAATTCGGATCAGATGCCGATAACTTTCCACTGGGCGCTCATACAGCTTAAGGGATAAAAACAGATCGGACTGTGCACCCTTCAAGGAATCAAAAAAGCCTCGGAATTGTTCATCTGTAGTTGCACTGGCGAATTTAGTGCCGCGCTTTTCCCATGCGGTCGTTATGCGGAAAATGCCGCGAGCCAGTCTCGCCGAATAGGACTTGGGATAGGCTTTTACCCATTCATCGAATCGCGGATCGAGCGACAGGGTTTTCGTGAAGGTGTCAAACTTTAGCGACAGTTCTTCCGCTGTTATTTCATTGCGAGCATATAGATCGAGATATCGCTTGTATGCCAGATCGAGCTCTTTGTATCTTTTGGTGGTGAGCATCAGATACGACTGCCGGTGGAATATTTCATCATCCGTCAAATTCCGGGACTCTGCATACGCCTGATTCGGTAATGCCGAAAAAAACGCGAGCGCTACAATCAGGATAAAGACATATCGATAACTAGACTTGCGGCTGACCATTAACATTTTCTCCGGCTGCTTATGGCCATCTTCAGGCCAGAGTTGATTTTGACTTTGTCATGAAGATACCCCGTCAACTATTTGCTTGATAAACCAGCCGATCGTACCGCGAGCTAATTCGTGGATGAAGGTTTAGCGCGTGTGAACGCGCAGTCTGTATTCCAGGTGGCCCGGGGCCAACTGGAATAGCGCGTTCAGGTTGTGCTGCCCACCGACATCCAAAATTTGCGGATCGCCGGTGATTCAGGACAGGAGTTGTTTGATCTTTGCCCCCAACCAGCCGGTCACTTCAGCATCCTTGCTTTCGGTGATTTTCCTGACGCAGGCAACGTAATCGCGGTCTTCCTGCTTGATATGGTTGTCCAGCCAGCCCTTCAGCAATTCCAGCAAATCAGTGGAGATGTCTTCGCCCTTGTTGGCGCGCGCCCTGATTTCGGAAACCTTTTTCATGAAGAGTTCATGAACCTTGCGGTGCGCCTTGAGGTAGAGGTACTCGGCCTTCTCCAGCAACTCCTCCTCGACCTCGAAATGGGTCACCGTGTAATGGAGCAATTCCTCCATCACGTGGTTCGTCCTGGCCGTATCCCGGGTGCGGCAGGCGACATCCATATCGTTGATGAACCCGACAAAACGCCTTTGCTGGGCATCGAAAGCCGGGATGCCGATTTCATACTCACTAGACCATTCCGCAAGCGCCATGATTCCTCCCTGAATTTTGGCCGTTGAGACAGTTTCGAGATGCGACATCTTTTCAGATTGCCCAAGATACAGAATTTACGCAGTCAAGGCTATAAAAATTAACGGGTAATCCATGCCAGGGGGCAGGTTCCTCCACCCCCCTTGAAATCGGACGAGCCCATCCCCACCATTGGCACTCGCAGGCGGGGAGTGCTAAACTCCGCCCCCGCATTTTTACAACCCATTTTTGGAGACATCAGTATGAAAATTCGTCCTTTGAACGATCGCGTGATCGTTAAACGCATGGAAGAAGAACGCAAGACCGCCTCTGGAATCGTAATTCCTGATGCCGCCACCGAAAAACCCGATCAGGGCGAGATCATCGCCGTGGGCAAAGGCAAGGTCGGCGACGACGGCAAACTGCAAGCCATGAGCGTCAAGGTGGGTGACCGCGTGTTGTTCGGCAAATACGCCGGCCAGGCCTTCAAGATGGAAGGCCAGGAATACATGACGATGCGCGAAGACGACATCATCGGCGTGATCGAAGCCTAATCAACATCTGAGGAGAATAAACATGGCAGCTAAAGACGTAAAATTCCACGACACAGCGCGCACCAAGATGGTCGCGGGCGTGAACATCCTGGCCGATGCGGTCAAGGTGACCCTGGGTCCGAAAGGCCGCAACGTGGTGCTGGACCGTTCATACGGCTCTCCGACCATCACCAAGGACGGCGTATCAGTCGCCAAGGAGATCGAACTGAAGGACAAGTTCGAGAATATGGGCGCGCAGATGGTCAAGGAAGTCGCTTCCAAGACCTCGGACGTGGCCGGTGACGGTACCACCACCGCGACCGTGCTGGCGCAATCCATCGTGCAGGAAGGCATGAAATTCGTCGCCGCCGGCATGAACCCGATGGACCTCAAGCGCGGCATCGACAAGGCCGTGATCGAGGCCGTCGCCGAACTGAAGAAGCTCTCCAAGCCCTGCACCACCAGCAAGGAGATCGCCCAGGTCGGCAGCATCTCCGCAAACTCCGACACCGCAGTCGGCGAGAAGATCGCCGAGGCGATGGACAAGGTCGGCAAGGAAGGCGTGATCACCATCGAAGACGGCTCCGGTCTGCAGGACGAGCTGGCCGTCGTGGAAGGGATGCAGTTCGACCGCGGCTACCTGTCGCCGTACTTCATCAACAACCAGGATCGCCAGATCGCGGCGATGGAAAACCCATTCATCCTGCTGCACGACAAGAAGATCTCCAACATCCGCGACCTGCTGCCGGTACTGGAGCAGGTTGCCAAGGCCGGCCGGCCGCTGCTGATCATCGCCGAAGACGTCGACGGCGAAGCATTGGCGACCCTGGTCGTGAACAACATCCGCGGCATCCTGAAGACCGTTGCGGTCAAGGCTCCTGGCTTCGGCGACCGCCGCAAGGCCATGCTGGAAGACATCGCCATCCTGACCGGCGGCACCGTGATCGCCGAAGAAGTCGGCCTGACACTGGAGAAGGCCACCCTGGCTGAACTGGGACAGGCCAAGCGCATCGAAGTGGCCAAGGAGAACACCACGATCATCGACGGCGCTGGCAAGGAAGATGCAATCAAGGGTCGTATCGCCCAGATCAACAAGCAGGTTGAAGAGTCCACCAGCGACTACGACAAAGAAAAACTGCAAGAGCGCAAGGCCAAACTGGCCGGCGGCGTTGCGGTGATCAAGGTCGGCGCTGCGACCGAAGTCGAGATGAAGGAGAAGAAGGCTCGTGTGGAAGATGCGCTGCACGCAACGCGCGCTGCCGTCGAGGAAGGCATCGTTCCCGGAGGCGGTGTGGCATTGCTGCGCGCCAAGGCTGCGGTTGCCAAACTCAAGGGCGACAACCACGACCAGGACGCCGGTATCACCATCGTGCTGCGTGCGATGGAGTCCCCGCTGCGCGCCATCGTCGCCAACGCCGGCGACGAGCCATCCGTTGTGGTGAACAAGGTGCTGGAAGGCAAAGGCAGCTTCGGCTACAACGCGGCAACCAGCGAATACGGCGACATGCTGGGAATGGGTGTGGTCGATCCGACCAAGGTCACCCGCACCGCATTGCAGAACGCGGCCTCTATCGCCGGTCTGATGCTGACTACCGCCTGCATGGTAGCCGAGATGCCGGAAGACAAACCGGCCGGCGGCATGGGCGGCGGCGACATGGGCGGAATGGGTGGCATGGGCGGCATGATGTAATACGGTTCTACTGCCTAATAACAAACCCCGCTTCGGCGGGGTTTGTTATTTTTGGACTTATCGGTATAATGCGCGGCTCTTCGGTTTGGCGCTGTCACAGGCCGGTCCGGATCAATAAGAAAAAAGGCTCGGTAGCTCAGTTGGTAGAGCAGCGGATTGAAAATCCGCGTGTCGGTGGTTCGATTCCGCCCCGAGCCACCAAATAAAGCGAGGGCTGCAGAGATGCAGCCCTTTTGTATTTGCATGCAATTCCTATGGCCGAACAATTGAACGACAACATAGCCCCGGATACGTCCGCTCCCGCAGCGGAGGGTGGCGTCGTGCTCGATGACCATGTTGCGAAGGAAGTCCGGCGCCGCCGCACCTTCGCGATCATCTCCCACCCCGACGCCGGCAAAACCACGTTGACCGAGAAGCTGCTGCTGTTCGGCGGCGCGATCCAGATGGCCGGCACGGTGAAGGCGCGCAAGAGCGGCCGCCATGCGACTTCGGACTGGCTGGAGATCGAGAAGCAGCGCGGCATCTCGGTCGCCAGCTCGGTGATGCAGTTCACCTACGACGATTGCGTGATCAACCTGCTCGACACGCCCGGCCACCAGGATTTTTCCGAGGATACTTATCGCGTGCTGACGGCGGTGGACGCGGCAGTGATGGTGGTGGACGCGGCCAAGGGCGTGGAGGCGCAGACCATCAAGCTGCTCGAAGTGTGCCGCCTGCGCAACACGCCGATCATTACCTTCATCAACAAGATGGACCGCGAGGTGCGCGACCCGCTGGAGGTGCTGGACGAGATTGAGTCGGTGCTTAAGATCCACTGCGCGCCGGTAACCTGGCCGATCGGCATGGGCAAGCGCTTCCAGGGCGTGTATCACCTGCTCGACGACGAAGTCTTGCGCTTCACGCCCGGCGAGGAACGCGCGGATCAGGAAGTGGAAGTCCTGAAAGGACCGGATATCGACAGACTCGCCGAGCAATGCCCGAGCGAGATGCAGACCATGCGCGACGAGACCGAGCTGGTGATGGGCGCGGGCGCATCGTTCGACCTGCAGGAATTCCTCAAGGGCAAACAGACCCCGGTGTTCTTCGGCTCCGGCATCAACAACTTCGGCGTGCGCGAGGTGTTGCGCGCGCTGGTGGACTGGGCGCCCTCCCCCTTGCCGCGCGAGACAGACAAGCGCATCGTGCGCCCGGACGAAGCGCCGTTCACCGGCTTTGTGTTCAAGATCCAGGCCAACATGGACCCCAACCACCGCGATCGCATAGCGTTCCTGCGCGTGTGCTCCGGCCGCTACACCTCCGGCATGAAGGTTAAGCACCGCCGTACCGGCAAGGAGATGAAGCTCGCCAACGCAGTCACCTTCATGGCGAACGAACGCGCGCGACTGGACGAGGCCTATGCGGGCGACATCATCGGCGTGCACAACCATGGCCAGCTACAGATCGGCGACGTGCTGACCGAGGGCGAAGCGCTGATCTTCAAGGGCATCCCCTACTTCGCACCGGAGCTATTCAGCCGCGCACGCCTGCGCGACCCGATGAAGGCCAAGCAGCTCGAAAAGGGCCTGCGCCAGTTGGGCGAAGAGGGCGCGGTGCAGGTGTTCGCGCCGCTGATGGACAATGCGCTGCTGATCGGCGCGGTGGGCCAGTTGCAGTTCGAGGTCGTCGAGCACCGTCTGAAGGCCGAGTATGGCGTGGACGCGGTGTTCGAGCGCGCCGGTATCCACACCGCGCGCTGGGTCACCTGTACGGATGCGGCTCACCTGAATGAGTTTGTGAAGGCCAACCAGGCACGGCTGGCCAAAGACGTGGACGGCAACTACGCCTATCTGGCGGACACCGGCGTGAACCTGCGCTTGGCGCAGGAGCGCTGGCCCAAGGTGCAGTTCCATGCCACCCGCGAGCACGGCCAGCAGCTGGGCTGAGGTCCGCAGCGATCATCCATCTTCATTTCGGCTTGTCCAGCAACAGCTCCAGCCGCAGGCCCAGCATCGGGTTGACGCGATAATTTTCGGTTGCCGGGTAATGCAGCTGAGGACTCAATTCGAGGAACACCCACTCACGGTGCAGACGGTAACGGTAAGCCACCAGCGCGATATATTCCGTCACCTTCCACTGCGGCCTGCTGACCCCGATCGCGCTGGCCTGATACAGCAGACCTGAACGGTCATCCAGTGTGCGGAACACCGACAGGTCCTGATTCAGGTCGAAATTCTGGGTGTTCATCAACCAGGTGCCATGGGTGCTGGCGCGGAACAGCGTGGGCTCACTGATCTGGCGAGCGAAATCCAGCTGGGTGGTCGCACCGGTTCCGGTGTTATTGAACCAGAACAGCGTTTCCGCCAACTCTATCTGCCACTGCGCCAGCGAAACCGTATAGCGCGCCCTTCCCCGTGCGAAGGGGCGGCTGCTCACTCCCTGGAATTGGATGCCGGCATCTGCGCTGTAGTGCGCACGCGTCTCCACGGCGTTCTCGAAGCGGGCGGCAGCCGCATAGCTTTCCGGACCCGCGACCTGGCCTGTCGCTGTGGTTTTGGCTTGCGGCTGTTCGCCGGTGACATTCCTGTCGGGGTCGGTTTCCAGCAACAGGTGCAGACGCTTTTCCAGATTGGGCAGATGCACCTTGGCCCGCCCCGAAAACACGAACCGTTGCTCCGCGCCGCGCCCGATCATGCGCGAGATGTCTATTTGCACCATGCTCTTGTTGCTCTCCTGGAAAACACGGTCCTCGCCGAAGAACTGATCGATATAGCTGGCGAATCCTACAAACTGTCCGGCCAGATAATCGCGCGAGGCATCGGCGCTGGCCATAATCCCGGGTTCTGCCGTCGCAGGCTCCGGCAGTTCCTCGCCCTGCGGCTGGGCCGAATACAGCATGGCTGCGACCAGCAGCAGTCGCAGCAAGTGCCAAAAAAGGCGAGATGATTTATGCCGATGGATAGCCATTTGTACGGATATTACACAAACTACCCGAGCAATCCGAATCTACCCCGAGCCCGCCGGGCGCTCCCGTGATAGACTCCGTCCCGAAGCTGGCCAGACAGTCGCCGCGCCCGTCAGGGCGGGGAGGAAAGTCCGGGCTCCAGAGAGCAGGATGCCGGTTAACGGCCGGACGCCGTGAGGCGATGGAAAGTGCCACAGAAAATACACCGCCCAAGTTCCTTCGGGAAACGGCAAGGTTGAAATGGCGAGGTAAGAGCTCACCGCGCTGGTGGCAACATCAGCGGCAGGGTAAACCCCATCCGGAGCAAGACCAAATAGGCTGACCATGGCGTGGCTCGCGCCGTCAGCGGGTAGGTTGCTTGAGCGTCAGGTAACGAAACGCCTAGAGGAATGACTGTCCACGACAGAACCCGGCTTACCGGCCAGCTTCACCAGAATAACGATATCCAAGCATACGCCCCGCCTCATCCGGCAGGAGTGCCGCAAAGTGGCCGGTATCGCGTAAAGTAAATCTTCTCCGGCAATTGGTCAGTAAAGGAATATCATGAAAGCTCGCGTCAAATGGGTGGAACAAGTCTCTTTTCTCGGTGAATCCGAAAGCGGTCACGCCGTACTGATGGACGGATCGCCCGCAGCGGGCGGGCGCAACCTCGGACCACGCCCGATGGAAATGCTGCTGCTCGGGGCGGGCGGCTGCACCAGCTTCGACGTGATCACCATCCTGAAAAAAAGCCGCCAGGCGGTTTCCGACTGCTATGTGGAACTGGAGGCGGAACGCGCCGAGACCGACCCCAAGGTGTTCACCAAAATCCACATGCACTTCGTCGTGAAAGGCCGTGACATCAAGCCCGAGGTGGTGGAAAAAGCGATCCGGCTGTCTGCGGAAAAATACTGCTCCGCCTCCATCATGCTCGGCGCGACCGCCGCGATGACACATGACTTCGAGGTGATACAGGAAGATTGAGTCCCCCGGCAGGAAACGGCCCGTTATTTGCCGAGATCCTGCATTCCGGGACGGTAGAGCTGGGCATTATTGTGTCCGCCGGACTTCGCGAGATACATCGCGGTATCGGCGCTGTGCGCAAGGCTGATCTCGTCGCCGCCATGTTCGGGATACACAGCGATACCGATACTGCCTGAGATGTTCAGGCGATGACCCGCCAGCTCGAACGGCTGGTTGAGCACTTTCAGCATTTTTTCGGCAACCCGCATCGCATCCTGCTCCACGTCTATCGTGGGTAGCAGCACGACGAATTCGTCGCCGCCGATGCGCGATACCGTGTCCGATTCGCGCATGCATTTTTGCAGCCGGGCAGCGACCTCCTTCAGCAACTGATCCCCGACGGCGTGGCCATAGGTGTCATTGACCGGCTTGAACTTGTCCAGGTCGAGGAACATCACCGCCAGCCGCGTCTTTTCACGCTTGGCCTGCGCAAGACCCTGCTGGAGCCGGTCAGAAAACAGCGCACGGTTGGGCAGGTTGGTCAGCGCGTCATGGTGCGCCATGTACTGTATGCGCTCTTCGGCAGCCTTGCGCTCGCTGATATCGGAAAATATCCCAACATAATGGGTGATCTCACCCGCTTCATCGCGCACCACGTTGATGGCCAGCCCCTCGATATAGATTTCACCATTCTTGCGGCGGTCGAAAATCTCTCCGCGCCAGCTCCCGGTGGCTAACAGGGTCTGCCACATTTGCGTGTAAAACTCCCGGGAATGCCTGCCGCTGGACAGTATGCGCGGATTTTTCCCGAGCACCTCTTCCGCCGTATAGCCAGTGACGACGGTAAACGCCGGATTGACCGCGATGATCCGGTTTTCGTGATCGGTTACCAGTACGCCCTCCTCCACGGTTTTGACCACGGTATCGGCAAGCCGCCAGCCTTCCTCGGCGCGCTTGCGCTCGGTCAATTCACGGTTGATCGCCTCTGCGGCTTGCACCGCACGGCTACGGCCCCGCACCATCAACCAGGCCAGGATCGCCAGCAGCAGGCTCATCAGGACGCCTATATTGGCGACGATCTTCGGCTTGGTGTTATCCGCCAATATTTCGAAGCCATACAGGGACACAACCACCACCGTCCAGTTGTGCCCGGCAACCTCAAGCACGCCGGTATCACGGAATACCGCCTGTGGATTGCCGCCCGCCCCGCTGATATCCGGGTCATACATCATCGTCTCATTGGCAATCACCCGGCCGTCGTGGATCTCGATCTCGACCTGGTCTGCGATATCGCCGATGATGTCGGACATCAGGTCCGCGACACGGAAAGACGCGTAGACCCACCCGGTCAGGCTGGCCCGGCGCGCTTCCACGGTCGCGAGCGACGCGCCTCGTTGGTAAACCGGCACGAACATCAGAAAACCGCTTTGAATGTTCTCATCTTCACCGGCATACAACGGCAGCAGCACCTTGCCTGAAATCGCCGCTTTTCCGGTATCGCGCGCCTGCTCCATGGCAGCGCGGCGCACTGGGTCCGAATACATGTCCGAACCCAGCGGGAACGCCTCTTCACCCAACATCGGGCTCAGGTAGGTTACCGAGGTTCGGTAGCCGCGCTCACCCCCTGACACCCCGCCCGGCGGTACCGACGCATAGCCTATGCTGTTGGTGCCGGGATAATTGTCTTCGAGGTGCAGTGATTCGTTATAGGCGCTGAATTCCTGGCGCGTCACCTTGTCCGAGGACAGGAACAGCGCGCCCGTGCCGCGCAGGATCTGCTCATAGGCCTTCATGCGCCCATCGAGGCGCGAGTGAATTTCACGCACGCGAAAATCGAAGTCGGCCTGCAGGTCCTTCTGCACGTTCTGCCGTTCGCTATTCCACACCAGATAGGTGACCGTCAGCGAAACTGCCAGCGCCAGCCAGGGCAACAGCCAGCCGAGCCGGTACCATTGGCTCAACTTCAACCGGGCAAGGGTATCCAGTGCGGGCATAGCTTATCTACTGTCGGAGTGCATGATCGGGGCGAGAGCGCTCATACCCGATACGCCAGCGTCGTCATCACCTTGCCGTTCAGTTTCATCGCCAGTTGCACCGGCTGCGGCAACTCGGCCCCGCCCAACTCCTTCGCCATGTCGGAATGGCCGATCTCGTCGGTGTACATCTGCTTCACAATGGCGCGGCTTTTCTCGTCCTGCTGAGGCAGCCGGTCCAGATGGCTTTGCAGGTGGCTGCCCACCTGCTGTTCGGTCTCGGACAAGAAACCCAGGTTCCATTTGTCTCCCAGCAGGCCGGCCACCGCTCCTATCGCCAGCGAACCGGTGTACCAGAACGGGTTGAGCACGCTCAGGTGTCCACCCAGTTCGTGCACGCGCTTCGCGGTCCAGGCCAGATGTTCGGTCTCCTCCTGCGCGGCCTGCTGAAGTCTCTGCTGCACCTCCGGGTCGCGCGCCGTCAGGGCCTGCCCCTGATACAGCGCCTGCGCGCAGATTTCGCCGCTGTGGTTGACGCGCATCAGCGCGGCGGCATTCTTCTTCTCCACCTCATCCATCGGCGCTTCCGGCAGGCCGGCATCGGGATAGGGACGCACGGTGTGCGCCTTGCTAAACAGGGTGCGCAGGCCCTTGTCGAATTCGACGATAAAACGATCCACACTAACCATCACGCCCTCCTTCACAGATCAGGAAAATACCTTGGCCAATTCTACGCCCGGATCGTCGGCACGCATGAACGCCTCGCCAACCAGGAATGTGTGCACATTGTGCTCGCGCATCAGCTTCACATCCTGCGCCGCAATGATTCCGCTCTCGGTGACCACGATCCGGTCCGGCGGAATTCCCGGCAACAGGTCCAGCGTGGTTTGCAGGGTGACCTCAAAGGTGCGCAGGTTGCGGTTGTTGATGCCGATCAGCGGTGTCTTGAGTTGCAGCGCGACCTCCAGCTCGGCGCCGTCGTGCACCTCGACCAGCACCGCCATGCCGAGTTGGTTCGCCAGCTTCTCGAACGCCCTCATCTGGCTGAGCGTCAGCGCCGAAGCTATCAGCAAAATGGCATCCGCCCCCATCTCGCGCGCCTGGTAGACCTGGTGTTCATGCACGATGAAGTCTTTGCGCAGCACCGGCAGATCGCAGGCGGCGCGTGCCTGCCTGAGATAGTCCGCGCTGCCCTGGAAGAATTGCTCATCGGTCAGGACCGACAGGCAGGCCGCGCCGTGCTTTGCATAGCTGGATGCGATCTCGGCGGGACGAAAATCGGCGCGTATCACCCCCTTGCTCGGGCTGGCCTTCTTGACCTCGGCGATCACCGCAGGC
>DASWTZ010000034.1:0-2885 GCA_036401875.1 Gallionella sp.
GAACACGAACCGGATTACGCGGCTGCGCTGGCCGCTTTGCAAGCCATCTGAGATTCACTCCCGCGCTGGCGCTGCATCAGGCGCACGGTCCGCTGCGCGGTTCGCCGTTGGGCAGATTGCCGTGGCACTCGGAGAAGATGCGCGCCTTGCAGTTGCAGCAGATATCCGAGTCGAGCTTGGCATACACCGGTTTGACCCAGTTCGCCATGGTCGGGAAGAAATTGGCTTCGCCGATGTCGTCGAGTTTGTCAGCCTTGTGCAGGAACTGGTGGATGTCCTCTTTGCAGCGGTAGAAGTACAGGCCGCCGCCCATCTTGCGGCGGCGCCGCGCTTCCTGCGCCAGCATCTCGGCGCCGGCGATGTCGATGAAACTGATGCCGCGCGCGACGATCAGCACCGATTTCTTTTGCGGATCGACCTCGTCCAAGCGCATCAGGCTGTTCTGCACATGGTCCACCGCGCCGAAGAAGATCGCCCCGTTGAGGCGCACCATGCTCAGCTGCGGACATTGCGGATGCTCACCGGCCTCGACGAAGTGATACGCGCCCTCCTCCTTGGCCGGGACGACCTGCACGAAGCTTGGCCGCGAGACGCGATACAGGTAGATAATCAGCGAGAGCAGGATGCCGAAGAAGATGCCCTTCTCCAGATCGACCAGTGTGCCCAGCAAAGTCACCCACAGCACCACCGTTTCCGAACGGCTGGTCTTCCCGATGCTGGAAATGTGGTGGAAGTCGATCAGGCCCCATGCCACGAGGAACAGGATGCCGGCCATCGCGGCGGTCGGCAGATAGGCGGCCAGCGGCGCGACCAGCAGCAGCACGAACAGCAGGAAGAACGACGCATAGACCGTCGCCAACGGCGTCTGCGCGCCCGCCGCATAGTTCACCCCGCTGCGGTTGAACGAACCGCAGGATGCATAGCTGGAGAAGAAGCTGCCGACGATATTCGACATGCCCTGCCCGATGAACTCCTGGTTACCGTCGATGCGCTGCTCCGACTTCACCGCGATGGCGCGCGAGATCGAGACCGCTTCGGTCAGCGCCAGCATGGTCACCACCAGCGCCGGGAACAATACCTTGCTCAGGGTTTCGTAGGAGAAGTCCGGCAACGAGAGCGGCGGCAGCTGGGCCGGCAGTTCGCCCACGGTCTTGATCAGGGTGTTCTCGACCCCGATTTGCAGATTCAGTGCCCAGGCCACCACGCTGCCTATCACCATCGCCACGATCATGTAGGGCATCTTCGGGATATAGCGCTTGGCCGCGATGCCGGTGGCCAGCGTGACCGCACCGACCAGTGTTACCCACGGGTTGATATTGCCGGCCTGCTCGATGAAGCGCTCGATCACCACATGGAAGGGCGCGCCGCGCTCGATGGCGATGCCGAAGAAATTCTTCACCTGGCTGGCCGCGATCAGCAGCGCCGCTCCCGCCGTGAAGCCGATCACCACCGTATGCGAGATGAAGTTGACCAGCACCCCCATGCGTGCCAGCCCGAGGATCAGCTGGAAAATGCCGGTCAGGAAGGTCAGCGTCAGCACCATGCTGATGAACTCCGGCGAGCCGGGCTCGGCCAGCGGACTGATCGCGGCGAACACCGCGATGGAGATCGCCGTGGTCGGGCCGGACACCAGATGCCAGCTCGACCCGAACAGCGCGGCGATGATCGCCGGCAGCATCGCGGCATACAGGCCGTATTCCGGCGGCATCCCGGCAATCGTGGCGAACGCCACCCCCTGCGGCAGCACGATCAGCGCTCCGGTGATGCCGGCGATCAGGTCGGCGCGGGTGGAATCGCGATTCACCCGGTTTTTCCACTGCATGAACGGCAGCAGGTGATGCAGCCAGTATTTTCCGGTGTGCAAGGTCTTCAAGTGATCAACCTATGGTCTGATAATAGAGATTCTGCGGATGATTGGCCTGCGCGAAGAAGAACCAGCGCTCCGCCAGCAGACCGAAGTACTGGACGACAAACGCTGCGCCCAGCATCTCTGCCGTGGACGCGCCGGCCGCGAGGAAAGCGAGCGGGACCGCGAAGGCCAGCAGCATGAATACCGGCTTCATCCGGCACATGAATGCCAGGCTCATGCCGTGGAAATATTCGCGCGTATTGAAGCTGCCGCCCATCGCACCCATCGAGCGCTGCGTGATGCGCGGGTGCTTGATGCCGATCGCGGTCTGTATCGTCGATTTCGGCTTGAGGCGCGCGTTGCGCACCAGCGAGGCGGTGCGGCCCAGCAAGGCCAGCACGGTGATGATGATCGCCCAGCCGGCGAAGAAGCCTGTCTGATCCGGCGCAGTCACCGCGGAATACAGCGCAGCCAGGATGAATCCGGACGAGCCGCCCATCAGGATGTAGTTGACGATGGTCAGCGGCGAGGCCCATTCGCGCAGGAAACGGATACAGGCGTAGATCATGCCGGTGCACAGGAACAGCAGGAACGCCAGCAGCGTGCCGACGACGCCGAGCACGAAGGTCAGGTCCAGGACGAAGCCGCCGGGCAGGGTCGCGATCTCGGGGCGGAAGCCGGACAGGTGCGCCGCGCCGTACAGGAACACCAGTCCCATGAACGCCGGCAGCACGATGACTTCGCGCGACAGCCAGGAGGTGCGCCACTGAGTCGCCGAACGCCACGCGCGTTCCGGGCGGCCGAGGTGGAAGAACGACGCGACCAGCCCACCGCCGAGGAACAGCAGCGCCAGCGCGCTACCGTAGCCGTAATAGGCGTCCGATTGCATCGGCAGCAGGCCGAACAGCGCGTAGGTCTGATGGGTGAACAGTGCCAGGAACAGCCCTTGCGCGGCGCCGATCAGGGTGGTCAGGAAAATCACTGAGAATGCAGGTTTCATAGTATCGGTTACCAGGCAGAAACATCGTCCATGGAC
>DASWTZ010000035.1:0-4360 GCA_036401875.1 Gallionella sp.
TCCCCTGTGGTCGTGAGCGCGCCTCCTGATACCTCCCTGTTCAACATATCCCTCCGGATACGCCGGCGCAATCCGGTTTTACCCGCACCCGCCCTTTTATGCTTAAATCGCACCCCGCGAATTCACAGGAACATCATGGAACAGATCCGACTCTCCAAACGCATGTCCGAACTCGGCCTGTGCTCACGCCGCGAGGCGGACGGCTATATCGAAAAGGGCCTGGTGGAGGTGGACGGCGTGGTCGTCAGCGCGCTGGGCAGCAAGGTCTATCCTGACCAGAAAATCACGCTGCGCACCGCCGCGAAGAACATCCAGCAGCAGCGTGTCACGATCCTGCTCAACAAGCCGATCGGCTATGTGTCCGGCCAGGCCGAGCACAACTACAAGCCCGCAGTCACGCTGATCGACGCTGCCACGCGCTGGTCTGAGGACGAATCGCCGCTACGTTTCCACCGCAGCCAGCTGCTCGGCCTCGCCCCGGCAGGCCGCCTGGACATTGACTCACAGGGTTTGCTGGTACTCACCCAGGACGGCCGCATCGCGAGGCAACTGATCGGCGAAGATTCCAGGGTTGACAAGGAATACCTGGTGCGGGTGCAGGGCAGGCTGGAAGACGGCGGGCTGGCGCTGCTCAATCAGGGACTGAAGCTGGACGGCGAATACCTCAAGCCGGCCAAGGTAACCTGGCAAAACGAAGACCAGCTGCGCTTCGTGCTGCGCGAGGGGAAGAAGCGCCAGATTCGCCGCATGTGCGAACTGGTCGGGCTGAAGGTGACCGGGCTCAAGCGCATCCGCATTGGCAGGGTGAAGCTGGGCAACCTGCCGGTAGGGCAGTGGCGGTATCTGGGCGAGAACGAGCAGTTCTTGTAGAGACGCCCGGCCCGGTCTTCCGTCGTCATCGGTATACTGCGGATGGTCGTGGTGCTCAGTTGCCGGGACACATCTGGCGCATACGCTCTGCGGTGGCCGGGTGGCTGGAGAGATATTCCATCGCGTCGCCGTCTTTCCCGTTTTTTGCCTCCGGGTGTTTTTCCCTGACCTTGGCCAGATAGGTGGCTTCCATCTTGTCCAGGATGGTGCCGAGCAGACAGGGCGACAGCCCGTTGGCGTGCAGGGTCTGCTCGGCATACATGTCCGCCTCGCGTTCCATGTCGCGCGAATACTTGGCCTGCATGATGATCACGGGTGCCGAGGCCAGCAGGCTGCTGACATCGCCCGCGTACCAGGCTAGTACCAGTCCGATCGCCGAGCTTTGCAGCACCATGCGCATGGAATGGCGGAGCTCGACGTGGCCGCGTTCGTGCGCCAACACGGCGACGATCTCGTTGTCGTCCGGGGTCAGTGTCACCAGTTCGTCCAGCATCACGAGACTGCCGTCGGGCAGCGCGAACGCGTTCGGCCCGATGTCGGGCGCGCTGCGGAAGACGAGTTTGTATTGCAGTTGCGCTGCGTAGGGCGGCTGCAGACGCGCGAACGCATCGCGCAACTGCTGCTGGCGGGCTTCGTCCAGCTTGCTCGGGTACAGCGCGAAGCGATCCAGCGTTTCCAGCGTTGAATCGCCCATCTTTTGCAGGACCGCGCCCGGCACCTGCATGGCGAGCGCTTCCGCGCCCCACGGCAGCAGGTAGCGATAGGCGCCCGCGAACGCGACCACAATCAGCACCACCGCCGCGAACGCCCACGGCAGGCTGTGCTGCAAACCGTCCAGCCAGCTTCCGCCCGCGCCGGCCTGCGCCAGCAGCCGCACCAGCCCGGCCTGGTCCTTCACTTCGCAATGCCCGCCGCCACTGTAGGTCAGCATGCGCGGTGTGTTGCCCAAACGCTCGGAGACGTGCAGCTCGGCCAGCGGCCAGCGCCAGTCGCCGCCACTGCCGCGCAGCAGCAGGTCGCCACCATCGACGGACAACAGCACCGCGCGGCTCGCGGCGGTCTGGCCGTCGTAGTAGATGGCCTCGACTTGCAGCGTTTTAGAAGGAGATGTCGACATCGAATATCTCGGCTGCTTCTTCGCCTGCGGCGGTTGCCTGTTGTTGCTGGTCGGCGACGAAACCGGACAGGTCGCCGCTGACGCTCAGCCCCATGGATTCCAGGCGCAGGCGTGCCATGCGCACCGCGGCGAACGGCATGAACAGGCCAAGCGTGAGCACAACGCCGACGAAGTTGCTCACTGTGACCCACAGCAGGCGGCGTGCCGACACGTGACTGAAGAAACGGTGTTCGCCCAGTTCGGTGCTGCCCCACACCATGTTCTGCATGTAGGCCCCGAACAGGCTGGCGACGACGAGGATGGACGCGACCATCATGAGCACAATGAACGGGGCGGCGACGCTGAAGCCGGTGATCAGGGCTTGCATGCCGGTGCCGGAACCGGGCAGCATCGCCAGCACCGGGATCAGCAGCAGCATGCCCGCCATCACCGCCAATGCCGACAGATAGAGCAGGTAGAAGCCTTGGGCGGTAGCGTTCAGCTTGAACGCGGTGCTGCCGAAGCGGCTGTTGTCAAACTGGTATTTCTTGATGCGCTGGTGCGCCAACGGCGCGGCCAGATATAGCGTCAGGCCCGCAAGCATGGGATATTTCAGAAAGGCATCGTACGCGCCGCCCTTGCTGCCGGTAAAGCCGAAGCGCAGGCCACGATAACTGCTGTTGTAGAGCTTGAATTGCAGCGAGCGCATCAACAGCCAGGGCATGAACAGGCCGAGGATCAAGCCGATCACCAGCCCCAGTATCGGGTTGAACTCGAAGGCTGCGTTATAGGCGAACAGCAGGCCGAACCCGATGATGCGTCCTTTCAGGATCGCTTTCGGGGTGCCGTGGAAGTCGAAGCTGCCGCCAACCAGGCGCGTGTTGCGGTAGAAGTATTGCAGGCGCCTGACCTTGGCCCACGCGCTATAGATGCCCAGCGTGAGGATGGTCAGCAGCAGGTTGACGATCCATATCCTGAAATACTCCCAGCCCTTCCCGGTGAATTCGAAACTGTGGTTTTGCTGCCCGGACTGCTCTTGCATGATCGCCCTTTTCGATGAATCGACGTTATACGGGTCTTGCATACCCTCCTCCCGGGAATGTCGAACTGTAACAGCCGGATGCCGGAGCGGCAATAAAAAAGGGCGACCCGGGCCACCCTCCATTTATGCCGAGACCTTCGCGCGATCAGTTGTGCCCGCGATCCGAGAAGTACGTGGTCACCGGACTGAAAGCATCCTCATCGGCAGGGTGAAACTGGGCAGCCTGCCTGTGGGACAGTGGCGGTTTCTGAGGGAGAACGAGCAGTTCTAGGCGCGCGGGCTGGCGCTGTGCGTCAGTGCCGGGGCCGCCATATCGCTATCAGCATCAGCAGGAACAGCGCCACCAGGCCGAGCTCTATCCGGTTGTTGGCCTTTGCGATTATCCGCTCGTCTATCCGTTTCTTTTCTGCCTGCATCTCCTCATCGCCGGCTTCCAGTATGTCCAGAAGCGGCCTGTCTATGCCTTTCACGACGGCATCAGCCTGGCGGGGATCGAAATTCTGTTTGGCGAGCACTTCACGGCCTTGCTTGTACAGCTGAAAATTGGCCTCGTGCGCCTCGATAAATGCTTGTAGCTTCACATTTACCGCTCGGACGTCGCTGCGCTGCATGCCGAGCCTCGCCGCATCGGCGACTTTCTGATGCTGTCTTTCGAAGAGCTGCCAATTCTTCTCCAGGATTTCCCGGTTGTCGCTGCGCAACAGCAGGTTTTTCCATTCCTGGATCTCATTCTTGTAGTCGACCTGCAGGTTGTGCACCACCGCAAATTCATCTGCTTTAGCACCCAGCTGCGTCTCTATATCGGTCGAGCTGCTCCAGATCAGATAAATAAAGAAGCCAAATGCAGCGGTCAGACCCACGCGCTCCAGCGTATCCAGTGACATTAATGTCCTTTTGCGACTCTCGTTTCTCATCATTGTCCTCATGTTCACCAATTGTTGCTTTTCGGCATGAAATTACCCTGGAAGTTCATCGCGCTTTTTCCCCTATCAGCGCAATTCTGTCGTTTTTATATCTTTAAACTCCCCAACTTCACCTGCGACAGACTGAGTTGCTGCAGCCAGGGACGCTATTGAAAAGCATGCAACCCCATTGTGACCCTGACAAATTGTGCAATTAGGTGGTTCCTGGCAGGGGTTTCACGATTTTTTCATCCTCAAAGCTGCAAGCACCGCAATCCCAGCTAGCAGGGTCAATCCAAATCCGGCCACTGACATTATGACGGTCACACCGGCCGCCAATGCCCAGCCATAGACTGCGACGAACAGCAGCATCGCGATGTTCTCGGCGAAGTTCTGCACCGCCAGCGCGTTGCCCGCACCTATGGTTTCGTGGCCGCGCTGTTGCAGCAG
>DASWTZ010000036.1:0-5202 GCA_036401875.1 Gallionella sp.
AATCTTGCGCGCCTTTTCGATCTGAGCGAGGCGCGAGGCCAATGCCTGCTCCGCATGCCGCTGGATGAATGGGTCCAGCGTGGTGAATATCCGCAGCCCCTCGCTGCGCAGGTCCTCCTCCCGGTAATCGCGCTGCAACTGGCGGTGCACCAACTGCATAAACGCTGGATACGGCGAGGTGCCTGCAGGCGCGCGATTGATCACCCCCAGCGGCCTGCTGCGCGCCGCGACAAATTGCTCCTGCGTGATGGTGTTCAGGCGCACCATTTCCTGCAGCACGATATTGCGGCGCTTTGTCGCAAGCTCCGGTTTCCTGCGCGGGTCGTACACCCCCGGCCCCTTGACCATGCCGACTAGAGTCGCGATCTCGTGCAGTTCCAGCCTGTCGATCGGGCGGTCGAAATAGAAATGGCTGGCCAGACCGAAACCGTGGATGGCGCGGCTGGCATCCTGTCCCAGAAAAACCTCATTGAGGTAGGTTTCGAGAATCTCGTCCTTGCTGTAGTGCATCTCCAGCAACAAGGCCATCAACACCTCGTTGGCCTTGCGGGTCAGGGTGCGTTCGGAGGTCAGGAAAAAATTCTTGACGAGCTGCTGGGTCAGCGTGCTCCCCCCCTCGATGCGCTGCCCGCTGACGGTCTTGTACAGGGCGCGCGCGATGCCGCGCGGGTCTATGCCCCAATGCGTATAGAACTTGCGGTCTTCAATATCGACCAGCGCGTCGATCAGCGACTTGGGAACCTGGCTGAGTTTCAGGAGCGCGCGGTCTTCGTTATGGCCCGGATAGATGCCGCCGATGATGGGCGGCTCGATGCGCAGAAGCGGCACGTCGCGTTCATCGCCACTGCGTTCCGTGAGCTGCGACACCACGCCCGCGTCGAATTCGATGCGCAGTTTCTGTGCGGTCTGCGCGCCGTCCCAGAAGACAAATGGCCTGGTCGTGAACTCATACCCGTTCAGGGTATGCCTGTAAGTTCCCGACTCGTCTGGCTCGGGATGCTCGTGATAACCGATCGCCCGCAACTCTTCCGCAAATTGCTCGGGGGTCAGTTTCAGGCCGGGATACACCTCCAGAGCACGCCCGTAGACACGCGCCGGCAACGCGAACTTGCGTCCCTCGAAAGCCTCGCGGATCGTGGTGTCGAGATGATAGATATAACCGGAAAGCCCCAGCAGGAGGAGCAGAACGATCAGGCGCAGCGCCTTGCCAAACGATTTGAAACCGGACCGGATCCGGTACAACAAGGGCCACTTCATTGTCTTACCTACAAAAGAGTATGTACTGTTCGATTGTATATTGGCGGACGCGATACCGTCGAGGCATTCGGTCAGCTACGCAGGCCGCCCCGCCGCCAACCAGTCCAGAACCCCGTGCCCCGCGCAGTATCCGCTGGCAAAGCAGGCGGTCAGCAAATAGCCGCCGGTCGGCGCCTCCCAATCGAGCATCTCGCCCGCGCAGAACACGCCGGGCAGCGCATGCACCATCAGGCGTGCATCCAACGCCTCGAATGTCACGCCGCCCGCGCTGCTGATCGCCTCGTCCAGCGGACGCGGAGCGGTGAGGCGCAGCGGAAGGGATTTGATCGCCGCCGCCAGCCGCTCGGAATTGGCGAAATCATCGCGGGTCAGCAACTCGCGCAGCAGGCCGGTTTGCACACCACGGATGTTTGCGCGGCTCTGCAGGTGGCTGGACATCGAACGCGAACCGCGCGGATGCCCGACTTCGCCGATCACCCGTTGCAGGTCCTTTCCGGGCAAAAGGTCGATGTATATCACCGCCTCGCCTCGCGCCTCTATCTCATCGCGCAGCAGCGCGGACAGCGCATAGATCGGGCTTCCCTCGACACCGCTTGCCGTCACCATCACATCGCCGCGACGGGAATGGGTATACCCCGCTGCATCGGTAAAACTCACGTCAACCGACTTCAGCGGATGCCCAGCGAATTTTTCGCTGAAGTGTGTGCTCCAGCCCGCATCGAAGCCGCAATTCGCCGGCCGCAGCGGCGCGACGGGAACGCCGCGCTGCACGAGCAGCGGCACCCATGCGCCATCGGAACCGAGCTGCGCCCAGCTACCGCCACCCAGCGCCAACACCACCGCATCGGCATGCGCGAAGGCATCGCCCTGTGCCGTGGAAAACCGCAAGGCAATGTATCCGTCACCCGAGGCATCATCGCCCCAGCCGCACCAGCGATGCCGCATATGGAACTGCACGCCGACTTCGCGCAGACGGTGCAGCCATGCGCGCAACAGCGGCGCCGCCTTCATGTCGGCGGGGAAAACGCGCCCCGAGCTCCCGACAAAGGTCTCTATGCCCAGCCCGTGCACCCACTCGCGCAATCGAGCCGGGCCGAACGCATCGAGCAGCGGTTCGATCCGGGGACGGCGCGCGCCGTAATGCGACAGGAAAGCATCATGCCGCTCGGCATGCGTAATGTTCATCCCGCCTTTACCGGCCATCAGGAACTTTCGTCCCGCCGTGGGCATCGCGTCATAAACATCGACCCGCATCCCCCCGTGAGCCAACACCTCGGCAGCCATCAACCCGGCCGGACCAGCACCGATGACGGCTATCGTAACAGGCTGTTTTTTCATGCGGCGGCCACTCCAGCAATACAGCTCAAATGTGTCTGCAAGGTAGCACTCAGGGTTTGCTGAACAAATCGTCTGGACTGCCCGCGTGTGCGTTGCCGGACACACGCACCGCCGTGAATTCTTCCTCGATATTGTCGCGATAGTAGCTCCACGTTGCCCCCGAACCGCTTAAGCGGCGCCAGGTCTCCTCTCCGACGCCGCGATACTGCAACGTAGTACCGTCGTCCAGCTGGACCTGCAACAGGCGGCTGCGCGCCTCATAACCGACCGCGCGCAACCGGCCCGAATTGATCTTCTTCATTTCCATGATGGCATCCGGGGAGATCTCAACTCAATTGCATTGGTGCCTCAGACTCGACCACCTGTTAATCCTTGCCATGCTCTTTACCCTGACCTTTTTCCTTGCCTGCCCCTTTGCCATGCCCATGGTCCTCATCGCGGCGATATCCGGCCTCGCCGCCACGCTCGCCGGTAAAGGACAGGTTGCCGCGCTTTAACGCGTGGAACTCGCGCGACCCCGGCTTGATACCCAGTTCCTTGGCCAGACTCCCCCACGCTTTGCCCTTGCTGCGCTGGTATTTCTCCAGCACCACTTCGGGCGCCACGTGCGCCATCTGGCCGAGCTGCAGGATCATGAACGCATCGGCCGGATTCGGCACACTCTTGACGATCGCATCCACATTCGGCACGGGAATGCCGAACTGCCGGCTCAGCTTGTCGTTGAAGCTCTTGATGTCGGACAGCGCCTGTCTGTTCACGCCCTGCAAGAAACTGCCCAGGTCCGCCTGCGCGGCAAACGGCAAACTCGCCAGCGTGGCGGCGAGCAACAACATCAATACGGCCTTTTTCATTTCATATCCTCCTCTAAACAGAATCATGTGTTTCATCATCGAATCGGCTGCGGGTCAAACGGAACCAGTCCGTGCCATTATAGCGATTGCAGCCGCCGCTCGCGGATAGACAGCGGTGTAAACTGCGCGCTGGTGGACTTGATTCGCCAGTCTGCCTTGAGTGCGGCTATACCACAGGTTGCTGGCCGGTCCAGCAACGCTTGTCGTTAAAGAAAATATAACGTTTAATCCAAGCAATTCGGGATTGGTGTGCTTTTTCAAGCAAGAAGCGAATCCACGGTATTGTGTTTCAGTGTTGCCCATGAAGCAAAGAGGACGCAAATGAACAAACAGCCCCCCAAAGAAATCGCAATGCGTTGGGTTGCAGCGTATAACAATCACGATCCGGATGCAGCTGCGGTGCCCTTTACGCTGACGATGTTACGAACGTGCAGCTTCCGTGGCCCAAACCCGTTCACGGTCGTGAAGGTATGCGGACCACCTACGTCAAAGTATTCCAAGCGTTCCCCGACATCAGGGTGGAAGTCGACAATGTGCTGGAAGAAGGCTCGTGGGTCGTTGTTGAGTGGAGATTCTCTGGCACGATGCATGGCGAGTTTGCCGGCCATTCGCCAAACAACCGTGCTTTTGCTATGCGGGGGTGCGAACTGTTTCTGGTTGCCGATGGGAAGATCGCTGTCCAGCATGGGTATTGGGACAAAGCCACAATGTTCGATCAGCTCGGGTTAAACACTGGTTTCTAGCACTGGCAGCCCGCGCCATTGCCGTCCGCCGCCGTTGGATCATGATTATCAGCACACCGAATCATCACCGGAGACACTATGTGCATATCCGCAACTGTCAGCTATAGCGCCTCCGCCGTGCTGGTCGCCACCGGTTCATATGCCTTCGCGCAGTCCCGGTGGCTGACCGCTCCGTTCTGGATGTGGGCGCTGGTTCCGGTCGGCTTCGGGATACAACAGGCATTCGAAGGCAGGGTGTGGCAGATGCTCGATGCGGGTGATGCCGATGCCGTTGTGTTTTCTTCTCTGGGGTTCCACTTTTTCTCGCACTTCCTGTGGCTGTGGCTTCTGCCGCTGTGCAGCTATCTGGTCGAGCCCGGCCAGACTCGCATAGGCAGGCTACGCAAGCGGATCATCGGCGGCTGCGCCACATTCGGTGCGTTCGCGGGCACGCTGGTCTATGCCGTGATGCTCATGCATCCCGAATGGATGTCGGTCGCGGTACGGGGCCATTCCATCGTTTATGATTTCGCCGTCCCGTGGCGTAGCCCCATCCATATTCCGGTCACGCCGGTGATGCTATACGGCCTGACCATCCTCGTGCCGCTGTTCCTGTCCAGCCACCGGCATATACAGGTATTCGGGGGGCTGGTCGTGCTGTCAATGGCACTGGCATCGGCCGCCTACAACGCCGCCTTCGTCTCGGTCTGGTGTTTCTTCGCCGCCGTGCTCTCGCTCTACCTCGTCTACATGATTCGCCACCAAGCAGCAAAGGCAACATCTGACTGACTGCTTGCGGGTGACAGCGATTCAATCGCGGCTGAACTGCACCCCGATAACGCCCAGCTCGAGAGCGACCGGCGGTTCGGCTTTCTGCTCCGTGACGGTGTAGGAATCCGGCAGTAAGATGTCCACCGCGCCGTAGTGGGCGGGCGTCTGCGGATCGGGTGAGGCGTAAATCTCGTGCCGGTTGGTGCCGGTGATCTCATTGATTGCATCCAGTATATGCTGCTTCAGATAGTATTCGCCCACGC
>DASWTZ010000037.1:0-9113 GCA_036401875.1 Gallionella sp.
GAAGCCACGCACTCGTCGTAGGCTTCACGGGAATTGTGTGCAGTGAGGGCGAGCACCGGCAGCGAGGCGAAACGCGGGTTGGCGCGGAGCGCCAGCGTGGCTTGTGCGCCGCTCATCACCGGCATCTCCATGTCCATCAACACCGCATCGAAAAAACCGTCTGGCGCGTTGAGCAGCATTTCCAGCGCCTCCTTTCCGTGGTGCGCAAGCGATACCCTGACGCCGCGGCTGGACAGCAATTCCTGAATCAGTTGCTGGTTGATCGCATTGTCTTCGGCAAGCAATACGTGCAGACCGGCGATGTTCGGTTTCGCGGCAACTGCTTGATTTTCTGCAACGTGGTCTCCAGGTTGCGGACGGAGCAATTTGAGCAGTGTCTCGGGCAAAACCGGTTTGGCAAGGAATTCACTGACGCCGAGTTCCGCCGCGGAGAGGTGCATGGTTTCGCTGTCGTGCGCGGAGGTGACGATGGTGCGGGGCACAGGGTGTTGGTTGCGCAACGCAGCCAGTACCTGGCTGCCGTCCATTTCCGGCATCTCCCAGTCCAGCAGCAGCAGATCGTATGGCCGGTGACTTCGGCGCGCACGGGCTATCATTTCCAGCGCGGTCCTGCCGTCACCGGCGAGGTCGATCCCCTGCTTAGCCGCGCTGCCCGCCCCGAGCACTTGCAGCATACCGGCCAGCGCCTTGCAGCTTTCCGGGTGATCATCCACTACCAGCACGCGCTTATGGCGCCAACCATCTGCCAGTGACGGCGCCGGGGTGTTCGTCGGGTCTTTCTGGAGGCGGATGTCGAATTTGAAGCTGGAGCCTGCGCCGGGTTCGCTTTCGACACGGATGGTGCCCCCCATCAACTCGACTAGTTTTTTTGCGATTGCCAACCCCAGTCCGGTGCCGCCGTACTTGCGGGTGATGGAGCTGTCCGCCTGGGTGAATTCCTGGAACAGCTGTCCGATTTGCTGGGGGGTCATACCGATACCGGTGTCGCGCATCGTGAAATGCAGGGTGGACGAATCCCCGTTGCGCTCTTCGACATCGATACTCAATTTGACGTGGCCGCGGTGGGTGAACTTGACGGCATTGGACAGCAGGTTGGTCAGGATTTGACCTAGCCGCACAGAATCGCCGGTGAACGTGCCGGCTTCGCCCATCAGGCCGGGGTCGGAGACGTCATAGATCAGTTCAATATCCTTTTCTGCAGCATGCTGGCGCAGAAAGTTGAAGCAGCTGCCGACCACCTCGTCAATGGTGAAACGATGCTGCTCAAGTTCCAGCCGGGTCGCTTCGGCCTTGGAAAAGTCCAGGATGTCGTTGATGATCGCCAGCAGGCTTTGGGCAGCGAGATGGATGTTGTTGACGTAATTCTTCTGACGCGGGTTGAGCCCGCTGTTGAGCGCCAGATAGGCCATGCCGATGATGGCGTTCATCGGGGTGCGGATCTCATGGCTCATGTTGGCCAAAAACATCGACTTGGCGCGGGTCGCAGATTCGGCCTGAAGGCGGGCCCTGTTCAATTCGGTCAGGATGGACTGGCGGCGATTGATGTCGTCCTTGATGGACTGCGCCATGATGTTGAACGTGGAGCCCAGCACCACCAGTTCATCCACCCCGCGCGATTTTCCTGGAGCGGTCGTGTTTGCGCGTACATCGTAGTTGCCTTCTGCGACCTGGGCGGCAACCGTCTTGAGCGCCTGTATCGGGCGCAATACCCTGCTCCTCATCAGGTAAACCACCGTCAGCACCAGTGCAATGGTCAACGCCATCAGGATCAGGGAGATACCGATCAGCAGTTGCAGGAAGTAATTGGCCTTGGCCACGGCCGACTGGGTACGCTCGTCGGTAATTTTCCTCAGATCGTTGGCTGCACGGCTCAGTTCGGCCTTGAGACGGTTGTAGTCGTTGCCATGCACCAGCTTGCTGGCATAGCGCAGGTCCGGTTTGCCGTCGGAGACAAAGCGGTTGGCCGTCGTGTCATACAAGCCCTGGGTGGCGGCAAAGGCGATCTGCTCGACCTGATTCAGCGCCTCTGTGGCGGACAGGATACGTTGCAGGGCCGCGAACTCCCGCTCGCTGAAGTTCAATTGCTCCATCCGTTTGGCCAGCGATTGTTTGATGCCGTTAGCCGGGAGGCGGTGCTGGATTTCGCCGGCGATCACGTCGTCCCAGTAGGTGGTCGGGTCTTCGGCCAGTGGTGCAGGTTTCTCGCCCATGCGGATGGCGAGAATGTCGTAGTAATAGAGCAGGAAGCGCGATTCGCCGGTGACCGCATAGGCGCGCACTAGGCTGGACAGTTGCTCGGGCTGCTGGTGCAGCTCGGTGGTCAGCGCAACGGATTTCCTGCGGTGTTCCTGCGCCGCAATCACATCCTGGTAGGCGCGATCGATGAGCACCATGAACAGCATATCCGACCCCAGCAGCGCCAGGACCAGTAAGGAGAACCAGATTGAAATATTGCGTAGTTTCATTCGATTCCGATGCGGTCAATCCGGTGGTAACTCGTTGCCGGAAAGTTCAGCGCGCATCTTAGCAGGATGCGCGGCCACTGTGCTGATCCTAGCCGCCCTGGCCGCTGCGCTGCGACGCAAACCGTGCCTGGAACGCGGCGAAGCCGCCCGCCTCGATCGCCGCGCGGATATCGCGCATCAGTTCCTGGTAATAGTGCAGGTTATGTATCGTGTTCAGGCGCGCGCCGAGGATCTCGCCGAGGCGGAACAGGTGGTGCAGGTAGGCGCGGCTGAAGTTGCGGCAGGTGTAGCACTGGCATTCTTCGTCGAGCGGGCGAGTGTCCAGACGGTACTGCGCGTTCTTGATCTTGATGTCGCCGTGGCGGGTGAACAGGTGGCCGTTGCGCGCGTTGCGCGTCGGCATCACGCAGTCGAACATGTCGATACCCTGTGCGACCGCCGCCACCAGGTCCTCCGGCGTGCCCACGCCCATCAGGTAGCGCGGCTTGTCCTGCGGCAGTTGCGGCGCGGTGTGCTTGAGGATGCGCAGCATGTCCTCCTTGGGCTCGCCCACCGACAGGCCGCCGATTGCATAGCCGTCGAAGCCGATGTTCTTAAGTTCGCGCAACGATTCGTCGCGCAGGTGTTCGTGCATGCCGCCCTGCACGATGCCGAACAGCGCGTTGGGATTGCCCTCGTGCGCTTTCTTGCTGCGCTCGGCCCAGCCCAGCGACAAGCGCATCGACACCCCCGCAACCTGCTCGTCGGCCGGATACGGCGTGCACTCGTCGAAGATCATCACGATGTCGGAGTTCAGCACCTTCTGGATGCGCATTGACTCCTCAGGCGACAGGAAGCATTTGTCGCCGTTTACCGGCGAGCGGAACTCGACACCGCCGCCGGTGATCTTGCGCAGCTCACCCAGGCTGAACACCTGAAAGCCGCCGGAGTCGGTGAGGATAGGGCCGTCCCAGCCCATGAAGCGGTGCAGTCCGCCGTGTGCAGCGATCACTTCCAGGCCCGGCCTCAGCCACAGGTGGAAGGTGTTGCCCAGCACGATGTGTGCGCCGATGTCGTGCAATTCGGCGGGAGACATCGCCTTTACCGTGCCGTAGGTGCCCACCGGCATGAAGGCAGGGGTCTGCACCTCGCCATGGGCCAGTTGCAGCGTGCCGCGACGGGCAGCCCCGTCAGTCTTGTGCAAAGTGAATTTCATGGTTTTCTCTCGATCAGCATCGCATCGCCGTAACTGAAGAATCGGTAATTATGCGCCACCGCATGGCGGTAGGCGGCCAGCATCTCCTGCATCCCGCCGAAGGCGCACACCAGCATCAGCAGCGTGGAGCGGGGCAGGTGGAAATTAGTCAGCAGCACATCCACAACATGGAAGCGGTAGCCCGGCGTGATGTAGATGCGCGTCTCGCCGCTGCCGGCCTGCAATGCGCCTTCCCGTTCCGTATTCCCTTGGGCAGCGCTCTCCAGCGCGCGCAAGCTGGTCGTGCCCACTGCGATCACCCGGCCGCCGGAGGCGCGCGCGGCGGCGATCGCATCGACCGTGGCCTGCGGGATGGTGTAACGCTCGCTGTGCATCGCGTGCTCGTGGATATGTTCGGTGCGCACCGGCTGGAAGGTCCCGGCGCCGACATGTAGCGTCACCCAGGTGAGCTGCACGCCCTTGTCGCGCAGCCCCTGCAGCAGCGCCTCGTCGAAATGCAGCCCCGCCGTGGGCGCGGCCACCGCACCGGCCTCACGCGCGAACACCGTCTGGTAGCGCTGTTCGTCCGCGGCATCGGCATCATGGGTGATGTAGGGCGGCAAGGGCAGACGGCCGTAGCGCTCCAGCAGCCCCGGCACGGTCTCCTCGCCGAGAAAGCGTAGGCGGAAGAATTCGCCTTCGCGCCCCAGCATCTCGGCATCGAACGCCTCGGCCAGGCGCATCCGTGTGCCCACCCTGGGCGACTTGCTGGCGCGCACCTGGGCCAGCACCTCGTGATCATTCAGCACCCGCTCGACCAGCACCTCCACCTTGCCGCCGCTGTCCTTGCTGCCGAACAGGCGCGCCTTGATCACCCGCGTGTCATTCAGCACCAGTACATCGCCTGGCCTGACCAGTTGCAGCAGGTCGGCAAATGCGCGGTCTTCCAGCACGCCGTCATGGGCATGCAACAGCCGGCTTGCGCCGCGCTGTGCGGGAGGGTGCTGCGCGATCAACTGCTCGGGCAGGTCAAAATCGAATTCATCGGTGCGCATGAGGATCCGGTAGGCATTTTGAATATTGAAAAAGGCCAGCCGTTGAACGAGCTGGCCTTTTGGTCAGGCAAAAGCCGCTAAAGGCTAATGGCTGGTCGTGGAGGAGGCATTGACGATGGCCGCCACGCCGGCTGCGGCAGCGACGCCGATGGCGATTGTGGTCGCGGAGATGCCCGCGCCTGCCGTTGCGACGGCAGCAATCCCTGCGCCCCCCGCTGCCGCGCCCCCGGCACTGCCTGCGGCGGTTCCTGCTGCCGCAGCGTTACCCGCTGCTGCGGTTGTTGTCGCGGTAGTGCCTGCGGTTGCAGTTGCGGCTGTTGCCGTGTTTGGTGCTATGCCGCTCAAGAGTGCTCCTGTTCCAGCTGCCGGTATCGCTCCCGGTGTTGCAGCAGGCAACGCAATCGCATTGAGCTGGCCGAAGGTTCCGGCAGGCACCGAGGAGGCGGGAACCGTGGCGGTCAGTGCGGTGGCAGATGAGGTCAATGCGGTCTGGCCGGCGGTCAAAGTGGTGGTGCCGGCGGCATTGGTCAGGCTGATGCTGCCCGAGACAACCTGGCTGCGTGTCCCGTTGCTGGCGATGACCACAATGAAGTCGGTGCCGTGGATGCCTACGGTCGCATCCGGTGTGGCGAGCCGGAACGCAACCGGTTTTTCCTTGCCGATCATGCCGGTGATGAAACGCGTGCCGCCCTTGAACATCGAGAACAGGATGCTGTTTTCGCTGGGATTCATCGGGAAATAATCGTACTTGCGAATCTGGAAGGTGGTATCGGCCTGCAGGCTGACCACTTGGCCATCCTCGAATTTCAGAACGGCGTGGCTGGCCTTGCCGGTGCGGATCACCGTGCCGGAGGTCACCGTGTCGTTGATCTTCGCCCAACGGGGGGCGCCTTTGCCTTCGGCGAGGGAAACCGAGCCCGACGCGTCGTAGATATAACCGCCGCTCGCCCAGGCAGAAGCTGACAGTGCAAACAGGCAGACCAGTGCCGCAATTCTTTTTATCTCATTCATAAAACCAACCCATCCTCTACACACAATGAATCAGGCCCTCAGAGGGAGGGCCTGACGGTATTTAACTTACGAACCAAGCATTCCAGCGAGGCAAACCGGTTTAGTGGCTCACAGTCGAATTGGCAGTAGATGAAAGCGCTGCAACGGAAGCTGCGGCGAAAGCCGCAGCGCCGACCAGCGCGCCACTCACGACCGTGCCGCCGACAGCTACGGCTGCCGCGCCGCCCGCTGCCGCGCCGCCCGCTGCCGCGCCGCCCGCCGTCGTGCCTGCAGCGGCTCCGGTGGAACCTGCAGAACCAGCCGCAGCGCCTTCGGCGGCAGCAAATACGTTACTTGAAGCGAGTATTGCCAAAACCAGAGCTAATGTGTGCATCTTATTCATGGCGATCTCCTAAATAATAGCGATATTGAATATCGAAATTTGAGTGACTTTGAGCTGCAGTTCGTGATTATCAGGATTGAATGACCCTTCAGGGCTGCAGTTTGCTGATTATCCAGAATAAACCACCAGATGCAAGTATTTTCTACACCCCGCCCGTCACTGCGAGGCCAATGACTTGGCAGCTTGCTGCCTTATAACCAACTACTTGGCAACCGTTTTGTGGTTGCTTAGTGGGCTAGTTGTTCTATCAGTAGTTCCATCAGGAGCGTAGCGACGCGGCAGTGTCCAGCGGGATTTTTATCCAACAGGATTGGCACGCTGCGCTCGCAATGACACTTAGCGTTCGTAGCGGTCGTCCAGGTCGCCGAGGTATTGCAGGCCGTCGTGGTCGTGCATGTTCACATAGGCCGGTTCCAGCATGTCGTACAGGTCGCCGGGCGACTGCACCATCTGGCCGACATCGCGGGTCCAGGGGGAGATCGAGATACGCGGGACCGCCTGGGTGTCGCGGGTCAGCATCGAACCCAGCGGGATGGATATGAACACGCCCTTGTCGTTATAAGGATTGTCGGGCGTGCCCGGCCCGGTGATGTCGTTGCCGTTGGTCACGGTGTACCACACCCCCACCTCGAAGCCAGAGCGGTAGGTGCGCTTGAGCTCGATTCGCGCGCCCTCGTCACCGGCCAGGAAACGCCCCGCGCGCAGCGCCGCCGTCACGCCCTCGCGCTTGAAGCGGTAATGCAGCGTCGCCAGTGCCGTCACCGTGGAATAATCGCGGAACGCGATACCGCCGCCGACATTGCGCTGCCGGAGCGCATCCACGCTCATATCCAGCGCCCACGGGCCCTGCTCCGGGAAATACAGCAGCTGCCCGCCCGCACCGCCGAACATCTCCTCGTACAGGCCGGCCGAGGCGCGCGCGTACACCCGCTTGCCGGGGTGGTAGAACTTGTTGAGCACCGCCTGGGTCAGCTTGAGGCTGCCGTTCTTCTTGTAGTCGGCGATGTCGGTGCGCACATGCGGCAGCAGGCTGTTCGATTCTTGGCGCACGCCGCTGATGTTCTGCAGCAGGGTCAGCTGTATCGCCGACTTGAAGAACAGGCTGTCCTTCACCTGCATGCCGTAGACGCCGTTGATGAACGTCTCGTAGCGCAGCGCGCCGCTCGGGTCGTTGAAGTAAAAGCCAAGGCCGGGTGCCACGCGCAACTTATCCAGCCGGGCGCTCTCGCTGCGGTAACTGATGAGATCGCCGTCCTCGCTATCCAGCCGGGAACTGGAATATTCGGCGGGCAGAGTGGCCAACATCTCGGGGCTATCCTTGACTGGGTGCGGTTCCGCATAATCGATGCTGACCGTGGGCGCGAGTTGTTTGCGGCTCTCCAGTCCGTCGAAATAGCGCTGCAGGCGCCGGACGTCGGTAAAGGTGTAGGTGGCCAGCGGCATATCGTAGACCGCGTAGTGCACCTTCACCACGCTCACCTCCTGCGGCGCGCTCAGCACGATGCTGCGCGCGGCGCGTCCCACCGCGCGGCTGGCCAGCGAGATACGGGTGTTGGTCAGCGTAGCCGAGGCGGTCTCGCCCGCGACATCGACATGCACATTCTTGAAGTCCTGATTGAGCAGCCGATTGGTCAGGGCCTGCCGGTACTGCGGATCGGCATTCCATTGCGCAAGGGTAGGGCGGGGCACGATCTCGGTATCCGCCGCCGGTTCATTGAGCTTGGGGATGAACTCCTTCGATTCGAACGGGATCGAGGCGTAGACGTTGATGGCCGCACGTCCACCCCGGTGGGAAAACTGTGTACCCAGCCAGCCCCAGCGATACTCCACCCCCAGCCCGACGCCTTTGCCGCGCTGGTCCATGCCGGTGCTGGAGGCCAGGTGGTCGTTCGGATAATCGTTCGCATCGTATTCCGCTACCAGTGCAAAGCCGTCCCAGGCTGCCGGCGCATAGCGTGCCCCGGCGAACGCCCCGTCGATGCGCCCGGTGCCGAATCCCAGCGTCGCATCCAGCGCGCCGAACTGCTTGCTGGCCGCCAGATAGGTGGCACGGAACAGGTTGGTGCCCTGCACGTCGTTGATGCCCAGCGCCAGCGAGGGCAGGGCGCGCCCCTCTTCGAGCAACAGCAGTTTGCCGCTGATCACCTTGTCCTTGTAGTCGCCGTAACCCTCCCAATAGGCATCGCCGGGCGCGCTCACTGGCGCCATGATGCGCTGATAGCGCGCATAGAATTCCAGCCGGGGCAGCAGCGTGATACTACTCCATATATTCGCATAGGGATCGGTGACGCTGTAACCCAGCCTGAAGGTCCCATCCTCTTCGACTCGACCGTTCGGCATATTGACGTAACCGGTCTCGCCGCTGAGATTGGGCTGGGCAGATGCGGCCGGGGCGAAAGCGGTGAGCAGGGCGCACGCAACAAGGCTGAAGCGCAACGTAGTTGGAGTGGATTGGCGCATCTTCACAGCGGCACGCAGGGCTGCCAATGCGCCGCCTCGTCGGTAATAAGATCACCGACCGTCAGGGTCGCCCCCTTGAATACCACCATGCCCCCCTCGACCTCATGCAGCCGCATCTGCGCCATCTTGTTCGAAATCCGCAGCACCGTGCCGCGCAGGCGCTGGAGATTGACGCCATCCCATTCCTCCTCGGCGCACTGCTCGGTGCCGATCTTCGCCGCATTCGCAGCCGCTTCGGCAGCCTGCGCACGGCGCAACTCCATCACGCTGTACCCCATGCGCAGATCGTTCTGCCATTGCCCCTCATAACGGTCGCCGCTGTTCCATTCGAACACTCCCTGCCCATGGCGCAGGTCGCGCTGGTATTCGCCATAATAACGGTCACCCGCCCAGGGCGTGGCATTCCCCCAGATATAAGTGCCCTGGCCGTGCCGGTAATCGTCGAAAAATTCCCCGCTGTAACGGTCCCCGTTCGGCATCACCTTGTCGCCACGGCCATGCTTCTTGCCCGCCACAAAATCGCCGCGATAACTGGCCGCACCGCTGACTTCGCCGTAGCCGTCCGC
>DASWTZ010000038.1:0-7005 GCA_036401875.1 Gallionella sp.
CATGCCGCTGAACAGGGGCGCTGTGGGATAATAAACAAATGAATTCTTCCCTGCTTGCCGGCCTCAATCCCGAACAACGTGCTGCTGTCGAACTTCCCGCCCAATCTGCGCTGATCCTCGCCGGTGCAGGCAGCGGCAAGACGCGTGTGCTGACCACGCGCATTGCCTGGCTGATCAGCACCGGCCAGGTGTCGCCGCACGGCATCCTCGCGGTGACCTTCACCAACAAGGCGGCCAAGGAGATGGTGACGCGGCTGTCCGCGATGCTGCCGATCAACACGCGCGGCATGTGGATCGGCACCTTCCACGGGCTGTGCAACCGGATGCTGCGCGCGCACCACCGCGAGGCAAACCTGCCGCAGACCTTCCAGATCCTCGACTCTGGCGACCAGCTGTCCGCAATCAAACGGCTGATGAAGGCGATGAACGTCGACGACGAGAAGTATCCGCCGCGCGAGATGCAGTGGTTCATCAGCGGCAACAAGGAACAGGGACTGCGCGCTAGCGAGGTGGAGGCCTACGATCCCTACACCAGGCGCAAGGTCGAGATCTATGCCGAGTACGACGCGCAGTGCCAGCGCGAGGGCGTCGTGGATTTTTCCGAGCTGCTGCTGCGCTGCTACGAACTGCTGTCGCGCAACGCCGCGATCCGCGAGCACTACCAGGCGCGATTCAGGCACATCCTGGTGGACGAGTTTCAGGACACCAATCCGCTGCAATACCGCTGGCTGAAGTTGTTGGCGGGAACGAACAATGCCTTGTTCGCCGTCGGCGACGACGACCAGTCGATCTACGCGTTCCGCGGCGCAAACGTCGGCAACATGCAGGAGCTGCTGCACGACTTCCATGTCGAGAACGTCATCAAGCTGGAGCAGAACTACCGTTCCCACGCCAACATCCTGGATGCGGCCAACGCGCTGATCAGCAACAACCGCAGCCGCCTCGGCAAGAACCTGTGGACGGCGGAGAGCGGCGGGGAGCAGCTGCGCGTCTACGAGGCCGCGACCGATGTCGACGAGGCAAGGTTCATCGTCGAGGAGGTCCAGCAGCTCAGGCGCGATGGCGTGCACCTGAAGGAGATCGCGCTGCTGTACCGTTCCAATGCGCAGTCGCGTGTGCTGGAACACGCGCTGGTCTCGGCGGGGCTTTCCTACCGGGTATACGGCGGCCTGCGCTTCTTCGAGCGGCAGGAGATCAAGCACGCGCTGGGCTACCTGCGGCTGATGCAGAACACCGACGACGACAATGCGCTGCTGCGCATCATCAACTTCCCGGCGCGCGGCATAGGAGCGCGCAGCATCGAGCAGCTGCAGGAGAACGCGAAGCAGTTCAATACGACTCTATTCGACGCCGCTGCGAAGATGGGCGGCAAGGTATCGGCCTTCGTCGCGCTGATCGAGTCGCTGCGCAGTGCGACGAAGGACCTGCCGCTGCCCGAGATCATGGACCATGTGCTGCTGCACAGCGGCCTGATCCCGCATTACCAGAATGAGACCGGCGCGAAGAAGCGCGAGGCCGAAGAACGGCTGGAGAACCTCAACGAGCTGGTCAACGCGGCGACGCTGTTCGTGCACGAGAACGAGGACGACAGCCTGACCGCGTTTCTGACTCATGCCGCGCTGGAGGCGGGCGAGCACCAGGCGGGAGATTCCGAGGACGCGCTGCACCTGATGACGGTGCATGCGGCCAAGGGGCTGGAATTCCACACGGTGTTCATCACCGGGCTTGAGCAGGGTCTGTTCCCGCACCAGAACAGCGTGGATACCGAGGGCGGGCTGGACGAGGAGCGCCGCCTGATGTACGTCGCGATCACCCGCGCGCGGCGCCGCCTGTACCTGACCTTCGCACAGAGCCGCATGTTGCACGGGCAGGTGAGTTACGGCATGGTGTCGAGCTTCCTGCGCGAGCTGCCCGAGGAGCTGCTGCGCTGGCTGTCGCCGCGCATGGTATCGCGCAATGCCTATGCCACACCGTTCGTTCCCCATGACACTGAGCCGGCCCCTCCGGCAAGCCAGCCTGCGGGTGCGATCTGGCGCATCGGTCAGCGGGTGTTTCACCAGAAGTTCGGCGAGGGCGTGATCACCGGCGTCGAGGGTGGAGGCACGGACGGGCGCGTGCAGGTGAACTTCAAGCACGCCGGCAGCAAGTGGCTGGCGCTGGAATACGCCAAACTGACGGCGGTTTAGGCGGGAGTCAGGCGGGCGGAGTGGCGGTATCGGTAGCCTTGCCGGGCAGCTCGCGCTTGCTGGCCTGCGCGTAGGCGCTGAACTCCAGCACTGCGGTGATCATCACGAAGATCAGCGTCGGTACCAGCGCAACGCGGGTGAGTGCGATCCACATGATGTGCTCCATGCTGGCGTCGCGCGCGGTCAGGCTGACCAGCCAGGCGAGAAGGATTAGCGCCGCCGAGATTGCATAACCCAGCATCAGTAATCTGCCGCGCTTGCAGGCAAGCTGCCAGTGAGCGTCGACGAACGCGCTGACCCTGCGGCGGCCGCGCAGGTGGAGGTAGGCGATCAGCGAAACGGAGCAGAGCAGCGGGATTAGCATCCCTATCATGCCGATCTTCAGGCCAATTATCGCTGGGGTCATCAGCAGGTCGAAAACGAACAGGCCTGCAATGAACAGGTTGTGAGGCAGTTGTGCCTGCCGGACCTCGTGGATGGAGACGGGGGCGCTCATTTCAGAAAGTGTCCTTGCCGGGTACGAATGGATCGTCCTTGGGCGGCTCGGCCGGCTTTTCCTCGACCAGCGGGAAGATGTCGCGATAACTGGCGTAGAGCGAGGTGAACGTCAGCGGCAGCAGCACCAGCCAGCCGAGGAACATCGGCAAGCTGGCAAGTATCGCCAGGAACAAGTAGGTCACGACATAGACCAGCATCGGCACGATGTTGCGGATGAAGGCGCTGACGCTGAGTTGCATCGCCGCCACGGGGGGCGCGCTGTTGAAGAACACCAGCATCGGCGCGTACTGCATCGCCATCGTCAGCAGGCTGAACAGCGCGATGCCGATTAGCACGGACAGACCGGCCCCGGTGAACGCTTCCATCAGCACCGCAGGGTCCGTGTCGGGCTGGCCGCTCATCAGGATGTTGACCAGCGCAGCGCCGCCGGCAAGCATCATCAGGCCGAAGATCAGGAACTGGCTGACCAGCGAGATGCCGCCCAGTGCGATCAGGTTGGCCGTCTGGCGCTGAAAGCCGCTGAACAGGTGCGCCAGTTCCAGTTCCTCGCCCCGCTCCAGCATCCGGCAGCCGTACATCAGGCCGATCATGCCCGCCGGCATCAGCAGCGTCAGCAGCGGCTCGCCTACCACCGGCAGAACGGACAGGCCGATCGCGGCGGCCAGACAGATCATCAGCAATACGATCCACAGCAGCGGCGCCTTCATGAACAACGCATAGCCCTGTTTGATCCATAGCCAGCCGTGCAGGGCGCTCAGTCGTTGTGCTTCCATTGCGTATTCTCCTTTTACAGCCAGACCGGCTGGGTGGTTGCGATGTGGTTCTTTAGTACCCGCTCGAAATGGCGCGGGTCATGCGCGTTGACCAGCTCTCCGTCGCGCGGCAGGTACAGGTCGTACAGGCGCGACAGCCAGAAACGCAGCGCGGCGACACGCAGCATCAGCGGCCAGGCGGTGCGCTCCTCGTCGAGCAGCGGGCGCACGCCGTGATAGGCGCGCAGGAAGGCCTGCGCGCGCGCGCGGTCGAGCACGCCGTCGCTGCCCATGCACCAGTCGTTGATCGTGATCGCCACGTCGTACAGCAGCGCATCGCTGCAGGCGAAATAAAAGTCGATCAGGCCGCCAACGCGGTCATCTTCCAGCAGCACGTTGTCGCGGAACAGGTCGGCATGGATCACGCCCTGCGGCAGCTGCGTAGGGCTGTTCCGGGCGTGCAATGCGACCTCGCTGTCCAGCAGCGCAACCTGGCCGGCATCGAGGAATGGCCGGACTTTCGGTGCGGTGGCCGCACGCCATGCGGCGCCGCGCGGGTTGGGCATGACCTGCGAGAAACTCTGCCCGGCGATATGCATCTGCGCGAGCATTGCGCCGATCGCCGCGCACTGTTCCGTGCTCGGCATCGCGGTGGACCTGCCGGAGAGGCGGCTGACGATGCAGGCGGGCTTGCCGTGGAGCGTGCCGAGAAACTGGTTGTGGCGATTCGCCACCGGGCTGGGGCAGGGGATGCCATGCCGCGCCAGGTGTGCCATCAGGTTCAGGTAGAACGGCAGCTCGTCGGCTCCGAGGATCTCGAACAGCGTCAGCACGAACCGGCCGTTGCTGGTGGTGACGAAGTAGTTGGTGTTCTCGATGCCGGAGGAGATGCCCTGCAATTCCAGCAGCCGGCCCAGCGAGTAATCGCCCAGCCAGGCTGTGAGGTCAGCCTCGGAGACCGTGGTGAAGACAGCCATGGGTCAGAACTTCTTGATGACCCAGCGCGGCGGGCGCACACCTGAATCCAGGCTTTCCTGACGCGTGAATTTGCCGTCGCCCCGGTCGTCCACCAGGTAGTAGGGTGGGCCGACCTTCGGGGTGATCTTGATCATGTACAGCCTGCCGCCGGCGCGATATTCCTCGACGGTCTGGTCCTTCTTCTCGGTGATCGTGACCTCAGGCTCGTCGGCATCGGCAGCCTGGGCAGCCAGGCTGGGCGGAGGCGGCAACGGCTCCAGTCCGGCGGGCTGCTCGCTTGCGGCAATAGTTGCGGCAGAGAAGCCGGACAGTAGCATAAGGAACAGGATGCGCATGATGACCGCCATAGGATTGAATGCGCGCATTTTAGCCGATGCGCGGAGACTCTGCGCGGGTAGCTGCCGTGCTCAGCCGGTGCTCCAGCTGCGCGGGCGTTTCATCCCGGCGATCTTGCATGCCTGTTTGACATAGCCATAGGGAAACAGCTCGAACAGCGCGTTGCGCGAATCGGCGCCGAGGCGCTCGGCCAGGTGCTTCATCACATGCCGGGCATCGGGGGCGATCTGGTGTTCGGCGTAATACTCGCGCATGAAGCGGATCGCGTCCCAATGGTCATCATTGAGCGAGATGTTTTCCTCGTTGGCGAACCGCCGCGCGATATCCTCGCTCCATTCCAGCGGTTCGATCAGGTAACCTTCTTCGTCGATAGCAGGGTGCATGGCCGTCTCCTTTCGTAGAAAAAACGTGCCCGCAGGCCGGGCACGAAACAAACTACAGGTAGAGCTGCTTCTCGCGTTCGGCCTCTGAGGTTTCGAAGCCGCGCGATTCGTAGTACTTGAAGATCGCGTTGACCACCTCCCTGGGTTCGTCGATCAGCTGGATCAGGTCCAGGTCCTCCGGGCTGATGACCTTCTCCTCCAGCAGCGAGGTGCGAAACCAGTCTAGCATGCCGCCCCAGAATTTGCTGCCGACCAGGATGATCGGGATCTTGCGGGTCTTGCCGGTCTGTACCAGCGTCAGCGCCTCCATCAGCTCATCCAGCGTGCCGAACCCGCCGGGCATCACCACATAGGCGCTGGCGAATTTGACGAAAAACACCTTGCGCGTGAAGAAGTGCTGGAAGGTCTGGCTGATGTTCTGGTACGGGTTGTTGTGCTGCTCGTGCGGCAACTGGATGTTCAGGCCGATGCTCGGCGACTTGCCGTAGAACGCGCCCTTGTTGGCGGCCTCCATGATGCCGGGACCGCCGCCGGAGATCACCGAAAATCCCGCATCGGAAAGCAGCCGCGCGATTTCCTCGGTGAGCTGGTAATAGGGATGGTCGGGGCGGGTGCGGGCGCTGCCGAAGATGCTGACGGCAGGGTGGATGGTGCTGAGCCGTTCGGTCGCGGAGACGAACTCTGCCATAATGCCGAACACACGCCACGCTTCCTTGGAGTTCCAGGATTCCGGCAAGACGGAAGTGGGCATTTTGGACAAGTTATTCATGCAATTCCCTTTGGCATAATGAAAACGAGTGAAATGAGTCACGCTGAAACGAGCGCGAACAGCGGTAAAACACTGCTCCTGGTGGACGGATCGTCCTTCCTGTACCGCGCGTTCCATGCGATGCCGGACCTGCGCAACCGCGAGGGCATGCCGACCGGTGCGATCTACGGTGTGCTCAACATGCTGCGCCGCCTGCGCCAAGATTACCGGTCGGATTATAGCCTGTGCGTATTCGATGCCAAGGGCAAAACCTTCCGCGACGACCTGTATCCGGAATACAAGGCGCACCGTCCCCCGATGCCCGGCGATCTCGCGATGCAGGTCGAGCCGCTGCAGCAGGCCATCGCCGCCGCAGGCTGGCGCATCCTGGCTCAGGAGGGCGTCGAGGCCGACGACGTGATCGGCACGCTGGTGCAGCAGGCCGCGCGTGACGGCGTGCGCAGCATCGTCGCCACCGGCGACAAGGACCTCGCCCAGTTGGTCAACGACCATGTCACGCTGGTCAACACGATGAGCAACGAGACGCTCGACATCGCCGGCGTGAACGCCAAGTTCGGGGTGCCGCCGGAACGCATCGTCGATTACCTGTCGCTGGTGGGCGACACCGTGGACAATGTGCCCGGCGTCGAGAAATGCGGGCCGAAGACCGCCGCGAAATGGCTTGCCCAGTTCGGCACGCTGGACGAACTGATCGCCCATGCCGGCGAGATCAAGGGCGTCGTCGGCGAAAACCTGCGCCGCGCGCTCGACTGGCTGCCGCAGGCGCGCCGCCTGGTCACCGTAAAATGCGACGTGGAACTGCCGCTGGCCTATACCGCACTGACCGCTCCCGAGCCCGACCGAGAACAGCTGCGCAGCCTGTACCAGAAATTCGAGTTCAAGTCCTGGCTGCGTGAGCTGAATGCGCCTGCCCCCGCGCAGGGAGAAGGCGGGGATGGGGGGGGTAGCGGCGCGGTCCCCTTCCCCGCCAGAGAATGGGGCAACAACGAAAACCAGTTCGGTGCCGAACCCGGCAATACCGGCCACGCAAGCTACGAATGCATACTCACCGACGACCGGCTGGATGCCTGGCTGGAGAAGCTGCTTGCCGCCGAACTGGTGTG
>DASWTZ010000039.1:0-5757 GCA_036401875.1 Gallionella sp.
GGCATTTCCAACCAGGCCAGGGATCACGTACTGCACATAGGGCAGTCGGCGCAGTGCGTCGGCGTCTTCCAGCGTCAGCTGCCGGACCGATCCGAAGATGCCGACGTTGCCTCCCTGCGTCTGTGTCTTGCCCGGCTGCACGCTGATGATGTTGGTGCCGAACTGCGAGAACTCGGCCAACATGAACTGGTGCAGCCCCTCGCCGATGGAAGTGAGCAGGATGACCGCGGCGATGCCAATGGCGATGCCCAGGCCAGTGAGGAAGCTTCGCATCCGGTAGGACAGGAAGCTGGAGGCGGTGAGGCGGATCAGATCAGGGAAAAGCATATGGCCGGCATTATTGAACGGCTGAATCGGGCGCTTCAAGTGTAATTTGTGCCATGCGTGCTTATCTCGTATAGGCCTCTGTCGCATAGCGGCGCATCATGCGGTGAGTGTTGAAATAGGATGCATTCTTGCTGATTGCCCCCTTCATCACCCTGACCCAGCCGCTGCGCTCGTAATACAGCGGCAGCACCACCTGCTCGAGCTTGTCGTACAGCATGCGTGCGTTGCCGTCTACCATGCCGGTTGCATCGCCGATCGCCCACCCGGTAACGCCTTCCAGGCAGCCTTCCAGCCACCAGCCATCGAGCACCGAGAGATTCGGCACGCCATTGAATGCCGCTTTCATGCCGCTGGTGCCCGAGGCCTCGAGCGGGGGCAGCGGTGTGTTTAGCCACAGATCAGCACCCGCGGTCAGCGTCTGCGCCAGCGCCATATCGTATTCGGGCAAATAGACCACCGGGATGGAGTCGGCCAGCGTCCTTGCATGCGCATGAAGCTGCTCGATCATGCGCTTGCCGCTCTCGTCATTCGGGTGCGCCTTGCCGGCGAGCACGATCTGGAATGGGTGGCTGCGTGCGATGGCTGTCAGCCGCTCCAGGTCCGTGAACAGCAGGTCTGGACGCTTGTATGCCGCCATGCGACGTGCGAAACCGAAGATCGGCACATCTGCCTTGAGCGTCACGCCGGTCATTGCCTGCACTGTTTCAATGAGATGCTGTTTTGCCTGCGCATGCGCTTCGACAATCACGGTATCAGGAATGCAGCAATCGGCGCGCATCAGCAACTGCGGTTCGTGGCGCCAGCCGGGGACGTAGTGGTCGTATAGCTGGCGAAAAACCTCGACAGTCCAGGTATATGGGTGCACGCCATTGGTGATCGCATATACCTTGTAGCTCGGAAACATCTCGTTGGACACCTCCGCGTGCTTCTTGGCAACGCCATTGATGTATCCGCTCAGGTTCAGCGCCAGCCGCGTCATGTTTAGCGTTTCCTCGCCGGCCAGCCGCCGGATGGTTTCCATGTCGAAACCATCATCCAGAACGCGCTGCACCAGCTCATAGGGAAAACGGTCATGCCCGGCCTCGACCGGGGTGTGCGTGGTAAAGCTGCACAGGTCGCGCACGCGCGGCAGGTCATAGCGTGACTCACCGGGCCTCAGGTGTTCCGCGGAGTAAGTATACCGCCGCATCAGCTCCAGCCCGAGCAGCGCGGAATGCCCCTCGTTCATGTGGTAATGCTGGATCGTGAAACCGATCGCATGAAGCAGGCGCACGCCGCCCAGGCCCAGCACGATTTCCTGCTTGAGCCGATAGACATTGTCACCGCCATACAGGAAGTGGGTGATCGTGCGGTCTTCGCCGCTGTTTTCATCCAGGTCGGTGTCGAGCAGCAACACCGGCTGGCGCCCCCCCATGTGGCTTTCGAGTATATACAGCCAGGCCCCTATCCAGACCGTGCGACCGTCGATCTGCACGGCGATCTTCGCATCGAGGGGTTTGGCCCAGCGGGAGGGTTCCCATACCGCCGCATGCTCGATCTGCCGCCCCTGCGCGTCGATTTCCTGGCGGAAGTAGCCGGCATGGCTAACCAGGCTGATCGCAACCATCGGCAGTTCAAGGTCGGCGGCCGAGCGCATGGTGTCGCCCGCAAGCACGCCCAGGCCTCCGGCATAGGTCGGAATCTCGCTGCGCAGCGCGATCTCCATCGAAAAATATGCGATGCGCGGTTGGTGTATGAATTCGTCCAGCATGGCGCTCCTCCTCCATGTCAAACCCGTGTATGGCCATTATAGGGACCGCGCCACACGAGCGGAATCTGTCAGCTATATCCTCACCCGATTCAGCCGGAGCGCATTGGCAATCACCGACACCGAGCTGAAGCTCATCGCCGCCGCAGCGATGATGGGCGAGAGCAGCAGGCCGAAGAACGGGTACAGCACGCCAGCCGCAACGGGGATGCCGAGCACGTTATAGATGAAGGCGAAGAACAGGTTCTGGCGGATGTTCTTCATAGTCGCGCGGGAGAGGCGTACCGCGCGCACAATGCCATTGAGGTCGCCCTTCATCAGCGTGATGCCGGCGCTTTCCATCGCCACGTCGGTACCGGTGCCCATCGCGATGCCGACCTGTGCCTGAGCCAGGGCCGGAGCATCGTTGATGCCGTCGCCTGCCATCGCGACGAAGCGTCTCTCCGACTGTAGCCTTTTCACGATCTCGGCCTTCTGCTCCGGCAGCACTTCCGCCTCGACGCGGTCTATGCCCAGCTTCTTCGCGACCGCCTCGGCGGTGATGCGGTTGTCGCCGGTGAGCATGATGACCCGCACCCCTTCCTCGTGCAGCGCGCGTATCGCGTCCGGCGTGGAAGCCTTGACCGGGTCGGCCACCCCGATCCGTCCCGCCGACCTGCCACCGATTGCCACCAGCATCACCGTCTGTCCATCAGCGCGCAGCGCGCCGGCACGCGCTGGCAAATCGCCCGCGTCTATGCCCAGTTCCTCGAACAGCCCGAGGTTGCCCAGTGCGACCTCACGTCCATCGACCGTACCGGTCACTCCCTTGCCGGTGACCGAACGGAAACCGGCGGCTGAGGCCAGCACCATGCCTTTATCCTGCGCGCCGCTGACGATGGCCGCGGCCAGCGGATGTTCGCTGGCGCGCTCTAGGCTGGCGCCCAGCCGCAGCACTTCGTTTTCTTCGTGTCCCGCGACCGCATTCACCGATACCAGTCTTGGCTTGCCTTCGGTCAGCGTGCCGGTCTTGTCCACCACCAGCGTGTTCACCTTCTCCATGGCTTCCAGCGCCTCGGCGTTCTTGATCAGCACACCGAGTGTTGCGCCGCGCCCGGTGCCCACCATGATGGACATCGGCGTGGCCAACCCCAGCGCACAGGGGCAGGCGATGATCAGCACCGCCACCGCGTTGACCACGGCATGCGCCAGGCGCGGCTCGGGACCGAGAATGCCCCAAACCGCCAGCGTGACCAGTGACACCAGCACCACGGCCGGCACGAAATACCCGGCGACGACATCGGCAAGCCGCTGGATAGGCGCGCGCGAACGCTGCGCCTCGCTGACCATGTGCACGATCTGCGCGAGCAGCGTGTCGGCGCCGACGCGCTCGGCGCGCATCAGCAGGCTGCCGGTACCGTTCACTGTCGCGCCGATCAGTTTTGCCCCTGCAGTCTTTTCGACCGGAATCGACTCGCCTGTGACCATGGACTCGTCCAGCGCGCTCGCACCCTCCAGCACCACGCCGTCTACCGGCACCTTCTCACCGGGGCGCACGCGCAGCACGTCGCCCGGCTGCACCCGCTCCAGCGGGATGTCTTCTTCGCTGCCGTCGGATTTCACGTGGCGCGCTGTCTTGGGCGCCAGGCCCAGCAGCAGCTTGATCGCCGCGCTGGTCTGGCTGCGCGCGCGCAATTCCATCACCTGACCCAGCAGCACCAGCGCCATAATGACCGCGGCCGCCTCGAAGTACACCGGCACCACACCCATCATGCTGTGCATCGATGTCGGGAAGATTCCCGGCAACAGCATCGCCACGACGCTATAGCTCCACGCCACTCCGACGCCGAGTGCGATCAACGTAAACATGTTCAGGCTGCGGTTAACCACCGACGCCCAGCCGCGCTGGAAGATCGGCCAGCCGGCCCACAGTACCGCCGGGGTGGCCAGCGCGAATTCGATCCATTGCAGCGCCACCATCGGAACGGATTCCGGCATCGCCCGTGGCAGCAGGTCAGACCCCATCGCTAGCACGAACACCGGCAAGGCCAGCACCGCGCTCACCCGGAAGCGACGCGTCATGTCGCTCAGTTCCGAAGTATCTTCCGCCGCCGCACTGCGCGGTTCAAGTGCCATACCGCATTTCGGACAACTGCCCGGATGATCCTGCACGACCTCGGGATGCATCGGGCAGGTGTACTCAATCGCTGCGGCGACCAGCGTTTCCGGCTCAAGCGCCATGCCGCATTTGGGGCAGCTCCCCGATCCGCGCTGGCGTATCTCTGGATGCATGGGACAGGTGTACATCACTCCGGTCTGTGTACCGGACTGGACGCCGGACGGCTGGGCCGGGCGCGGTGCGAGGTAATCCGCCGGCGACGCCTGGAACTTCGCCAGACACTTTGCGCTGCAGAAGCGGTATTCGGTGCCGTTGTATTCGAAGCGGTGCGGCGATTCCGGTTTTACCGTCATGCCGCATACGGGGTCGATTGCCATAAGAGTTCCTTTCTCCCGGTCAAACCGTTGTCGCCGGGTGGTTTCACTTTCCCTGTGCCACCTGCTGCGATGGACATTTTACCGAGCCATAAGAGCAGAACACGCAACAGTCACCGGGTTTGGGGTGCAGCAGCATCTGGCAGTTCGGGCACTCGAAAAAATACACGCAGGCATCCACAGGCATGGTCAACCCCTGCGCGTAGCCGCAGTGCGGGCAGGTGAGCACCGATTCTGTGATGACCGCGCCCATGGCTGTATCATCGGTCGTAGCCATGACCATTGTTCACCACCAGTTACTCCAGAATCCAGCTGAAGCTTCTCGGCGAGGCATCCCCCTCCAGCCGTATCTGCAACTCCAGCATAGGCGGCCGGGGCGCAACCGCGTTAAAGCGCAACAGGCCCTTGCGGTGATGTCCGCCAGGCGGCGCGCCAACCCACGTGACTGGCCGGTATCGCTCGCCATCCGCGACGAGCAGGGAAACGCCGGCAATATCCTCGTCCAATGAGCGAGCATGTGTCTCCACGACCACCTCGAAGTCCCATGTCTGCGGCCCGATCCCCCGGGGCGCGACCGTCACCTTCACCCCGTTCCCTTCGACCGATTGCGGGGGATAATCCGTCCCGGCAGCCAACGCCAGAGTGGTGAAGGCCGCCAGGGCGAGGCCGGTCAGGAAATTTTTCAACATTTTTCATGCTCCCGTGATGCCTTGACGACCCGTGACAGGATGTAGGCGATCCCTGCTGCGTTGAATGCCAGGCCGGCCCAGAACAGCTCAACCTGGTATTGCGCGACGACCGTGAGAATACCGGTGACCCCGAGCACGGGCAGGATGTTGACCAGGTAATGGGCGCAGCAGGAAACCATCGCGCCGGTGGAGGCCGTGCCGGAGGTCGCGACCACCGTGCCCGATACGCCGTGCCGCCCGACCATGTTCCTGAGGTAAACGTACAGGCCTACCTGGATGCCGAAACCGATCGCCAACAGGACGATGAAGTACCAGAACCGGGCGAATTGCTCGAACGCGAATTCCCTCCCTGAAACCAGGCCGACCACGCCGAAATAGACTGCGAGCATCAATACCAGCGCCACCGTCCCGAACCGGACGGGGCTGGCCCATGTCAGCGATCGTTCGTTTGCCATTCGTCACCCCCCGGATTTTTCAGGCGGGAGCTACCCGCCTCTTTCCGCATCGCGTTCGAGCACGGCC
>DASWTZ010000040.1:0-12791 GCA_036401875.1 Gallionella sp.
CCCCGCCAGAGAATGGGGCAACAACGAAAACCAGTTCGGTGCCGAACCCGGCAATACCGGCCACGCAAGCTACGAATGCATACTCACCGACGACCGGCTGGATGCCTGGCTGGAGAAGCTGCTTGCCGCCGAACTGGTGTGCCTGGACACCGAGACCACTGGCCTGGACATGATGAACGCGCAGCTGGTCGGCCTGTCGTTCGCAGTCGCCCCGCACGAAGCAGCCTACCTGCCGCTGGTGCACCGCTACCCCGGCGCGCCGGACCAACTAGGGTGCGACCACGCGCTGCACAGGCTGAAGCACTGGCTGGAGAGCGAGCGGCACAGGAAGCTCGGCCAGAACCTCAAGTACGACCTGCACATCTTCGCCAACCACGGCATCCGCCTCGCGGGGGTGCACGACGACACGCTGCTGCAATCCTACGTGCTGGAGAGCCACCGACCGCACGACATGGACAACCTCGCGCTGCGCCATCTCAACGTCAAGACCATAGGCTATGCCGAGGTGGTGGGCAAGGGCGCGAAGCAGATCTGCTTCGACCAGGTCGATCTTGACATCGCCACGCGCTACGCCGCCGAGGATGCTGACATCACCTTGCAGCTGCACCGGCACCTGTACCCGCAGATCGAGGCGCATCAGGGTCTGCTGCATGTGTACCGCGATATCGAGATGCCGGGGATGCAGGTGCTCTACACGATGGAGCGCAACGGCGTGCTGCTGGATTCCGCGCTGCTCCAGGTGCAGAGCCGCGAACTGGGCGAAAATCTGATCGCGCTGGAGGCGAAGGCGTTCGAGGCCGCCGGCCAGCCGTTTAACCTGAACTCGCCGAAGCAGCTCAGGGAGATACTGTTCGACAGGTTGGGGCTGCCGGTGAAGAAGAAGACGCCGAGCGGCGATCCGTCCACCGACGAAGAGGTGCTGCAGGAACTCGCGCTGGACTACCCGCTGCCGAAATTGCTGCTGGAGTATCGCGGCATGGCGAAACTCAAGTCCACTTACACCGACAAGCTGCCGCAGATGGTGGACAGGCATACCGGGCGGGTGCATACCAGCTACTCGCAGGCGGTTGCGGTCACCGGGCGGTTGGCCTCCTCGGACCCCAACCTGCAGAACATTCCGGTGCGCACCGCCGAGGGCCGCCGCATCCGCGAGGCCTTCATCGCGCCGCAAGGCTCGCGCATCGTCTCCGCCGACTATTCGCAGATCGAGCTGCGCATCATGGCGCACCTGTCCGGCGATGAAGGATTGCTCAAGGCCTTCGCAAATAACGAGGACATCCACCGCGCGACCGCCGCCGAGATATTCATGACCACGCCCGGCGAGGTGGACAGTGAGCAGCGCCGCTACGCCAAAGTGATCAACTTCGGCCTGATCTACGGCATGTCCGCATTCGGGCTCGCCAAGCAGCTCGGCATCGAGCGCGGTGCGGCGACCGCCTACATCGACCGCTACTTCGCGCGCTATCCCGGCGTGAAAAACTACATGGACAGCACCCGCGAACAGGCCCGGCAGCAGGGCTATGTCGAGACCGTATTCGGCCGCCGCCTGTGGCTGCCCGAGATCAACGCCAGCAACGGCATGAGGCGCCAGGGCGCCGAGCGCGCCGCGATCAACGCGCCGATGCAGGGCACCGCGGCGGATTTAATCAAGCTCGCGATGATCGCGGTGCAGGGCTGGCTGGAACATGAAAAAATGCAGAGCCGCCTGATCATGCAGGTGCACGACGAACTGGTGCTGGAAGTGCCGCAGGCGGAACTGCATCTGGTCAAGGACATGCTGCCCAAATTGATGGGCGGCGTCGCCGAACTGAGGGTGCCGCTGCTGGTGGAACTGGGCGAGGGGAAGAACTGGGACGAGGCGCACTGATTGGTCAACGCGTCGCGGCGAAGCAGGGTATTATCCGCAACAGTCACATCGAGGAGAGCACCATGCGCCTGAACTTTATCATACTGGTCCTGCTGGCATTCGCCGCCCATCCGGCCTACGCCGGAGATATCCAGCCGGGGTTGTGGGAGTTGACGATGGAAACGAGCGTCCCCGCCACGCCGGATTTTTCGATGCCGCCGAATACGGTCAGCCAGTGCCTGACCGAACAGGATGCCCAGGATCCCTCCAGCGTCCTGGGTAGTGTCGCCAACCCGGGTGCCTCGGATTGCACGTTCAGCGAGAAGCGTTTTAGCGGCAACACCCTGCATTTCAGAATGCAGTGTGCCGGCACGCTGGGGATGCAGACACAGGGCGATGTCACCTATACGGCCACCTCCATCGAAGGCGACATCGTCACGTCTGCCGTCGTACTCGGGCAGCCCACGATGTTGCACAGCAAGATCAGGGGGCGTCGAGTGGGGGGATGCTAGACCTGTCCGTCACTCAGTTGTAATGCTTGTAACTAATCAAACAAGCGTAGGGCGCAATAACCAACGGACATTGCGCCGGATGGATACAAACAAAACCCCCGCGTTTTGGTTTTGTTCTTGTGTGTCGCCACGAACGTAAATAGCCACTCCAGCCAGACGTACAATGGGAGCTGGTCTTGCCCTTTGGGCTTAACCTGCTGCGCAGGTTAGCCTGCGCGCAGCAGCGCAAGTAAAACCGCGCGCTCAGTTACTCAACCGTAACTGATTTCGCAAGATTGCGCGGTTTGTCCACATCGGTGCCCTTGAGTAGGGCGGCGTGGTAGGCGAGCAGCTGCACTGGGATAGAGTGCAGGATGGGCGAGAGCAGGCCGACGTGGCGCGGGGTGCGGATCACGTGCACGCCGTCGCTCTCTCCGAACTGGCTGTCGAGGTCGGCGAATACGTAGACCTGGCCGCCGCGCGCGCGCACTTCCTGCATGTTGGATTTCACCTTTTCCAGCAGCGCGTCGTTCGGCGCGATCACCACCACCGGCATGTTTTCGTCCACCAGCGCCAGCGGGCCGTGCTTGAGCTCGCCGGCCGGATAGGCCTCGGCATGGATGTAGGAGATTTCCTTGAGCTTGAGTGCGCCTTCGAGCGCGATCGGGTAATGGACGCCGCGCCCGAGGAACAGCGCGTTCTGCTTGTCTGCGAAGGACTTGGCCCATTCGCGGATCTGCGGTTCCAGATTGAGCGCGTGCTGCACGCTGCCGGGGATGTGGCGCAGTGCCTCCAGCATCTCGCGCTCCTGCGCCTGCGGTAGCAGGCCGCGCTGCTTCGCCAGCGTCGCGGTCAGGATGAACAGCGCAACCAGCTGGGTGGTGAAGGCCTTGGTCGAGGCCACGCCGATCTCGGCGCCGGCGCGGGTGTGGAACACCAGTTTGGAAGCGCGCGGTATCGCGCTCTCCTGCACATTGCAGATCGACAGCGTCTGTGTCTGGCCCAGCGCCTGGGCGTGCTTGAGCGCTTCCATCGTGTCCAGCGTCTCACCAGACTGCGAGATCGTGATGATCAGCTGGCGCGGATTGGGCACCGAGCTGCGGTAGCGGTATTCGCTGGCGACCTCCACCGAGGTCGGCAGCCTGGCGATGCTCTCCAGCCAGTATTTGGCGGTGAGTCCGGCGTAATAGCTGGTGCCGGCGGCGAGGATCAGGATAGCGTCGATGTCGCGGAAGGTCGCTTCCGCCTGTGCGCCGAACAGCGCGGAATCGAAGCCGCTGCTGTCGATCACCGCCTCGATCGTGTCGGTGAGCGCGCGCGGCTGCTCGTGGATTTCCTTCTGCATGAAGTGGCTGTAGGGTCCCAGTTCCAGCGAGGCCAGCGACAGGTCGCTGACATGGATCGGGCGCTCGATCTGCCTGCCGCTGCGGTCCAGCAGCGTGATGCCGTCGCAGGTCAGTAGCGCGGAGTCTCCGTCCTCCAGGTAGATCACGCGTCGCGTTGCGGACAGCACCGCCGACACGTCGGAGGCGATGAAGTTCTCGCCTTCGCCCAGGCCGATCAGCAGCGGGCAGCCCATGCGCGCGCACACCATGCGGTCGGGTGCCTGGCGCGAGATCACGGCGATGGCGTAGGCGCCGGTCAGGTCGGCAGTGGCCTGGCGCGTCGCGGCGAACAGGTCACGGTCCTTCTGGAAATAATGGTGGATCAGGTGGGCGATGACCTCGGTATCAGTCTGCGACTCGAACACGTAACCCAGCTGCTTCAGGCGCGTGCGCTGCTCCTCGTGGTTTTCGATGATGCCGTTGTGCACCACGGCGATGTCGTTGTGGGAGACGTGCGGGTGCGCGTTGAACTCGGTGACGCCGCCGTGTGTCGCCCAGCGGGTGTGGCCGATGCCGGTGGTGCCGGCGAGATGTTCACGGTCGGCACGCCCCTGCATCTCGGCGACGCGGCCCACCGCGCGCACGCGGCGTATCCCGTCATCGGCGAGTACCGCCACGCCTGCCGAGTCATAGCCCCGGTATTCGAGGCGGCTCAGACCCTCCACCAGCAGGGGCACGACATTGCGATGCGCGACTGCGCCGACGATTCCGCACATATTCTTTCTCCAGTTTGCCTATTTCTTGGTTTTCTGCGGCCGTTTCCAGCCGTTGATGGTCAATTGCTTGCTGCGCGACAGCGTCAGCTCGCCTCCCGGGGTGTCCTTGGTGATCGTCGAGCCGGCGCCTATCGTCGCGCCGCGCCGTACGGTGACCGGTGCGACCAGCTGCGTGTCCGAACCGACGAACACGTCGTCCTCGATGATCGTGCGGTGCTTGTTCGCGCCGTCGTAGTTGCAGGTGATCGTGCCCGCGCCAATATTGACGCGGCTGCCCACGGTGCTGTCGCCGATATAGCTCAGGTGGTTGGCCTTGCTGCTGGCCGCAATCTCGCTGTTCTTCACCTCGACGAAATTGCCGATGTGCACCTCGTCGCCCAGCTTCGTGCCGGGACGCAGCCGCGCATAGGGTCCGATGTGGCAGCCGGCGCCCACCGCACTGTTGTCTATGTGGCTGAATGGTGCGATGTCAGTTCCGGTTGCGATGCTGGTGTTGCGGATCACGCTGTAGGCGCCGACCCGCACGCGGTCGCCCAGCGTCACGTTGCCCTCGAAGATGCAGCCGACGTCGATCTCGACATCGCGACCGCAGGACAGTTTGCCGCGTACGTCGATGCGTGCATGGTCGGCCAGCGTCACCCCCTGCACCAGCAGGCGCGACGCCTCGACCAGCTGCCAGGTGCGCTCCAGCATCACCAGCTGGGACTTGCTGTTGATGCCGTGGATTTCCCATTCCTGCGCCGGCTGCACCGTGTGCACCGCGACGCCCTGCCGAACCGCCATGCCGACGATGTCGGTCAAGTAGTATTCGCCCTGAGAGTTGTTGTTTTGCAGCCCGCCCAGCCACTCGCGCAGCTGCCGTGTCGGGATCAGCATGATGCCGGTGTTCACCTCGCGTATCTCGCGCTGCTCTGGCGTCGCATCCTTCTCCTCGACGATGCACTGCACATCGCCCTGTGCATCGCGGACGATGCGCCCGTAGCCGGTCGGATTGGGCAGATTCACAGTCAACAGCACCAGTCCGCCGCCGGCCTGCTGCATCTGGTGCAGCGTGCTGTGCTGGATCAGCGGCACATCGCCGTACAGCACCAGGGTGTTGCTATCGTCGCCCAGATGCGGCAGCGCCTGCTGCACCGCATGGCCGGTGCCGAGCTGCGGCTCCTGGATCACGAACTTTGCCGGGTATAGCGACATCGCCTGCGGCACCGCCTCGCCGCCGTGCCCGTACACCACGCACACCTGCTGCGGCTTGAGCAGGGATGCGCAATCGAGCACATGCTGTACCAACGGTTTTCCCGCCAGCGCGTGTAACACCTTGGGTTTGTCGGAATGCATGCGCGTGCCTTTGCCGGCAGCGAGGATGACGATATTCAACGAGGTCATGGTTGGCTTTCTGAAGATGGCGGATTATAAACCGGCCATGCGGTACGTGCTATCGGGCCGGGAGGAATTCAGATGTGACGGGATGCGGTTAGCCGTTCGCGCCGAACATCATCCGTCTTGCGACAAACTTCTTCGCAAGCGGCAGGCAGTCCAGCGCGCTGAGCGCGGCGGCGCGGCACGTGCCCAATGCCAGCAGGTCGTTGGAGAATAGCCGCACCAGCCCGTCGGTAAAGCGTATTCCCGATTCGCGGTCGCTGCTGCGCCGCTCGCGGTAGGCGGCGAGCATCCCGACATCGCCCAGCCGGTCCGGTGCGGTATCGAGGATCACCTGGGCCAACTCCCATGCGTCGCGCAGTCCCATGTTGAAGCCCTGCCCGGCAACCGGATGCATCGTCTGCGATGCGTTGCCGATCAGAACGGTGTGCGGCATCGGCGTCTGCGAGGGCGCGCGCCGCAGGCCGAGCGGGAAGCAGGTGCGCGTGCCCGCGCCGAGAAACTCTCCGACGCGGTCGCCGAAATGCCGGTGCAGTTCATCCAGGAATCTTGCGTCGTCCCAGGCTAGCATCTCCTGCGCGCGCTGGTGGGGCGCTGTCCACACCAGCTCGTAGCCCTCCTTGAACGGCAGCAGGGCGAGCGGGCCCTGTGCGGTGAAGCGCTCGAATGCGGTAGCGGCCCTGGGGTCGGAGCAGGTGACGTGGGCGATCAGCGCGGTCTGCCCGTAATCGTGCACCTCGGGCGGGAATTTCTCGGCCAGCAGGCGCCCGCCGTCGGCAACCGCTACGAGCCGCGCAGACAGCGCGTGCTCCGCGCCATCCTGTTGGTAGCCGATTTCGGCTGCGGCACCACTCCGGTTATTTAGCCCGGATACGCTTGCGCCGTAGATTGTGCGGATGGTGCTATGCCGCATGGCGTGGTCCAGAGCGCGGTGCAGGGCGGGATAGGGCAGCACGTAGCCGAGATCGGGCACATCCATCTCGGCGGCGTGCAGCAGGGTGCGGCCTAGGCTCTGCTTCTGCGAGACGTGGATGGTGCGTATCGGCGAGACATCCTGTATCGCATCCCATACGCCGAGTCGCTCCAGCAGTAAACGGCTGCCGTAGGACAATGCCAGGGCGCGTGCATCGCTGCTCGCCGCATCGGCTGGGCGCGCTTCCAGAACGCAGATGCTGAGCCGGCTGTCGCGCAGCGCGAGGGCCAGGGCGGCGCCGACCGGCCCGCCGCCTATGATGGCAATGTCGTACTGGGCGTTCTCATGTCGGGCGTTCATGGCGTCCTCATCAGTTCTTCGATGTCGCGGATGTCCTTGGGCGCGTCTGCGGTCAGGACTTCATTGCCGAGCTCGGTGATTACCACATTGTCTTCGATGCGGATGCCGATGTTCCACAACCCGGCCGGCACGTCGGCGGCGGGACGGATATAGCAGCCGGGCTCGACCGTGAGCGCCATGCCGGGCTGCAGGACGCGCCAGCCCTCGCCCACCTTGTAGTCGCCGACATCGTGCACGTCCATGCCCAGCCAGTGACCGGTGCGGTGCATGTAGAACCTCTTGTAGCTTTCCTTTTCCAGCACTTCGGCCACGCTGCCGTGGCACAGCTTGAGGTCGATGAAACCCTGCGCCAGCACGTTCAGCGCCGCGCTGTGCGGCTCGTCCCAGGTGTGGCCCGGCATCGCGGCGGAGATTGCGGCAGCCTGTGCGGCAAGCACGATTTCGTAGACGTCCTGTTGCGCGGGAGTGAATTTGCCGTTGACCGGAAAGGTGCGCGTGATGTCGGCGGCGTAGCCGTCCAGCTCGCAGCCGGCGTCGATCAGCAGCAGGTCACCGTCGAGCAGCTGCGTATTGTTGCCAACATAGTGCAGCACGCAGGCATTCGCACCGCCCGCCACGATTGAGGTGTAGGCGGGGTGGCGCGCGCCGTGACTGCAGAATTCGTGCAGCAGTTCAGCCTCGATCTGGTATTCATACAGGCCGGGGCGGGTGCGGCGCATCGCGCGCCGGTGCGCGCCGGTGGAGATCGCCGCGGCGCGGCGCATGATGTCCAGTTCATGTTCATCCTTGAACAGGCGCATCTCGTTGAGCAGGGTGCGCACATCGATTATCTCGTCTGGCGCACGTATGCCGCTGCGCGCCCTAGCCTGCACTTCGCAGCGCAGCCTGAGGATGCGGCTGTCCCATCCAGCATCGCCGCCCAATGGGTAATAGAGGGCAGGCTGGTTGCCCATCAGCTCGATCAGCTTTTCATCCAGCCGCTGGATGGAATGCGCAGTGTCGAAGCCGAACCGCTCGGGCGCGGCTTCGGGTCCAATGCGGTAGCCGTCCCAAATTTCGCGCTCCATATCCTTGTCGCGGCAGAACAGGATGGATTGCGGTGTGTCGCCGGCGACCAATACCAGAACGGCTTCCGGCTCGGCAAAGCCGGTCAGATAATGGAAATTGCTGTCGTACCGGTAGTCATAGTGGGTATCAGCATTGCGCGCGACTTCCGGTGCGGTGGGAATGATCGCGATGCCGTGGCGCATCGTTTTGAGCAGGTGGCTGCGGCGCTGGAAATGGATGGCGGGATCAAAAGTCATGGCGCATTGTGCTCTGTACGCAACAGGCTGTCGAGTTCGGCCAGGCGTTGCGGCGTGCCGACATCCACCCATCTGCCTGTGTGGTGTTCGCCGCTGACGCGGCCCTGTGCGATCTGCGCGCGCAACAGCGGGGCGAGCGGCGCCTTGGAGCCGCGTGTGATGCCGGCGAACAAGGCGGGCCGGTAGAGGCCGATGCCGCTGAAGGTGAGTTTCGGCGAGCTGTCCGCGACACGCTGCTGTCGCAGGCCGAAGTCCCCGTCTGGATGCTGCGCGGGGTTGTTGACCAGCACTAGATGCGCCATATCCTGGCTGTTGGCCAGACTGGCCGCGCGGTGTGGCAAAAGGGCGAAGTCGTAATCGCACCAGATGTCCCCGTTGACCACCGCGAACGGCTGGTCGCCCAGCAGGTGCAACGCGTAGGCGATGCCGCCGGCAGTTTCCAACGCCGTACCTTCATCGGAGTAGCGGATGTGTGCGCTGTAACGGCTGCCGTCGCCGAGCGACTGTTCGATCTGTGCGCCGAGATGGGCGTGGTTGATGACGAGATCGGTAATGCCCGCGCGTACCAGCCGTTCGATGTGCCAGACGATCAGCGGTTTGCCGCCAACCACAAGCAGCGGTTTTGGAGTGCGGTCGGTCAGCGGGCGCATGCGCTCGCCGCGTCCGGCGGCAAGAATCATAGCCTTCATTAGAACGTGTAGCCTTCCTGGGTAATGCGCGGCTCAAGCTCTTCGAGCAGGTTGAGCAGCGGCTTGAGGTCGATGTAGCGCGCGCAGGCGCGGCGCAGATAATCCATTACCAGCGGCATGTCTTTCAGGTAGCCGTCCTTGCCGTCGCGGTGGTACAGGCGCGCGAAGATGCCCAGCACCTTGATGTGGCGCTGCACTCCCATCATCTCGTAGTCGCGGTAGAACTCGCCAAAATCGCCGTGCACCGGCAGGCCGGCCTTGCGTGCCTTCTCCCAGTAGCGGATTAGCCAGTCCATGACCCGCTCTTCATCCCAGCGGATGTAGGCATCCTTGAACAGCGAGGCGAGGTCGTAGGTGATCGGTCCGTAGACGGCATCCTGGAAGTCGAGCACGCCCGGGTTGGGCTCGCTCAGCATGAGGTTGCGGGAGTGGTAGTCGCGATGCACGTACACGCAGGGCTGCGCAAGGTTGTTGGCCAGGATGCACTGGAAGGCGCGCTCCAGGTCGACGCTCTGCTTTTCGGTTAGCGCGACGCCCAGGTGCTTGCCGACGTACCACTCCGGAAAGAGGTTCAGTTCGCGACGCAACAGTGCCTCGTCGTAGGGCGGGAGCTCATCCTTGCGCGATGCGAGCTGGATCTTGATCAGCGCATCGGTGGCGGCGCCGTACAGTTGTGCCGCGTTGCCGTCGTTGATGGCCTGGAGGTAGGTGGTGTGGCCGAGGTCAGACAGCAGCAGGAAACCCAGCTTCAGGTCCTGCGCGTAGACGTGCGGCACATGGGCTCCGGCATCCTCGAACAGCTTGCCGATGTGCAGGAATGGCCGGCAGTCTTCATGCTGGGGCGGAGCGTCCATGACGATCCGGGTGCTGCCGTCCGCGAAGGTGGCGCGGAAATAGCGGCGGAAACTGGCGTCGGCAGAAGCCGGGACCAAGCTGAAATTCTTTTCGGGGAAAAGGCTGTGTAGCCAATCGGTAAGCTGTTGCTGACGTTGCATAGGGGCTCTCGAAGGTACTTGATGTTAAACTGCGCGGAGTTTATCACCATACTATTTCAACGCGTCATGCGGTTTAGCTTCGCTACCTCATTCATTTTCCTGACTTGCATTGTTTCGTTATCCGCTTTTGCAGCAGGCGTGACGCCGCCTGCGCCGGATGAAAATGAAGAGGCTGTCATCGAGGCGGACAGGCTGGTGGCGCAGAAGGACGGCAATATCGAGGCAACCGGAGATGCGATGCTGCGTCAGGGCGGCAAGTCGATCCAGGCGGACCGGCTGCTCTATCAGCAGGGCACGCATGAGCTCGACGCGCAAGGTGCGGTGACGCTGGAAGAAGGCGGGAATGTCATGAGCGGCCCTGGCCTCCGCTATAACCTGGACAGCAGTGCCGGCGAGATGGACCACCCCGAATATTTCCTGAAGGAGAACGATTCGCGGGGGACGGCCGATGTGTTGCGAATGCGGGATAGCGAGCATTTCAGCCTGGAGAATGCAACCTACACCACCTGTCCCGCCGGGAACCAGGACTGGCTGATGCGCATGGGGCGGCTGGAGCTGGACCGGGAAAGCCAGATAGGGGTGGCGCACCACGCTTCGGTCGAGTTCAAGAGCGTGCCATTCCTGTATTCGCCGTGGATGGACTTTCCGCTGGCAGGGCAGCGCAAGTCGGGGCTGCTGGCGCCAAAATTCGGCAGCACCAGCAAGGGTGGTAGCGAGATTACGCTGCCGATCTACTGGAACATCGCACCGAACTACGACGCGACCATCGCGCCGCGCAAGATCAGCAAACGCGGCATGATGCTGAACAATGAATTTCGCTATATGGGTTTCACTTATCTGGGCGAGATGCATGTCGATGTGCTGCCGGATGATGCGCTGGTCAATCGCAACCGCGTGCGGTTTTCACTGGAGCACGACCAGGCGCTGACGGATCGTCTGCATGGACATGTGTCATACACCCGCGTGGCGGACGACGATCACTTCCGCGACCTGTCCGATTCGGTCAACACGACTTCGCGCGTCAACCTGCCGCAGGAGGGAGTGCTGAAGTATTCCGCAGACTGGTGGAATGCAAGTGCCCGCGTGCAGCGCTACCAGACGCTGCAGGATATTGCGGCGCCGATCCGTGAACCCTATGCGCGCGAGCCCCAGCTGTTACTGGGCGCACGGAAAAATTTCGGTGAAGCCAGTGTTTCGTTTGACGGCGAGTTCGTTGCCTTCACCCACCCCACTGCGGTCAACGCGCAGCGCACGGTGCTGAAGCCCAGTGTCAGTTACCCGCTTGTCAGCCAGCCGGCCTACTATGTGACGCCCAAGGTCACGTTGCATTCCAGCCATTACGCGATCACCGCCAACAATACCGGGGCGTATCAGGATGCCTCTCGTACTCTGCCGATCTACAGTCTGGATAGCGGGCTGGCGCTGGAACGGGACAGCACCCTGTTCGGCGGCGACTATCTGCAAACCCTAGAGCCGCGCGCATTCTATGTGTACGTCCCCTACCGGGAACAGGGCGGATTGCCAAACTTCGATACCGCGCGGGCCGATTTCAGCTTCACTCAGATGTTTGCCGAGAACCGGTTCCTTGGCAGCGACCGTATCGGTGATACCGATCAGGTCACGCTGGCAGTGACCTCGCGCCTGCTGGACAAGAATAACAGCATTGAGCGGCTGAAAGTCATGATTGGCCAGCGCTTTGTCTTCCAGACGCAGCAGGTTAACCTGCCCGGAGCGACGACGGCGAGCACAGGCAAATCTGACATTTTGCTGGCTGCGGCGGGACAGGTGACGAGTGCTTTCAGACTGGACAGCGAGTTCCAGTACAACCCCAACCAGTCATACACGCAGCGCTACAACGTCGCCGCGCACTATCATCCAGAGCCGGGCAAGGCGCTGAATCTCGGCTATCGCTATCAGCGCGAGTTGCTGCGGCAGGTCGACCTGTCTGCGCAATGGCCGATATTCAGCCGCTGGCATGGTGTGGGGCGGTGGAATTATTCCTTTCCCGACAGCAGAATCTTGGATTCGAGCGCAGGGCTTGAGTACAATCAGGACTGCTGGACGGTGCGTATGGTCGTGCAGCATTTTGCGACAGCAACCCAGCAGACCAACACCAGCTTCTTTGTGCAGCTCGAACTGAATGACTTCATCAAGGTGGGCTCCGATCCGCTGGGCCTGTTGAAGCAGAGCGTGCCGGGGTATACGAAATTGAACGACGGGCCGGTCCGGCAATCGGATCAGGGCGGGCAATGATTAACGAAAGAGAAAAATGCGAATAATAATTCCGGCCGTGTGCTGCGTCCTGCTTGCCATCCACACGGGCAGCATCGCCGCTACCGCGCAGGCCAAGGCCGAGAAGGCGAGAGCAACTTCAAATGAAAAGCGGAAATTTGATCCGCAACAGCAGGTGAGCGAGATTGATGCCGTGGTTGCCGTGGCAAACAATGAAGTGATTACCCAGTATGAACTCGATCAGCGCGTGAGTTTGGTGGCTGCACAATTGAGCAGGAAGAACATTCCGCTCCCCCCGCTGGATGTACTGGAGAGGCAGTTGCTCGAGCGCATGATCATGGAAAAACTGCAGATGCAGTTTGCCAATGAAAGCGGGGTGCGCGTCGATGATGCCCAACTGGACCAGGCGATCACCCGCATTGCCCAGTCGAATGGCTTTTCATCCATCGCCGAGTTTCGTGCCAAAAGACTGGATGCGGACGG
>DASWTZ010000041.1:0-8123 GCA_036401875.1 Gallionella sp.
GGTACAGCTCGACCTGGGCGGCTATGCGAAAGGATATGCGCTGGACCGGGCTGCGGAATCGCTGCGCGCGCAGGGCCTCCGCAACGCACTGGTCAACATCGGTGGCACCGTGATCGCGCTGGGCGCGCACGGGAAGCGCCCGTGGCGAGTCGGCATTCAGCATCCGCGCAAGCCCGGCGCGTTGGCGACCCTGGCATTGCATGACGGCGAGGCCATCGGCACCTCGGGCGACTATCAGCGCTATTTCATCGCGGACGACGTGCGCTACTGCCACCTGATCGACCCGCGCAGCGGCTATCCGGCACAGGGCGTGCAGGCGGTGACGGTGCTGATGCGCGGCCCGCGCGCTGGCGTGCTGTCAGACGTGGTGTCGAAGCCGCTGCTCATTGCGGGCGCGGGCGGATGGAGAACGGCCGCGCAGAAGATGGGCGTCGCGGAGGCGATGCTCGTTGACGGGCAGGGAGCCGTGCATCTCACCGGGGCGTTGCAGAACAGGCTAGAATTCACCGACAAGAACATCGCCGTGCAGGTGGAGCCGTGAGCGATAACGAAGACGAGCGCGTCGAAAAAAACGTGCGCCACGCGGCAGGTATCAGCGCGTTGCGCAAGATTGGCAGGATAGTCGCACAGGAGCAGCGCGCGGATGCGGAAAAGGCGGCGGCGCTGCGCTGGTTCGCGCGGTACGGATGGATGGCCCTGCTGGGCGCGGCGCTGCTGCTGGCGTACCTGCTGGGCGTGTTTTGAATGGGGGCGGGTCAAGTGGTCGGGATATTACTGGTGACGCACAACGGGCTGGGCGACAGCTTTGTCGACTGCGTGAAGCATGTGCTGGGCGAGGTGCCGCCTAATCTCAAGGCACTGTCCGTGTGGGCCAGCGACGACCCGAAACATAAGCTGATCGAGGGCGAGACGTTGATCAAGCAACTCGATACCGGCGCCGGCGTGCTGATCCTCTCGGACGTGTACGGTGCGACGCCCAGCAACATCGGGCGGCAGCTGTGCCATGTCGAACACGTGATGGGGGTGGCCGGGTTGAACCTGCCGATGCTGCTGCGCGTAGTGCGCAAGCGGGGCAAGACGCTACCCGAGATGGTGCAGATCGCCATCGAGGGCGGCCGTGACTGTATCGTTCAAATGGAAAAATAGGATGCTGCAACAGGAAATTCAGATCATTAACAAGCTGGGCCTGCATGCGCGCGCCTCCGCCAAACTCACCCAGCTCGCCTCCGGCTTCAAGTGCGAGGTGATGATGTCGCGCAACAACCGGCGGGTCAATGCCAAGAGCATCATGGGCGTGATGATGCTGGCGGCCGCCAAGGGCACGATGGTCACGCTCGAGACCAGCGGACCGGACGAGGAGGAGGCGATGCAGAAACTGGTGGCGCTGATAAACGATTATTTCGGGGAAGGCGAGTGAGCTTCACGCTGCACGGCATCGCGGTATCGAGCGGCATCGCCATCGGTCGCGCCCACCTGATCTCGCACACCTCGCTGGAGGTGGCGCATTACGTGCTGCCCAAGCAGTTCCTCGACGAGGAGATCGCGCGATTCGACGCCGCGCTGGCGGCCACCCGCGAAGAGTTTGTCAGCCTGCGCAGCAGCCCGCCGGCCTATGCCGCTGCCGAGTTCGATGCGTTCCTCGAACTGCACCAGATGATCCTGGACGATCCGCAGCTGAGCGCCGCGCCGCGCGACCTGATCGCCAACGAACGCTGCAACGCTGAATGGGCGCTCAAGGTGCAGACCGAAAAGCTGGTGGCGCAGTTCAACGAGTTCGAGGATGCCTACCTGCGCGAGCGCCAGACCGACGTGAAGCAGGTCGCCGAACGGCTGCTGAAAAAGTTGCAGGGGCAGCCCGGACATCAGCCCCCGCCTGCGCGCAGCGATGTCGAGACGATACTGGTCGCCCACGATCTGAGCCCGGCTGACCTGATCCAGTTCAAGCCCCACCAGTTTGCCGCTTTCCTCACCGACGTCGGCGGCGCGACCTCGCATACCGCGATCATCGCGCGCAGCCTCAACACGCCGTGTGTGGTCGGCCTGCACCATGCGCGCGAGCTGGTCCGCGAAGACGACATGCTGATCCTGGACGGCGAGCAGGGGGTGCTGATCGTCAATCCGGACAAGCTGATCCTTTCCGAATACCGGCTGCGCCAGAGCGCCTGGGAACTGGAGCGCAAGAAACTCAAGCGGCTGCGCACGGCGCGGGCTAACACGCTGGACGGCAGCGTCATCGAGTTGCACGCCAACATCGAGAAGCCGGAGGACATCGCCGAGGTGAAGGAGAACGGCGCGACCGGCATCGGCCTGTTCCGCAGCGAGTTCCTGTTCCTCAACCGCGACAACCTGCCCGACGAGGAGGAGCAGTTCGTCGCCTACCGCGCCGTGGCGGAGGGCATGGACGGGCAGCCCGTCACGATCCGCACCTTCGACCTCGGCGGCGACAAGCAGCTAAACGGCACCAAGCGCGTCGCCAACAACCCGGCGCTGGGGCTGCGCGCGATACGTTTCTGCCTGGCCGAGCCGCAGCTGTTCCGCACCCAGTTGCGCGCGCTGCTGCGCGCCTCGCACTACGGAAACGTCAAGCTGCTAATCCCGATGCTGTCCGGCGCGTCTGAACTCAACCAGACGCTGCAGTTCATCGCCTCGACCAAGCAGAGCCTGGACGACGAGGGCATCCCGTACGACCGCGAGATCAAGATCGGCGGCATGATCGAGATTCCCGCCGCCGCGCTGTCGCTCAGCGTGTTCATCAAGAAGCTCGACTTCCTGTCAATCGGCACCAACGACCTGATCCAGTACACGCTGGCGATCGACCGCACCGACGAGGAAGTGGCGCACCTGTACGACCCGCTGCACCCCGCCGTGCTGGAGCTACTCGCGCACGTCATCGGCACGGCGAACAAGTTCAACCTTCCGGTCTCGGTGTGCGGGGAGATGGCCGGCGAGCTCTCCTATACGCGGCTGCTGCTGGGGATGGGTCTGCGCCAGTTCTCTATGTTCTCGGCGCAGGTGCCCAGCGTCAAGCAGCGCGTGCTCACCACCAGCCTGCCGGAGATCGCCCAGCTCACGCAGAAGATCCTGCGCGCCGACGAGCCGATGAAGATCCGCGACCTGCTGGGCAGGCTCAACGCGATGTGACGCCCCCGTGTGCATTGACACACGCGCGCAAAACGCGGAAACTCCATCAACAGTGCCGATTTGACATCAGCTTGCGGGGCACTTAAAACATTCCAGCTAAAGCGAGGCAACCCGTCCCGCGAGAGCTGAACGGGTTTTTTGTTTTGGAGCGATTATTTTGGAAACAGCCAACAAACCGGGCGGCAGTGTCGGCGCCGTCAGTGCGCAGAGCGCAAGGTTCGACACCCCGCTGGTGTTCCGCAGCGGCGCGGTGCTGCCCGGCTACGAGCTGGTGTACGAGACCTACGGCACGCTGAATGCGGAAGCGTCGAACGCGATCCTGATCTGTCACGCGCTGTCGGGCCACCACCACGTCGCCGGGTATTACGCCGACCAGCCGAAGAACGTCGGCTGGTGGGACAACATGGTCGGTCCGGGCAAGCCGATCGACACCGAGCGGTTCTTCGTGATCGGTGTGAATAACCTGGGCGGCTGCCACGGCTCGACTGGGCCGTCCACGATAGACCCGGCGACCGGGCAGCCCTACGGCGCGAGCTTCCCGGTGATCACCGTGGAAGACTGGGTCGAATCGCAGGCGCGCCTCGCCGACCGTCTCGGAATCAAGCAGTTCGCCGCGGTGATCGGCGGCAGCCTGGGCGGGATGCAGGCGCTGCAATGGTCGCTAGCCTACCCAGAACGGATGCGTCACGTGCTGGCGATCGCCGCCGCGCCGCGCCTGACTGCGCAGAACATCGCATTCAACGACGTGGCGCGCAACGCGATCCTGACCGATCCCGATTTCCACGGCGGAAACTACTACCGGCACGGCGTGGTGCCGGCGCGCGGCCTGCGGCTGGCGCGCATGCTCGGGCACATCACCTACCTGTCCGACGACGCGATGGCCGACAAGTTCGGGCGCGAACTGCGCGGCGGCAAGTTCAACTACGGCTACGACGTCGAGTTCGAGATCGAATCCTACCTGCGCTACCAGGGCGACAAGTTCGCCGGCTACTTCGACGCCAACACCTATCTGCTGATGACCAAGGCGCTGGACTATTTCGATCCGGCGCACGATGTCGGCGGCGACCTGAACAGGGCGTTCGCGCGGGCGCAGGCGGATTTCCTGGTGATCTCGTTCACCACCGACTGGCGCTTCTCGCCGCAGCGCTCGCGCGAGATCGTGCGCCCGCTGCTGCACAACCGGCGCAACGTCAGCTATTCCGAAATCACCTCGACGCACGGCCACGACTCCTTCCTGATGCAGCACCCGCACTACTTCGATGTGATGCGAGCCTATCTCTACAACGTCGCAAAGGAGTCAGGACTATGACCGAAAACGACATCGGCAGGCTCGCGATCACGCGTCCCGACTTCGCCGCGATTGCGGCCTGGATACCAGAGGGCGCATCGGTGCTCGACCTCGGCTGCGGCGACGGCAGCCTGTTGCGCTACCTGGCTGAGACGCGCGGCGTGCGCGGCTACGGCGTCGAGATCAGCGACCTCGACATCGTGTCCTGCATCGTCAACGGCGTAAACGTGATCCAGAACGATCTGGATGCAGGCCTCGCCGACTTCGAGAGCAACTCGTTCGACTTCGTGATGCTGTCGCAGACCCTGCAGGCCACCCGCCACACCGAATTGCTGATCCAGGAGATGCTGCGCGTGGGCCGCGAGGGCATCGTCAGCTTCCCCAACTTCGGCTACTGGAAAAACCGTCTCAACATCCTGGGCGGCCACATGCCCGTCTCCAAGGAACTGCCCTATCAGTGGTACGACACCCCGAACGTGCACCTGTGCACGCTGCACGACTTCGAGAAATTCTGCCGCGACCTCAACATTGCCGTGCTCGATCGCCGCGTGATGACGGGCGGCAGCGAGGTGCGGGCGCTGCCCAACCTGCTCGGCAGCACAGCGGTGTACCGGTTCCAGCGCGGGATATGAGCGTATTACGGCAGCTGTTCACCCGGCGCATGCTGATCTGCGTGTTCACCGGGTTCGCTTCCGGTCTACCGCTGTACCTGCTGTTCAACCTCGTCCCCGCGTGGCTGCGCAGCGAGCAGGTGGACCTGAAGACCATCGGGCTGTTCGCGCTGATCCAGTTTCCCTATACCTGGAAATTCCTGTGGTCGCCGCTGCTCGACCGCTACGTCGTGCCGGCATTCGGCAGGCGGCGCGGCTGGATGCTACTGACGCAGATCGGCCTGCTGGCGGTGATCGCGGCTATGGGCGGCTTCTCGCCGCAGAGCGATTTGGCCGCGATCGCCTGGTTCGCGACGCTGCTCGCGTTCCTGAGTGCGACCCAGGACATCGTGCTGGACGCCTACCGCCGCGAGTTGTTGAGCGACGTCGAGCTGGGGCTGGGCAATGCAGTGCACGTGAACGCCTACCGCATCGCCGGGCTGATTCCCGGTTCGTTGTCTTTGGTGCTCGCCGACTACCTGCCGTGGGACATGGTGTTCATCATCACGGCGCTGTTCATGCTGCCGGGCATCGCGATGACGCTGCTGGTTTCCGAGCCGCATCGCGCCGCGCCGCCCAAGACGCTGCGCGAGGCGGTGGTCGAGCCCTTTCATGAGTTCATCACGCGGCGGGGCTGGAACAGCGCGTTGCTGATCCTCGCGTTCCTGTTCTTCTACAAGCTCGGCGACAGCATGTGCACCGCGCTGGCGACACCGTTCTATCTCGACATGGGCTACACCAAAACCCAGATCGGCCTGATCGCGAAGAACGCCGGGTTGTGGCCCGCGGTGATCGGCGGACTGTTGGGTGGTCTGTGGATGGTGAAGATCGGCATCAACCGTGCGCTGTGGCTGTTCGGCGTGGTGCAGGTGGTGTCTATCTTCGGCTTCGCCTGGCTCGCCTCGCTGGGGCACCATGCCGAGATCACTGCCGTGGAGCTGGCCCAGCTCGGCATCGTGATCGGCCTCGAAGCGCTGGGTGTCGGGCTGGGCACGGTCGCCTTCGTTGCCTTCATCGCCCGTTCTACCCACCCGGCCTACACTGCGACCCAGTTCGCGCTGTTCACCAGCCTGATGGCCGTGCCGCGCACCTTCGCCAACGCGGCGACCGGCTGGCTGGTCGAGGCTATGGGCTGGACGGTGTTCTTCCTTCTGTGCGCGGCATTGGCGTTGCCGGGGATGCTGCTGCTGCTTAAGGTCGCGCCGTGGCACGAGGAAACGGCCGGTCCGAAGTAAGCGTCGCCATTCATGAACAGGGTCCAATCATGAAACGCTTCCTGATGTGCGAGCCGCAATTCTTTGACGTGTGCTACGTCATCAATCCGTGGATGGAGGGCAATCAGGGCCGGGTGGACCGGGCGCTGGCGCGGCGGCAGTGGCAGAACCTGCATGACATCGTCGCGGGACTCGCGCAGGTCACGCTGATCGAGCCGGTCGCGGGCCTGCCGGACATGGTGTTCACCGCCAACGCGGGGCTGGTCCACGGCGACGATGCCGTCATTGCGACGTTCCGCCATGCCGAACGCCGGCCGGAAGAGAAGCACTTCGAACGCTTCTTTGCCGCGCAGGGCTACCAAGTAAAGCATCTGGCGCAGGGGACGGTATTCGAGGGTGCGGGCGACGGGCTGTTCGATATGCGAGGCAGGTTGTGGCTGGCCTCCGGTTTCCGCAGCGACCCGCATGCGCTGGGCGAGATCAGGGCTCTGCTGGGTGTCGAGGCACACGCCCTGGCGCTGGCCGATCCGCGCTGGTACCACCTGGATACCTGCTTCTGCCCGCTGCCGCAGGGCCAGGCGATCGCCTATGAACAGGCGTTTGCGGCGGAAAGCGTCGCGGCGCTCAAGAGTGCGTTCGGTGCCGGCATTCTGTGGATTGCGGAGGCGGATGCTAGGGATTTTGCCTGCAACGCGGTCTCGATCGGCCAGACCCTCATCATGCACCGGGCTTCGGCGGGGCTGAAGTCCGCGCTGGCGCAGCGCGGCTTCGAGGTGGTGGAGGCCGACGTCTCGGAATTCCTCAAGGCAGGCGGCGCGTGCAAGTGTCTGACGCTGGAGATTTGACGAGGTGTGAGGCGCACCGAACCGCGCCGTGCCGCTGCTAGATCTTCCTGACGAAAACCTTAGACTTGCGCTGCCAGTTGTACAGCGACTTCTTCTGTTCGGGCAGCGCGGAGACGTCGGCCTCGTTAAAGCCGCGTTCGACGAACCAGTGCGCTGTGCGGGTCGTGAGCACAAACAGTTTCTTCATCCTCTGCGATTTCGCGATGGACAGTACGTGATTGAGGATGGCTTCACCGTATCCACGGTCGCGGCTCTGCGCCTCGACCGCGAGACAGGCGAGCTCGGCCGCAGCCTCGTCGGGGAAGGGGTACAGAGCGGCGCAGCCGACGATGCGGTGGTCGTGTTCCAGCACCACGAAGCGCTCGATCTCGCGCTCCAGCAGCTCGCGCGAGCGCCGCACCAGGATGCCGCTCTCTTCGAGCGGGCGCAACAATTCCAGGATGCCGCCGATGTCCTCGATGCTGGCGGCGCGCAGCGTGTTGAGCGTGCTCTCGACGACCATCGTGCCGATGCCGTGGTCGCTGAACAGCTCCTGCAGCACGGCGCCGTCGGTATGGCGGCTGATCAGGTGGGTGCGGGCCACGCCGGCCTCGCAGGCGCGGATCGCGCAGGGCAGGAACATGCTGATGTCGTCCGGCAGCTTGCGTTTTTCGGCCAGGACCTGCTGCGCTTCGGCGACGGTCAGTTCCTTGAGCAGCTTGCCCTTCCTGTCATGCACCCCGTCGGTGTCCATCAGGAACACCAGCTTGTCGGCGTCCAGTGCGATCGCGGTAGACGTGGCGACGTCCTCCAGCGTCAGGTTGAACACCTCGCCGGTGGGCGAATAGCCGAACGGCGAGAGCAGCACGACCTCGCCGAATTCCATCCTGTCGTTCAGCGCGGCGACATCGACCTTGCGCACGCTGCCGGTGTGCATCAGGTCTACGCCGTTGATCACGCCTATCGGCTGCGCGGTGATGAAGTTGCCGCCGGCGACGCGGATGTC
>DASWTZ010000042.1:0-5862 GCA_036401875.1 Gallionella sp.
CGGTAGAAGAAGCCGTCGCAGGTGGCGCATCCGGAAACGCCACGTCCCATGAAGGCTTCCTCGGACGGCAGTCCCAGATATTGGGCGGAAGCACCTGTGCAGATGATCAACGCGTCACAACTATAGGTGCCGGCATCACCGGTCAGCACAAAAGGCTTCTGTTGCAGTTTTGCGGTATGGATATGGTCGAAGATCATCTGCGTGTTGAACCGCTCGGCATGTTGCTGGAAACGCTGCATCAGCTCCGGGCCCTGCACACCGTTCGGATCGGCCGGCCAGTTGTCCACTTCGGTGGTGGTCATCAGCTGCCCGCCCTGGGCAAGACCGGTGATCAGCACGGGATTCAGGTTGGCGCGTGCGGCGTAGACGGCAGCGGTGTATCCAGCCGGGCCGGAACCGAGGATGATAAGCGGATGATGTTGAGTTGGATTGGACATGTCAGCAGCTCTCAGCAATTGGATAAAGCCCCAATTTACCAGTAGATGCGCTGGTGTGTCGAGCGATTACATCGAGTAAAATCCCGCATCATGAGAATTTCTCGCATTTTAATATTGTTGTCATTACTTTCTGTGCCGCATGCTGCATTAGCCGTTGTGTTGCCGGGCATACCCGAATTTATCGAAGAAATGGTAGAGAAGCATCAATTCAAACGAAATGAGCTGGAGGTGGTGTTCGATCGTGCTCAGCATATTCCGACGGTGATCGAGGCCATTTCCCGCCCGCCGACCATCAGGCCTTGGCCGGAATATCGTGCCTCTTTCGTGAATCCGGAACGCATCAGGCTGGGCCTGAAATTCTGGGATAAACATCTGGCAGCATTACAGAATGCCGAGAGGGAGTTCGGTGTTCCACAGGAGATCATTTTGGCGGTGATCGGTGTGGAAACGGTTTATGGTCTGGATGTGGGCACCTTCCTTACTCTGGATGCGCTGACCACTTTGGCCTTCGATTATCCGCGCCGTGCCAAATTTTTCCGTAGTGAGCTGGAAAACTATTTGCTGCTGGCGCGCGAGCAGCAGTTCGATCTGCTGACGATACGCGGATCTTTCGCAGGTGCGCTGGGTATTCCGCAGTTCATGCCCAGCAGCTATCGTACCTATGCGGTTGATTACAACGGTGATCACAGGATAGATCTGCTGCGCGAACCTCCCGATGCGATAGGCAGTGTTGGCAGCTATCTGAAAAATTATGGCTGGGCAAGCGGGGAGGTTGTCGCCGTGCCCGCGCAGGTCGACGAAAAAATCCGGACCGGCAATATTCCGGCCCCTCGTAGCGTTGTAGACTGGTTAAATGAGGGCGTGCGCGTGGAGAAATCCGCCAGCCCGGCTGGGACCGCGCGCCTAGCCGACTTTACAGTGGAGTCGGATAAGGAATATTGGCTGGTGTTCAACAACTTCGAAGTCATCACACGCTACAACAACAGTGACTATTATGCGATGTCGGTTTTTCAGCTTGCGCAGGCATTGAAAGAGGCGAGGAAGTCCAAGCCGGACACCGAAATCAGTCGCGCGAAGTAAGGCGTCTCGCGCCGTTGTAGTGCTTCTTCCAGTAGGCGAGGTTCATGTCCTCGATTCGTACCCTGCCGCCGCTGCTGGGAGCGTGGATGAATCTGTCATTTCCCAAGTAAATTCCGACGTGAGAATAGGAATGGCGATTGGTGTCATAGAACACCAGATCTCCCGGTCGCAACTGTGATGGCGAGACTGGGTTGCCGTGCTGGCTTATTTGCCGTGCATTATGGGGCAGCGACAGCCCGGCAGTGCGTTCGAACACGTGCCCGACATAACCGCTGCAATCGAACCCGATATCAGGCGAGTTTCCGCCATATTTATACGGGGTGCCGACCAGGCTTTCAGCATAGGAGGTCACTTTTCTGGCGGAAACTTGGCTGCCTGCCTCATTGCTGCGTATATTGTCACGGCCTGTCCCGCAGGCGCTAAGCAGCATTGCAGATAAAATCAGGACGGTTCTCATGACGGGAATTTAACGCACGACTCCTGAACTGTAAAGCAATGTGTTTCACCGGATATTCGAGTGAAGAGTGTGAGTGGAACGGGCCAGATGTTCGCGGCCGATTCCACCATCGTGTCAGAATTCCTTCCAGGTACCGTTCTGGCTCCTTGAATTCTTGCTGGGCAGACCGCGAGGAATGCCGAGTGGTTTTGCCACGGGGAGGGCGCGTGCGCCGATGACTTCGGTTTGGTAAGCGCGCATATTATTAGTGTGGTCCAGTTTGAATGCACTGACCGCAGCAAGCAGGCTGGCGGCTTGCTCCTTCAGCGCTTCAGCGGCAGCAGCGGCCTCCTCGACGAGTGCGGCATTCTGCTGGGTGACTTCGTCCATCTGTGTGATGGCGGTGTTCACCTGCTCGATACCCGCGCTTTGCTCAACCGACGCCGCCGAGATTTCGGACATGATATCGGTGACATGCTTGACCGCCTTGACGATCTCACTCATCGTTGCGCCGGCCTTGTCGACCTGCCTGGTGCCATCCTCGACCTTTTCCGTGGATGCATTGATCAATGTCGCTATTTCCTTGGCCGCAGCAGCGGAGCGCTGGGCCAGGTTACGCACTTCTCCAGCCACGACAGCGAAGCCGCGGCCCTGTTCGCCGGCCCGTGCAGCCTCGACGGCGGCATTCAGGGCCAGGATGTTGGTCTGGAAGGCGATACCCTCGATGACGTCAATGATGTTCTTGATCTTCTGAGAACTGGCGCTGATCGAAGCCATCGTTTCGACGACCTCGTCTACGACCTGGCCGCCTTTGATGGCGATGTCGGAGGCATCGGCTGCCAGCCGACTGGCCTGCTTTGCATTTTCGGCGTTCTGGCGTACCGTCGAAGTGAGTTCCTCAAGACTGGAAGCGCTCTCCTCCAGGCTGGTTGCCTGTTCTTCAGTGCGTTGCGACAGATTGAGGTTGCCTTCGGCTATTTCCTGGGTGGCCGTATTGATCGAATCGGTGTTGCGCCGTACATTGGTGACGATCCCGGTGAGTTTGCCCACCATGTCTTTGACTGAATACAGCAGGCTGCTATGGTCGCCCGTCCTGGTCTGGACCTGGATCGTCAGGTCTCCGCCGGCGATCCGTGACATCACCTCTGCTGCATAGGCCGGTTCACCTCCCAGTTGCTTCAAGATGCTACGCACGATCCACAGGCCGAGTGCTGCGGCCAGCAAGGTCGCAACCAGGCTTCCGAATATCATCTCCGCCATGGTCGCATCGGCATTGCTGACAGCATTCGTGGTGATTATGCCGGCGCGGGAAATCTGCTGCTCGCGGAATTTGGACAATTCGTCGGCGATCACTTCGCTATCCATGTCGAATCCGCGTGTCTTGTCATCCCCTTTCATTAGCAGGTTGCCTGCATCGACACCATCCTTGATATAAGCCTCTGCCATAACGATGCCGCTGTCGTAGAAGCGATTGAAACTATTTTCGATGGCTTCGATATCCTTGAGGTTCTGCACGTCGTTTCTTTGCTGGAACAGTTGCCTGAACTTTCCCACTCCACTCAGGAATCGTTGTGCAGCCTGTTCTGCTTCCTTGTAGGCAGCCCTGTCGTGGGTTGCGGCAACATCGGTCAGAAATTGCTGGACCTGCGCGCGGCTGACGTCCATTTCATCGACAACCAGCAGGTAGGGGACAGTTACGTCGTTGATGTGCTTTATATTGCCAGTGAGATTGGATAGTGAAACGCCGACCAGAATGATCGTCGCTGCGAAAACCACCACCACGGAGGTGAAAGCGATACCGAGGCGAACGCTGACGCGTGAATTTTCAAACATCTCTACTTTCCCTTGCTGTGCTGATAAAGGCCAAGCCCTACACAATGCATAGGGCGAAATCTGCGAGGTCCAATTTGGTATGCTGGGCGCATCGCAATTACATCTCTTCGTGGATGCTGATGATGATTTAATCAAGCTCTGCGCTGATACTACAAACAACGAGGCAACGCCGTCAAATTTCCGCAGTTTTAATCGTAAACTTTTGTTGTTGATTGAAAGTGAACGCCGTCTTCACAGATGCAACCATCAGGTAAGCACAGTGACAACGCTGCGCCGGGCAGCCATGCGTACGCCCAGCGATGCCAGCTGTTTTGCTCCGAGAACTTTTGCTGCAAGCGGGAGTAACTCGGCTTCTTCAATCGCGATGTGCGCCGTATGGCTTTCGATGAAGCGATCCTTCAGCCCGTCAGTGATCGTGCCATGCGTCCCGCCAGCCACGGCCTGCAGCTCTGCTCGCAGCTCTTCCCAGGCGGACAGCATGACGACGTGTTCTGCCAACAAACGCTCAAGCAGGGCATGCAGACTGGCCTGATCGGCGCTGCTGCGCAGCGCGGGGAACAGGTCCTGCTCTTCATCCTGATGATGGAACTTTCCCGCAGTATCAAAATAACGCAGGATGCCCTGAGCGGCTTGCTGTGCCGCTTCATCGCAGCCATGCTTCGTGAGATGCACGCACAGTTTCTGCAGCGTGTCGCATTGGCGAAGTATCTTGCCGTGGCACGCATGCAGCATTTCCAGCGGGTCATCAAAACCGGGTGCGTTCGCACCCGAAGGAAATGGAATCATATGATCTACCCCCGGTATGGAAATGGCTCGTGGCTGATGGCGACCAGCACGATATAGAGGAACACCGCCTGCGCCGCCAGCCACGAAAAAAGGCGGATGCTCCTGCTCTTGCCGAACCGCAGTGCGACGAAGCCCAGGCCGATATAAAGCAACAGTGCCAGCACCTTGGCGGTCAGCCAGCCGACAACAAACGGATATTGCCCGATGGTATAGGCTAGCGCGATGGCACTGGAGAGCAACACCGTGTCGACAGCATGCGGTGCAATTCTCACCCAGCGCTGCCGCATGATGTCCGCACCACGCAGAGTCCAGATCCCGCGCAGCACGAACAGGGCGTAGCTGATTGCCGCGCAGCCGATATGAAGATTTTTCAGCAGGATATAGGACACCGTATTTATTCCTTTCTGTTCTAACAGTTACCAAGATAACATAAAACATGTATTATCCGTGCATCATTAAGTGCGGGGGTAACAGGTAACATGGATGCAGAGCAGATATCGAAGTTGCTGGGGCTGGAAGCGAATGTAACCGGTCATCGCGAAAAACTGATCTCCGGATTGGGTGCGCTGGTTGCCATCGCCTTGACGATGGTGGTGAGTCTGTTTACGGTCGGTGACACGGCGGCTGCGGTGCTGACTGCCTCGATGGGCGCTTCTGCGGCGCTGCTGTTTGCCGTGCCACATGGTCCATTGTCACAGCCCTGGCAACTGGTCGGCGGCCATCTGGTATCTGCTGTTATCGGGGTGAGCTGCGCCCTGTTCATCCCGGATCAACTGCTGGCAGCCTCGCTGGCCGTGGCGCTGGCGATCTCCTCGATGTATTACCTGCGCTGCCTTCATCCCCCGGGCGGCGGGACGGCCTTGGCTGCCGTGATCGGCGGGGCGGGCGTGCATGAGCTTGGCTACCAGTTTGTACTGACCCCGGTGCTGTTGAACGTTGCGGTAATGCTGTTTACAGCCGTCGCTTTCAATTATGCCTTTCCCTGGCGGCGTTACCCGGCCAGTCTCAAAAAAGTACATGCGACAAAGGCTCCTGTGAAAGTTCATGAGCCTTTAACGCATGCCGACTTCTCCTTTGCGTTGCGCGAAATCGGTTCCTATCTGGACATCAACGAAGACGACCTCCTCAAAATCTACAAACTGGCCAGCAAGCATGCGCTGCGGGCCTCGCGCGAAGCGGGGAAACTCGAGGCGGGGAACTACTACACCAATGGCGAATTCGTTGACGGCTTGCCGGTGCGCAAGCTGCTCGAACTGGCAGAGGCGGACGATGATAAGGACGCCAAGGTAA
>DASWTZ010000043.1:0-1697 GCA_036401875.1 Gallionella sp.
GGAAAATGCACCGGTTCCAGCATGACGGGCGGGAGCTCATCGGGTGGCAGCTGGACAGTGGGCAACTCGACGGAGGGCAACTGGGCGGGCGCGGCCTGTTTCTTCTCGGCAGCCGTCTGGTTCAGGGTCACGGCGGTTTCGGTGAGCACCTTCTTGAATAGCATGATGATGGCGAGGCTGAGCGCGACGATGATCAGCAAGCGTTTTATCTGGCGTTCTTCCATCGGGTCCCCTTACCCCAGCAGATGCCTGACATGGTCGCGTTCTTCGGTCAGTTCGCGGTAGCTCTCGGCCATATGCTTGCGTCCCAGCCTGCTGATAGGCAGGCCCTGCACAATGGTGTAATGGCCGTGTTTGCAGGTGACCGGGAAGCCGTAGACCACGCCCTCCGGTATGTCATAGCTGCCGTCCGAGGGCACGCTCATCGTCACCCAGTCGTTGTGGTGCGAGCTGAGCATCCAGTCGTGGACATGCGAAACGGCGGCATTGGCTGCGCTGGCGGCGCTGGACAGGCCGCGCGCCTCGATGACGGCCGCGCCGCGCTTCTGCACGGTGGGGATGAACTCGTTTTCCACCCAGTCCAGATCCGGTAGAACGTCGCGCACCAGACGGCCGCGTATCTCGGCGTGGTCGAGGTCGGGGTACTGGGTGCCGGAGTGGTTGCCCCACACCACCATCTTCTTGATGTCGCGTATCGGCTGGAACAGCTTCAGGGCGACCTGGGCGATCGCGCGATTGTGGTCCAGGCGCATCATCGCGCTGAAGTTGCGCGGGTCGAGGTCGGGGGCATTCTTCATCGCGATCAGCGCGTTGGTGTTGGCGGGGTTGCCCACCACCAGCACCTTGACGTGGCGCGCCGCATATTCGTTGAGCAGCTTGCCCTGCGCCGAAAAGATCGCGGCGTTGGCCTCGATCAGGTCCTTGCGCTCCATGCCCTTGCTGCGCGGACGCGAACCGATCAGCATCGCGACCTCGGTGTCCCTGAATGCGACCCTGGGGTCGTCGGTGACGATGACCTGCTGCAACAGCGGGAAGGCGCAATCCTCCAGCTCCATCGCGACGCCGCGTAGCACCTGCTGCGCCTGGGGCAGGTCCAGCAGCTGCAGGATGATTGGTTGCTCGCGCCCCAGCATGTCGCCATTGGCGATGCGGAACAGCGTGGCGTAGCCGATCTGCCCGGCGGCTCCGGTAACGGTGATGCGGATGGGTGCTTTCATGTCTGACTCCTGTTTGTCACGATGGCGCGACCGATGACGCATGATAATTGTTTTGGTTTTCGGCTGCCATGTAAAAGGTGTAGCATTGGGACCGTCAGTTTCATGTCAAGGCACAGCACAAAAAATGCACAAGAAACGCCCAAAATTCCTTGCCCTGCACCTCATCAGACTGCCTCTTCCCGGTATCGTTTCCATCCTGCATCGCGCCAGCGGCGCGGCGCTGTTTTTTGCGTTGCCGCTGCTGCTGTGGATGCTGCAATACAGCCTTCGCTCGATCGAGACCCATACCGTGCTTATGGAGGCACTGGCCCATCCGCTGGCCAAATTGCTGCTGCTCGGCCTGTTGTGGGCGTTCCTGCATCATTTCTGCGCCGGGCTGCGCTATCTGGCGATCGATCTGCACTGGGTACGGAACCTTGCGCAGGCGCGCGGCAGCAGTTGGGCGGTGATGATCGTCAGCCTGACGCTGACCTTGCTGCT
>DASWTZ010000044.1:0-5225 GCA_036401875.1 Gallionella sp.
TTGTTGCTGCCGGAAGTGCTGCCTGCAGCGCTGCCTGATGGATTGGAGCCGACTTGGGTCGCATTGGAGATCGCACCGTCCGAGTCGCGCTCCATGTTCACGTAATCGATCTTGTAATTGCGCAGATAGGGCGAGTCGGGCATCACCGTCAGCGTGCCGTTGTCGAGCTCGTAGCGCATATCCACCTGCTTCGCGATGCGGGTGAGGATCTGCGGCAGGGTCTGGTTCACCGCGTTGATGGTTACCGTGCCTGCGATGCCGGGGTGGATGTCGAGGTTGACCTTTGCATCGCGCGCCAGTGCGAAGAGGATTTCGTGGGCGGGCACATTCGTGACCACCACGCTGTAAGTTTCAACCTGACTGGCCGGCTTGGGCGGCGGAAGCACCACTCTGTTGGTGAGCGGCCTGGGGATTTCGGTTTGCTTTTCCTGAGCGGAGGGGGCCTGCAGGTGCTGGTCGGAAGGTTGGATGGCCGTTGTGCCGCAACCGGCAAGTGACCCCCCTATGGTGCACAGCAATACTATTTTGCATGAGCGCATGCCTTATCCCCTACTTTATTTGCGTTTAGCCTAGCAGTTTTGTGGGTATTGCTCAATACACCAAATGAGGTAGGGCGGGGTTTTTGAAGGGCCCTCCCTCTGATCGGTGATCAGAAAATGTAAATCGAGGGGGCGAAGGAATTCTGGTAGGGCGTGGGCAAATTTTTGGATGCAGCCAGCGCCTCCTCGGTCGATCCGTATGCCCCGTAGAGCACGCGCAATCCGTCCTTGTCGCCGAACTTTGCCGGAAGCAGGTAGATGTCAGACAGTTTGCCCAGCCTTTCTGCGCGCCTCAGGAAGCCTTCGATCCGGTCCTGCCGGATTTCCTCGTTGTAGAAGAGCTGAAGGCTGGCCACGGCTTTTTTCTGCTCGGCCAGGCGCTTCCCCGCCGACATGCGCTGTTCGAACATACTAGGAGCACTGGTAGCGGATGCAGATACTGTTTTCTGGGGGGCGGCCGCCGGATTGGAGGTGTCAGCCAAGGGGGGCGCGTCGGAGGCGGGTGCATCCGAGGTTAGTGTTGCCGGGGAAACGAAGGCCGTTTGCAGTTTGCCGGTCAGCATCAGGGCGGCCATCGCGGCCGCGAGCAGGCCGGTAAGCGCTGCGGCAAGCAGGATGGCCTTCTTCCGGGTCAGGCCGGAAGCGCGCAGTTCGCTGTCGCGCATCGCTGCCTTGACATGGTGCGCCTCGATGTTGTGCGTGTCCTCGACAAAGGCCGCCAGCAGCGACTTGTCGGCAAGGATGTTGACGCGGCGCATCAGTCCATTTGACGCCTCGGCAATATGCTTGATGGCGGCTGAAGAAAAGATGTTCGGGCCATGGTAGCCGGCGGCGCGCATCCGGAACATCAGATAGTTTTCCAGGATGTCGCGAGACAGGGGCTGCATGTGGAAGTGGTGCGCGATGCGATCCTTGAGCTGGCGCATGTTCGAACTTTCCAGCTTGGCGTTCAGTTCGGGCTGACCGAACAGCACGATCTGCATCAGTTTGGCATTTCCGACCTGGAGGTTGTAGAGCAGGCGTAGTTCTTCCAGCGTCTCCGTCGGCATCGCGTGGGCTTCATCGACCAGGACGACAACGCGCTTGCCGGATCGGGCCTTTTCTTCCAGTCTGTTCTGGATGCTCTGCATGATGATGCCGACCCGCTCATCCCTGATGTTCAGGCCGAGCCCGTCGGCGATCGCATACAGCATTTCTTCACGCGTCAGGCTGGGGTTGGCAAGATAGATTGCCTCGATGTGGCCGGGGAGCCTCTCCAGCAGCATGCGGCACAGCATGGTCTTGCCGCTGCCTACCTCGCCGCTGACCTTGATGATGCCCTCGACTTCGCTGATGGAATAGATCAGCGCATCCAGTATTTCGCCTCGGTTGGCGCCGGAAAAAAAGAAGACGGTGACCGGCGTGATCCTGAATGGCGGTTCCTTCAATCCGAAGTGCTCAAGGTACATGGCGAGTCCCTATTGGGTGGGTTTGTCGTGCGCACTGAGCCTGCTGTGCAGGGTGGTGCGGTTTATACCGAGCAATTTTGCCGCCTCGCTTACGTTGCCGGAGGACAGTTCGAGCGCGGCGGTGATGTACAGCCCCTCCTGGTGATGCAGATGCCGGTTCAGGTTGAAGTCGCCTCCCAGTATCTGCTGCCTGATCGAATCGCTCGATGCGTCCTGCGTGGGCGATGCGACCACCTCGGTCGGATCGAACTCGTCCTGCAATTGCGCTGCGCTGACGGCCTTGCCCGGATATTTGGTCGTCAGGCGGATGACGATGTTGCGCAATTCCCGCGTGTTGCCGGGGAAGCTGTACTGCTCCCAGTTCGACAATGCCTCGGGGTGCAATTCGAATGGTGGTTGCTGGATCTGCTGCGCGTAAAGGGCACGGAAATGGTTGAGCAGGACCAGCTTGTCCTGGCCCAGTTCGCGCAGCGGCGGGACCGCGATCGAAAACACGTTCAGGCGGTGGTACAGGTCGCTCCGGAACTGGCCGGTCTTGACCATCTCGCGCATGTTGCGGTTGGTCGCCGCAATGATGCGCGCCCGGCTTTTGCGCGTCGAGGTTTCGCCGACACGCTGGTATTCGCCGTTTTCGAGCACGCGCAGCAGCTTGGTTTGCAATTCGAGTGGCAGCTCGCCTATCTCGTCGAGGAACAGCGTGCCGTCCGAAGCCTCCTCGAAAAAACCGGCTTGCGCGCTGGTCGCGCCGGTGAAAGCGCCCTTGCTGTAGCCGAACAGCGTGGGCTCGATCAGGGTGGGCGCGATGGCCGCACAGTTGAGCGCCTTGAATGGTGCCTTGGGGTTGCTTGCCAGACTCTGGATCGCGGCGGCGACCAGTTCCTTGCCGCAACCCGATTCACCTTCGATGAGCACCGGGAATGGGATGGTCGCATACATCCTGATCTGGCTGCGCAATGCCTGTATCGCCGCGCCTTGTCCGACTATGCCCAGTGACTGCAGGTCGCTGTCCTGGTCGCGGCGTTCGCTTTCGCCGACCTTCAGGGCGCCGTCGAGGTACTCTTTGATTTTTTCGGGGGGGCAGGGTTTTGCGATGAAGTCGATCGCACCCAGAGAGCGAGCGTGCCGCGCGTTGCTCTGCTCGTCCTGTCCCGACAGCACGAAAATCTTGATTTTCGGGGAATGCGCCAGCAGTTCCGCGATCAGGTGAAAGCCTTCGTCCGGGCGGTGCGGTAAGGGGGGCAGGCCGAGGTCGATCAGCGCCAGTTGAGGCGGGCTGGGCAACTGGCGAAGCAACTCGATTGCCGCTGTGCGCGACTCGGCCTGGTATATCGTGAAATCGCGGCTGAATGAAATGGCCAATCCTTCGCGGATCAGAGGGTCGTCATCGACGATGAGCAGGCTGGGGAGCGTCAAAATAGTACCCGATATTGTGATGTTGGCAGGGAGGACAGCTGTGCAGCATAACGGCAAGCGCGCCTAATCTCAATAGGCTCAAGCCCTTGGAGTGGACTCGGGATGTGCAGCCCGTTCCCAAGTTGGGGGTTTGGGTGCGGCTGGTTTAGAATGGAAACTTGCGATTAATTGGATTTTCAATCTTGTCTTCGTCAGCAGCAGTCGAAATACGCGATCTCAATTTCGCCTACGATGAGCGCGCGGTCCTGCAGGGCATCAACATGACCTTTCCGAAGGGCAAGCTGGTAGCCATCATGGGCCTGAGCGGTTGCGGCAAGACGACATTGCTGCGCCATATCGGCGGGGTGCTCAAGCCAACACAGGGGTACGTGAAAGTGGCCGGGCAGGTGATGCACGAACTCGATCAGGACGGGTTGTACCGAATGCGCCGCAAGATGGGCATGCTGTTCCAGTTCGGCGCCTTGTTCACCGACATGTCGGTGTACGACAATGTCGCGTTCCAGATGCGCGAACATACCGAGCTGCCGGAAGAGTTGATACGCGACCTGGTGTTGATGAAGCTGCATGCGGTGGGATTGCGCGGCACGCACGACCTGATGCCCTCCGAGCTGTCCGGGGGGATGGCGCGTCGCGTCGCGCTGGCGCGGGCGGTGGCGTTGGACCCGATGCTGATCATGTATGACGAGCCGTTTGCCGGGCTGGACCCGATCTCGTTGACCGTGGTGGGCGACCTGATCCGTCAGTTGAACAATGCGCTGGGCGCGACCTCCATCATCGTGACCCACGATATACAGGAGTCGATGAAGATCGTGGACTATATTTATTTCATGGCGAATGGTGTGATCGTCGCCGAGGGGACGCCCGATGAGATCCGCGCCTCGGGACAGGATTTCGTGCACCAGTTCGTGCATGGCGAGATGGATGGCCCGATGCCATTCCATTATCCGGGCGGGGCTTACCGTCAAGATTTGAAATTACAGGGCTGACCATATGCCGGTATCAACAGTATTCGGAGGGATAAGAGCGGTCGGGCGCCGCGTGATCGACGCGGTATGGCGTCTCGGCAGGGCAACCCGCTTTTTTGTCCTTGCCCTGATGTACTCGGGCGGCAGTTTCCGCCGTTTCCACCTGATCACCAAGGAGCTGTTCTTTTCCGGCGTGATGTCGCTGATCATCATCCTGGTGGCGGGGATGTTCGTCGGTATGGTGCTGGGCCTGCAGGGTTACGAGACCCTCAAGCGCTACGGTTCGGAGTCGGCGCTGGGCTCGCTGGTGGCGCTGAGTCTGGTGCGCGAGCTCGGGCCGGTGCTGGCCGCGCTGCTGTTCGCCAGCCGCGCGGGTTCGGCGATGACCGCCGAAATCGGCCTGATGAAGGCTACCGAGCAGATTTCCGCGATGGAGATGATGGCGGTGAACCCGATCGCGCGCATCGTCGCGCCGCGGTTCTGGGCCGGGGTGATCTCGATGCCGCTGCTGGCGGCGATGTTTTCGGCCATGGGCGTGTTCGGCGGCTACCTGGTCGGCGTGATGCTGATCGGCGTGGACGAGGGAGCGTTCTGGTCGCAGATGCAGTCCTCGGTGGACGTGCGGGAGGACATCCTGAACGGCGTCATCAAGAGCGTCGTGTTCGGCGTGGCGATCTCGCTGATCGCCGTTTTCGAGGGCTACGACGCCGAGCCCACCGCCGAGGGGGTCTCCGGGGCGACGACGCGCACGGTGGTGATCTCGTCCCTGGCCATCCTGGGGCTCGACTTCATTCTGACGGCATTCATGTTCCGGGGTACCTGATGAACAGGACGATATTGGACTTGTGGGTAGGGTTTTT
>DASWTZ010000045.1:0-15020 GCA_036401875.1 Gallionella sp.
AATGTGGGTGCGCAGAAGACCTATGCCACAGCGATGTTGTCACCGAACTTGCCGATTCCGGATAGTCCCTGGGCAGGTTTTCCCGGTGCCGCTGTTGCTAACACAATCATCGTTGCCGGCAGCACGATCACCAACATCGAATATATCGAGATCACCTTCAGCGCGGGCGATCATACCTATGCAGGTGACCTTGCGATCACACTGACCAGTCCGGCAGGCACGATCAGTCAATTGTCGGAATCGCATCCCTGTCCCAACAGTGTTTGTACGCCCCATAACGGATGGATGTTCGGTAGTGCGCGCCATCTGGGCGAGGCGGCCGATGGCAACTGGACATTGACCGTACAGGATGGAGGGCCTATCGATATCGGCACCTTCCAGTCCTGGCAGCTTAAGTTTTACGGCCGGTAAGACATTGCATGGCATTCACCAGATATTGAAAAAGGAGTAGTTGCAATGCTATTGAACATGCGGAACGGGAAGATACCTCTGTTATTGCTGGTCGTTTTGTTAACACTGGACGTGGCTTGTGCGTTGGAGATGAAAACCGCCAATAAGTCTGCAAAGTTCACCCAGTCAGATGTCTGGTATGACGGAGACCGCGAGCAACGGGTGTGGGTTAATCCACAACTAGTTGCGGAGTTCAATCCCGGTCCGCAAGGCGAGCAGTCGGTAAAAAATGCCTTCCCGGCAGCAAGGGTTATGCCGACGAAGCATCCGCAGCGCGGTATCCGCCTCTGGCAAATGAATAACAGTGCTGGTGCAGTAGTACAAAGTCTCAAGGCTAGTAATCCGCAGGGGAAGTTTTCGCCTGTACTGCATGAAGGGCCGAGCAGTGGCAGCCGGATGCGCGCCTTGCCGGGCAATATCATTGTGCATCTCGATCCCCAATGGAGCCAGGGGGCGGCAAACAATTGGTTGCAAGCGCGCCAACTCGAAGTCGTCAAGAAGCTTGAGATCGGAACCAATATCTATCTAATCAAGACTGGCCCCGGCCTTGAAGCCCTTAATACCGCCAATGCACTGTACCGATCTGGCGAAGTCAAAGCCGCCTACCCTGACTGGTGGCAGGAAGTATCAACTCGATAACATAAGCAGTGGTTGAATTATCCACCTCAAGTTGGCTGTTATGTGGGCGTGAGCATTCCTTTTATCGCAAGATAAGTTGTCATTAGTGCCATCCGCTCTGTATAATTCGCGCCTTCGGGGCGTAGCGCAGCCTGGTAGCGTACGTGCATGGGGTGCACGTGGTCGGAGGTTCGAATCCTCTCGCCCCGACCAGATTCTTTCAGTCCATGTTTTCAGCGGGTTGTGTGATCGTTGGGCATAAGTTCAAGTTTCATATCGGCCGGCTGGCCGATGGGTTTCGTAAATTTTGCTGGTCGATCAAATGTCCGATAATCACCCGCCTGCCGAATCTCCCGCCACGATCCACCGCAAAGTCGCTGTCGCGGCGTGCTTCGGCACCTTCCTGGAGTGGTATGACTTCCTGACCTTTGCGTCGCTGGCTACCTATTTCGGCCTGCTGTTTTTCCCCCCTGACAATCCGGTCGCGGCCTTGCTGGCGAGCCTCGCCACCTTCGGTGTCGGCATGCTGGTGCGCCCGCTCGGCGCGGCGCTGTTCGGCTCGCTGGGCGACAAATACGGCCGACGGCCGGTGTTCATCGCGACGATCGTGCTGATGGGGCTGTCCACATTTTTCGTCGGGCTGCTGCCCACCTATGCGCAGGCCGGCCTGCTGGCTCCGGTGCTGCTGCTGGTGCTGCGTCTGCTGCAGGGATTGTCAGTCGGCGGCGAGATCGGCGGCGCGGCGGTCTACCTGACCGAGCATGCGCCGGAAAACAGGCGCGGTTTTTATACCAGCGTGCTGCAATTGATGGGGCCGCTGGGCATACTCGTCTCGACCCTGCAGGTGGTGCTGCTGCAATCCTATCTGAGCCCGGAGGAATTTCAGGAATGGGGCTGGCGCGTGCCGTTCTTGCTGTCCATCCTGCTGCTGCTGGTCTCAATCAGAAGCCGGGTGAACATGTACGAGTCGCCGGTGTTCCTGCATCTGCGCGAAGCGCACAACCTGTCCGGGGCGCCGCTGCGCGAGTGCCTGACCCACCGCCGTACGCTGGGGCGGATGGCGCTGCTGTTCTTCTGCATTTCGGCAGGCGGCTCGCTGCTGTTCTTCTCGTCGCAGGTCTATACCAACGTGTACCTGAAGAGCGTCGTCAGGCTGGACCCACAGACCGCCTCGACGCTGGTGATGCTCAGCACGTTGGTGCTGTTCCCGGTGACCATCTTCTTCGGCTGGCTGTCGGACCGCATCGGGCGCAGGCCGATCCTGCTTGCCGGCCTGCTGCTGGGGTGCCTTGCGATCATGCCGGTGTTCAAGGGGCTGATGCACTACGGCAATCCCGCGCTGGAGCGGTTCAACAGCGAGGTTCCGGTCGCGTTGTATGGTGATGCATGCGGTTACGATCCGTTCACCGACACCAAGAACGACTGTGAGCGCAACCAGCAGCTGCTGACCAGGCTCGGCGTGACCTACACCCTTTATTCCGCGCAGTCGCCCGATGCCACGCTGGTGCGGGTCGGCACGCGTGTGGTCTCCGGCTTTAACGCCGCTGAACTGACCGATGCGCTGAAAGCCGAGGGATGGACCGAACAGGCCGCAGCAGGGGAGGTCAACCGCGGGATGATCTTTCTGCTGCTGCTGATCCCGGTCGTCGCGGTCGGCCTGATCACCGGCCCGCAAACTACCACGCTGGCCGAACTGTTCCCGGCGCGCACCCGCTATACCGCAGTGGCGCTGCCGCACAACCTCAGCGCAGGCTGGATAGGCGGCATGTCGCCATTCATGGTCACGCTGCTCAGCGTCAAGGCTGGCAATGCGCTGTCTGGCATGTGGTACCCGGTCGGGCTGCTGACGATGGCTTTTGTGATCGGCCTGATCTTCCTGCCCGAGACGCGCAACGTCTCTCTTGATGACTGAACAAGCCATGCGCATCCTGGTCAGCAACGACGACGGTTATTTCGCACCCGGCCTGGCCTGCCTCGCAGAGCACTTGGCAAAGGTCGCCGAGGTCGTGGTGGTCGCGCCGGAACGCGACCGCTCTGGTGCTTCTAACTCGCTGACGCTGGACCGCCCGCTCAAGCTGCGCCAGGCGGCCAACGGCTTCTACTATGTCAACGGCACGCCCACCGACTGCGTGCATCTGGCGGTCACCGGCATGCTGGACCAGCAGCCCGACATGGTGGTATCGGGCATCAATGCCGGGGCCAACATGGGCGACGACACGATCTATTCCGGAACGGTAGCGGCGGCCACCGAGGGATTCCTGCTCGGCATCCCTTCGATCGCGGTTTCGCTGACCGGGCACCAGCTGGCCAACTACGAGACGGCCGCCAGGGTCGCCGCCGGGCTGGTGCAACGCTTTGCCGGCCAGACGCACAGCCAGCCCTGGCTGCTGAACGTGAACGTGCCGGACATCCCCTACGACCAGTTGCAGGGCACCACCGTGACGCGTCTGGGCAAACGCCACAAGGCCGAACCGGTGGTCAAGGCGAGCAACCCGCACGGCGAGACCGTGTACTGGGTCGGTGCGGCAGGCAAGGCGCAGGATGCCGGGGAGGGCACCGATTTCCATGCGATCTCCCGGCAACAGGTTTCCATCACACCGCTGCAGATCGACCTCACGCAGTACAGCCAACTCGATGCGGTGCGGGGCTGGCTCAAATGAGCACGAGGCTGAGCGGCATCGGCATGACCTCGCAGCGCACCCGGATGCGCATGATCGAGCGGCTGCGCGAGCAGGGCATCAGGGACGAGGCGGTGCTGGCGGCGATGGCCGAGGTGCCGCGCCACCTGTTCGTCGACGAGGCGCTGGCGAGCCGCGCATACGACGACGTGTCGCTGCCGATCAATTTCAGCCAGACCATCTCGCAGCCCTATATCGTCGCGCGCATGATCGAGGTGCTGCGTGCCGCCCAATCCGGCGATAAGCCGTTCAAGCGTGTGCTGGAGATCGGCACCGGCTGTGGCTACCAGGCGGCGGTGCTGGCGCAGCTGTTCCCCGAGGTCTACACCGTCGAGCGCATCAAGCCGCTCTACGAGCGCGCTCGCAAGCAGCTGGCGGAGTTGAAGATACGCAACGTCAATACACGCTATGCCGACGGCAGCAGCGGCCTGTCCGATGCCGCGCCGTTCGACGGCATCATCATGGCCGCCGCAGCCCCTTCGCTTTCGGCCGCGCTGCGGGAGCAGCTTGCAGTGGGTGGTAGAATGGTCATACCGGTCGGAACGCAGGAGCAGTGGCTGAACTTGGTCGAGCGCGATGCGCGCGGCTTTCGCGAATCCCGGCTGGAACCGGTCAAATTCGTACCGCTGTTGATGGGCAAGGCATGAAGACATTCCTGACGTTACTGATCCTCTCCGTTCTGCTGGCCGGCTGCGCTGGCGGCAAGAATCGCGCCCCTGTTTTCGACGGCAGCAAAGGCGATCCGGATCAGGGCAGTACCGCCAACACAGACTGGCGGCCCGAGTTTCATGTTGTGCAGAAGGGCGACACGATGTACAGCATTGCCTTCAATTACGGCTACGACTATCACGAACTGGCCGAGATGAACGGCATCAAGGACCCCACGCTGATCTCCATCGGCCAGCAGATACGCCTGCATCCCCGGGGGCAGGAAGCGGAGGCCATTGCGGCACCCGCTGCTGTCGAGCTGAGGCAAGTGGATAACTTGCTGAAGGATCAGCCCAAGCTGGTGAAATACAGCTACAGCGAGAAGGCGCTGGCGCAGATCGAGCAGGTGCAGTCCGCGCCTAGCGCTATCGTCACTACCCTCGCTGCAGCAGACAAAGCAGACATTCCAAGGGCGGCCAAGCCGGCACCGGTCAAGCAGCCGGTGGTGCAGCCTGTTGTTTCGGCAGCGCCCGCTGCCGCGACGGTCAAGGAGGCCGACCTCGATTGGGGAATGCCGGCGCAGGGCAGGGTGATCGCGCGGTTTTCCGAGGCGGCCAACCGCAAAGGGATCGATATCGCCGGCAAACTCGGCCAGCCGGTCCTTGCCAGCGCGTCCGGCAAGGTGGTTTACAGCGGCAACGGACTGCGTGGCTATGGCAAGCTGATCATCATTAAGCACAACAGCACGTTCCTCAGCGCCTACGCGCACAACGACCAGATCCACGTCAAGGAAGGGCAGAGCGTCACCAAGGGCCAGAAGATCGCCGCGATGGGCAGCACTGACGCCGAGCAGGTCAAGCTGCATTTCGAGGTGCGCCGCCTCGGCAAGCCGGTCGATCCGGCGAAGTATCTGCCGTTGGGCAATTCCTGAAGAAGTGCTGGCGATGACGGACGGGATGCTGAATACAGCGAATCACGACCGCGACAGCGCTGCGCTGCGTTACGTCTACCCGGTTGTGTCGCGCCGCGCCGGCAGCGTGTCAGTCGGCATAAACCTCAATCCCAACAATGCCTGCAACTGGCGCTGCATCTACTGCCAGGTACCAGACCTGAGTCGCGGCACTGCGCCGGAAATCGACCTGGCCGTGCTGGAGCAGGAGCTGCGCGGCTTCCTCAACGAGTTGCTGCACGGCGATTTCATGCGGACCCGCGTCCCGGAAGGCCTGCAGCGCATCAACGACATCGCGCTGTCCGGCAACGGGGAGCCCACCAGTTCGGCGGAATTCGCGCAGGTCGTTGAAACGATCGCGCGGGTGCGCCGCGAGGTCGCGCTGCCCGAAACGGTCAAGACCGTGCTGATCACCAACGGCAGCCTGCTATATCGCGATGAAGTCCGGCAGGGGGTGCGCGGCATCGCGAAACTCAACGGCGAAGTGTGGTTCAAGCTGGATCGCGCCAGCGAGCAGGGGATGCAACTCGTCAATGACAGCCGCATCAGCCTGGCCAGGGTGCGCGACAACCTGATCTCCGCGATCGACTGCTGCCCGACCTGGGTGCAGACCTGCTGGTTCGCGCTGGACGGCGAGCCGCCCTCGCGGCAGGACGAAGACGATTACCTCGAATTCCTGTCGGGGCTGCTGCGCGACGGGCACCGGCCGCAAGGCGTGCTGCTCTACGGCCTGGCGCGTCCCTCGATGCAGCCGGAAGCGCCGCGCCTGTCCGCATTGCCGGCACAGCAGCTACACGCCTTCGCGCAGCGCATCGAAAAACTCGGCCTGAAGGTCAATGTCACCCCGTGAGGTCGGCAGCCATTCCGATCCAATGAAATCAAACGGTTGTGCTAACAGGGGCGATGCTGCCGGGGTGGCGTATAATGCGGCACAAGGGGAGCCCATGTCATCAAAAAGAGACCAACACATTGAATAACGTCAGTTTTGCAGAATTGCAGCTCGCGCCGGAGATTCTCAAGGCGCTCACCGAATCCGGTTACACCACCCCCACCCCGATACAGGCGCAAGCCATCCCGCTGGTCCTCGACGGCGGTGACCTGATGGCCGGCGCGCAGACCGGCACCGGCAAAACCGCCGCCTTCTCGCTGCCGATGCTGCAAAAACTGCTGCCCCATGCCAGTACCAGCACCTCGCCGGCGCGCCATCCGGTGCGCGCGCTGATCCTGGTGCCGACCCGCGAGTTGGCGATCCAAGTGGAGGAGAGCGTCAGGGCCTATGCGAAACACACCCACCTGCGCTCGCTGGTGGTTTACGGCGGCGTGGACATCAAGACGCAGGTGCCTGCGCTCAAGCGGGGCGTCGAGATACTGGTCGCGACGCCGGGCCGCCTGCTCGATCACATCGAGATGAAGACGGTGCAGCTGAACCAGGTGCAGATGCTGGTGCTCGACGAGGCCGACCGGATGCTGGACATGGGCTTCATGCCCGACCTCAAGCGTATCCTTGCGCTGCTGCCCAGGCAGCGGCAGAACCTGATGTTCTCAGCGACTTTCTCCAGGGAGATCAAAAAGCTTTCAGAAGATTTTCTGACTACCCCGAAACTGATCGAGGTGGCGCGCAGCAATGCCACGTCGGAAAACGTAACGCAGAAGGTCTATCTGGTCGAACAGGCGGACAAGCATGCCTTGCTCGCGCAACTGTTGCAGGGCAGCGATGCCAAACAGGTACTGGTATTCACCAAGACCAAGCTGACCGCCAGCCATCTGGCCAGACAGTTGCAGCGTGACGGGCTGGCGGCCGATGCGATCCACGGCGACAAGTCCCAGCTTGAGCGCATCCAGGCGCTGGACGCCTTCAAGAGCGGAAAGGTCACCGTGCTGATCGGCACCGACGTCGCCGCGCGCGGCCTGGACATCGACCAACTGCCGATGGTGATCAACTACGAGATCCCCGGCGCGGCGGAGGACTACGTGCACCGCATCGGCCGCACCGGCCGCGCGGGCGCATTCGGCACGGCCATCTCGCTGGTGTCGCCGGAGGAGGAAAAATACCTGGCCGAGATCGAGAAGCTGATTAAGCACGAGATTCCGAAGGAAAAGGCCGTCGTCCGGCATGCGGACAGGCCGCGTGCACCGCGCACTGGGCACCACGAACGCGCGCCGCACGGCGAGCATGCCGAGCGCACCCATAGCACGCGTCCTGCCGCACCCAGGAAACCCAGCCACGACCCGTGGTTCGACAAGCCCTACGAGCCCGCTGCCAGCGCCTTCCCCCCGCACGCCGAGAAGCCGGAGCCGACCGAAGACAAGCCGAAGAAGCAGGTCGCAGCACTGTTCGTGCGCAGGAAGATCTGACGGTCAGGCGGCGCCTGTCCGCGCCTTTCAGTCACACGTCGAACTGCAGGCTGGCCAGCCGCGCGTAGAGTCCGCCCCGGGTGCGCAGGTCCTCCGGCGTGCCGGTCTCGACAATGCGGCCATGTTCCAGCACCACGATGCGGTCCACCTTCTGCACGGTCGCCAGACGGTGCGCGATGATCAGCGTCGTGCGTCCCTTCATCGCAGCGTTTAATCCCTGCTGCACCGCAATCTCCGATTCCGCATCCAGCGCGCTGGTGGCCTCGTCCAGCAGCAGCAGCGGCGCGTTCTTCAGAATCGCGCGCGCGATCGCGATGCGCTGGCGCTGCCCGCCGGACAGGCGCGTGCCGCGCTCGCCGAGGAAGGTTTGATAGCCCTGCGGCAGGCGGGTGATGAATTCGTCCACCAGCGCGGCCTTGGCGGCGGCCAGTACCTCGTCGTCGCCGGCATCGGGGCGGCCGTAGCGGATATTATCCAGCGCGTTGGCCGAGAAGATCACAGCGTCCTGTGGCACGATCGCGATGCTGCCGCGCAGCTCGTGCAGGCCCAGCTCGCGGATGTCCTGCCCGTTGAGGCGGATCGCGCCGGTGCCGGCGTCGTAGAAGCGCAGCAACAGCTGGAACAGCGTGGTCTTGCCAGCGCCTGAAGGGCCGACCAGCGCGACGCTTTCGCCGGGCGCGATGTCCAGCGATATGTTGTCCAGCGCGGCGACCTCCGGGCGCGACGGGTAGCGGAAGCCGACCTGCTCGAAGCAGATCGCCGCCTGCTGCGGTTGCGGCAGCGGCTGCGGCGCGGCTGCTTCGGCGATGGCGGCCTCGGCATGCAGTAGTTCAAGCAGCCGCTCGGTCGCACCCGCCGCGCGCATCACGTCGCCCCACACCTCCGCCATCGTGCCCACGCCGCCGGCCACCAGCGCCGCGTAGAGGATGAACGACGCGAGCTGGCCGCCGGTCATGTTGCCTTGCTGCACCTGGTTCGCTCCCACCCACAGCACGAAGATGATCGTGCCCATCACCGCGGTGATGATCACGGCGGTCATCGCCGCGCGCACCCGGGTGCGGCGGATCGCCGCGAGGAAGCTCAGCTCCGCGCTGCCGGCGAAGCGGTTGGTCTCGCGCTGCTCCTGCGTGTAGGCCTGCACCGTCGGCACCGCGTTGAGTATCTCGCCGGCCAGCGCCGAGGCGTCGGCGATCTTGTCCTGCGATTCGCGCGACAGCTTCTTCACCCTGCGGCCGATGAGCGTGATGGGCAGCGCCAGCAGCAGCATCAGGGCGAGGTTCAGCGAGAACAGGTAGAAGCTTGTGACCGCCAGCATCACCATCCCGCCGGCAAACTGGAACAGGCTGCGCAGGCCGTTCGAGATCGAGCCGCCCACGACGGTCTGGATCAGCGTCGTGTCGCCGGTCAGCCGTGACAGCACCTCGCCGGTCTGCAGCGTCTCGAAAAATTGCGGCGACTGCCGCAGCACCCGTGCATACACCGCGCTGCGCAGGTCTGCAGTCACCCGTTCGCCCACCCAGCTGACCGTGTAGAAGCGCGCCGCCACCGCTACGGCCCACAGCGTGGCCAGGCCGAACAGCAGCGCAAAGTGGCCGTCCAGGCTCTGCGTGCCCAGCAACGCCCGGTGGCTGCTGTCCTGCTGCCCGAAGCCGAAATCGATCAGGTCGCGAAACGCCAGCGGCAGCAGCAGCACCGTGCCCGAGGCGAGGCACAGCAGCGCGAACGCCAGTAACACCCTGCCGCGATAGGGGCGCAGGAACGGCAGCAGATCGCGCAACGGGGACAGGCGCCTTCCGGCGGCCGGCGGGGGGAGGGTTCGGTCGGCTCTGTTTTGCATGGCGCATTGTAGCGCGGCCGGTGGCCGCGTCGCTTCAACAATCACGGCCGTCCGGAGTACACTGGCGGGCAGTCGCATTCGAGACAGGAGTGACAAATGGTGAACATACCTGAGGCGCATGCCGCGTCGCACACCGCCGATTCAGGGTCGGTATTCCACGTGCACGATGTGTCGCGCATCTACCGGATGGGCGAGGTCGAGGTGCATGCGCTGCGCGACGTCACCGTCGATCTGTACCAGGGCGAATTCGCCGTGCTGCTGGGCGCATCCGGCAGCGGCAAGTCCACGCTGCTGAACATCCTCGGCGGCCTCGACCGGCCGACCAGCGGCGAGGTCTATTACCGCGACCACAACCTGACCCGCGCGGACGACGACGGCTTGACGCTGTTCCGCCGCGAGCATGTCGGCTTCGTGTTCCAGTTCTACAACCTGATTCCCAGCCTCACCGCGCTCGAAAACGTCGCGCTGGTGACCGGCATCGCCGGGCATCCCATCGACCCGGCCGAGGCGCTTGACCTAGTCGGCCTCGGCAGCCGGGCCAACCATTTTCCCTCGCAGCTCTCCGGCGGCGAGCAGCAGCGCGTCGCGATCGCGCGCGCGGTCGCCAAGCGTCCCGACGTGCTGCTGTGCGACGAGCCCACTGGCGCGCTCGACTATGCCACCGGCAAGCTGGTGCTCGAGGTGCTCGAACGGGTCAACCGCGAGCTGGGTACGATCACCGCGGTCATCACCCACAACGCCGCGATCGCCGGCATGGCCGACCGGGTGATCCACATCAGCAGCGGGACGATCACCGAAGTCGTGCGCAACGAGGTCAAGGTCAGCCCGTCGGAGATAGCCTGGTGACGGGTCGGCTGATGACGGGACGACTGGTGACGGGACGACTGGTGAAGCCGCTGGACCGGATACTCTGGCGCGACCTGTGGCACCTGCGCGGCCAGGTGCTGGCCGCAGCGCTGGTCGTGTGCTGCGGCGTGATGGCGCAGGTCAGCATGCACAGCGCCTACCGCTCGCTCGAGGCGACCCGGGCGAGCTATTACGACAACTACCGCTTCGCAGACCTGTTCGCCAGCCTCAAGCGCGCGCCGGAAAGCCTCGCCGGCGAGATACGTACGCTGCCCGGCGTCGCCCAGGTGCGCACCCGCGTCGTCACCGAGGTCACGCTCGACGTGCCGGGACTGGCCGAGCCCGCCACCGGGCGGCTGGTCTCGATCCCCGAGGTGCAATCCGCGATGATCAACGACCTGTACCTGCGCAGCGGGCGCTACATCGAGGCATCGCACCCGGACGAGGTGCTGGTCAGCGAAATATTCGCGCAGGCCAACGGGCTGCATCTGGGCGACAGGCTGGGGGCGATCCTCAACGGCCGCTGGCGCGAGCTGACCGTGGTTGGCATCGCGCTCTCCCCCGAATACATCTACGAAGTCGGGCCGGGCATGCTGTTCCCCGACAACCGGCGCTTCGGCGTGCTGTGGATGGGGCGCGAGGCGCTGGCGTCCGCCTACAACATGCGGGGCGCGTTCAACGATGTCGCGCTGACGCTGGCCCCGCAGGCATACAACACCGGGGCCGGGGAGGCCGAGGTCATCGCCGCACTCGACCGGCTGCTGCTGCCCTACGGCGGGCTCAGCGCCTATGGCCGCCGCGACCAGCTCTCCAACCGCTTTCTCAGCGACGAGTTGGGCGAGATCGAGGTGTCGGCGACCTATATTCCGGCGATCTTTCTCGCGGTCGCGGTGTTCCTGATCTACATCGTGCTGTCGCGGCTGGTGGTGATGCAGCGTACGCAGATCGGGCTGCTCAAGGCGTTCGGTTACTCCAACCTGAGCGTCGGGCTGCACTACCTGAAATTCGCGCTGGCAACGGTGCTGACCGGCCTGCTGCCAGGGCTGCTGCTCGGGCTCTATCTGGGCGAGCAGGTTACCAACCTGTACCGGGACTATTTTCACTTCCCGCTGCTCGCGCTGGCGGTCAGCCCAGGGGTGCTGTTCTGGGCGGCGCTGGTCAACCTGCTCGCCGCCTGTGCCGGAGCGGTTGCCGCGGTGCGGCGGGTCACCGCGCTGGCGCCCGCCGAGGCGATGCGGCCCGAGGCGCCTGCCAGCTTTCACACCGGCGCGATCGAGCGTTCGGGCGTCGCGCAATGGCTGCCGGCCCCGGCGCGGATGATCGTCCGCAACCTGTTGCGCAAGCCGTGGAAGGCACTGCTGTCGGTGCTGGGCATCGGCATCGCGGTGGGCCTGATGATGGTCTCCCGTTTCCTGTTCGACGCGGTGGACCATATGATGATGGTGCAGTTCGACTTGGTGCAGCGCGACAGCGTAACGGTGCTGTTCCACGAGCCGCGCGCGACCCGCGCCGCCCTCGAGATCGGTCGGCTGCCCGGCGTGTTGCGCGCCGAGCAGTTCCGCGCTGTGCCGGTGCGATTGCGGCATGAACATCGCAGCAAGCAGATCGCCCTGACCGGTATGTCCCCCGGCAGCGAGCTGTACCGGATCGTCGACAGCCGGTTGCGCAGCATCGCCCTGCCGCCGGACGGCCTGCTGCTGACCCGGAAGCTTGGCGAGATGCTGGGTGTGCGCGCCGGCGACACCGTCACGCTGGAGGTGCTCGAAGGCGCGCGCGCGGTGCGCGAGGTTGCCGTCGCGGGATTGTCCGATGAACTGCTCGGCATCGGCGCCTACATGGATGCGGGCGCGCTGGCCCGGCTGCTGCGCGAGGACAACCTGGTCTCGGGCGTCCGGCTGCGCGTCGATCCGGTTTTTGAGGAACGGCTCTATGCGACGCTCAAGCGCATGCCCGCGGTCAGCGGCGTGGCGATACGCTCCGCGATGGTGGACAGCGTGAAGGAGATCATCGACACCGCCTTTTCCTACGTCAGCATCATCGAAATGCTGTTCGCCGCGATCATCATCGGCGGCATGGTCTACAACAGCGTGCGCATCGCGCTGTCCGAGCGCGGCAACGAGCTGGCCAGTCTGCGTGTGCTCGGCTTCACGCAGCGCGAGGTGGTCGTGCTGCTGCTCGGCGAGCAGGCGCTGCTGACGCTGTGCGCAATCCCCGTAGGACTGGCGATCGGCTACGGCATGTGCCTGGCGCTGGTGCCGATCTTCGACCGCGAGCTGTTCCGGCTGCCGCTGGTGTTCGGCGCGCAGACCTTCATTTATCCGATCATCGCCACGCTGATCTCGGCTATCCTTTCGGCATTGCTGGTTGCGCGGCGACTGAGGCACCTGGACCTGATCGCCGTACTCAAGACACGAGAATGAGGAAGACATGAAGCTGCCCACACGCAAGACAAGATACTGGCTCGCGGCCATCGCCGTGCTGGCACTGGCCGCACTGCTGTCCCGCCCCGAACCGCTGCGCGTCGATACCGGACCGGTGACGAAGGGCGGCATGCAGGTCACCCTCGACGAGCAGGGCGAGACCCGCGCCCACGACCGCTTCGTCGTCACCGCGCCGGTCGCCGGCAGGCTGATCCGCATGACGCTGCACGACGGCGACACAGTGCGGAAGAACCAGGTGGTCGCGCAGATCGCACCGCTGCCGCTGGGCACCCAGGCACACAGCGAACAGCTGGCGAGAATCTCCGCCGCGAAGAGTCGTCAGCGCGAGGCCGAGGAGCTGGTGCACCATGCCGGGGAAGACCTCGAACTGGCGAAGCGCGAAAGCCGGCGCATCGAAACACTGGTCAGGGAAGGCTACATGTCCGCCCAGGCGGCCGAGCAGGCGCGCAACGCCGAGACCACCGCCGCCAACGAGGCTGAAGCGGCGCGCTTCCGCGCCCAGTCGGCGGCGGCCGAGGTCGCGCTGGCCGAATCCGGGCTGGGCGCGGAACAGGGCAAGGGTACTCTGTTCAGAGTGCGCTCGCCGGTGGCCGGGCGCATCCTGCGCATCATTGACGCCAGCGAGCGCGTCGTCACGGCGGGCGCCCCACTGCTGACCGTGGGCGACCTCGGCAGGCTAGAGGTCGTCATCGGGCTGCTGTCGTCCGAGGCGGTCGGGGTCAGGCCCGGCATGGCGGTCATCCTCGACGGTTGGGGCGGCAGCCAGCCGCTGCGGGCGAAGGTGCGGCATGTCGAACCCTACGCGTTCACCAAGGTGTCCGCGCTGGGCATCGAGGAGAAACGCACCAACATCATCGCTGATTTCGTCGATTCGCCGCAGCAATTGGGCGACGGCTACCGCGTCACCGCCCACATCGTTACCTGGGCGGCGGACGACGTCATCAAGGTCCCGGCCAGTGCGCTGTTCCGCTGCGGCGAAGGGTGGTGCGCGTTCGCGGTCGAAGACGGGCGGGCCAGGCGGCGCGACGTGAAAATCGGGCACCGCAACGCGCAGGAGGCCGAGGTGCTGGAGGGGCTCAAGCCGGGCGAGACGGTGATCCGCCATCCGGCTAACCAGATCGAAGAGGGCGTGCGGGTTGGTTTGTAATGCGGCAACACCACCTTGAGGTAAAGAGGGCGTGAATGTAAGATCTGCCCCCGATGTATATGCCAACAAGGTCTCCACCGTGAAGGTTTCCGTGCTGGTGAGCGTGCTTAAGAAGGCGGCCGATGTGCCGACGCAGAGCACGGAGATGACGGAGGGCTAACGACCTTTGTTAAAACTTCATGACTGGCTCAACTACCTGATTCCAGTCGTTATGGCGTGTTGAAACGGTACGCCCATTGCCACGAGGTGAGTGACCATCTTAGGTGCAACGCATTACCGTGAAAAACTTTCCACTCCTTGCGTTCCAGCGGATCGATTGAGCTCCACTCGGATACCCGTTCATGGCCATCGATCTCGAAGCGTGCCCTTACGGCCCAGTAATAGTGAGAGCGTGCTTTCAAATCGGTTTCAACAGTGTGCATGGCATCAGTCAATCCTTCACGGCGGTAAACCACTTCGGCGAGCCCCAAACCGGGTTGTCGTGAAATGACCAAATCATAGCGGACATTCTTTATGCGCTTCATCTCCTCAGGTGCCGCTGTGAGGTCAGTTGCGCGCGGGAACGCCTGCCAGCGGAGCGTCGGTCGCAATGAGTCAACTGTTGCCCACCACTTGAAACCTGTACGCGTGAGTTCATTGACCGAACCGATGTCGAGCTTGCTTGGTGCGGGTGGATAGATCGGCGCAAGTCCGTAGGTGGGCAGATTTTCATTAAGTGGATGTGCACCCCGGTCCGGGAAGGGGTGAAGCAGAAAGATATCCCGGTACACGTCGGCTGCCATGGCTTCATATCCGGCCTGTAGTGCATGCTGAAGCCGCTCGCCCTGATTGGCGGCCCATTCCGACAGGTTGAGCGGCTCTCCCAGATAGGCGTAATCGTCAGAGAAGAACTCGGCATTGTCCCGGGCCCTGATGAGCCGCACATGTGCCTGCATGTACAAAGGGAAGGGCTTGTCGACATTCAAGGATGTGTCACCGTTGTCGATTCTGGACAGTCCCACCTCGACGACGGAGTCGGCACCGGCAGCGGCGAGTGGCCGGTAGTCGCGCT
>DASWTZ010000046.1:0-7463 GCA_036401875.1 Gallionella sp.
CCACATGCCGCAGGTCGAAACCCGTGTTGCGGCGATCTTCCGCAAGGACAGCCCGATCATTCCCGAGGGAGGGACGGTGGTGGAAGACGGCGACGAGATATTCTTCATCGCGGCGACCGACAACATCCGCAGCGTGCTCAAAGAGATGCGCCGCATGGACAAGCCAGCGAGGCGCGTGATGATCGTCGGCGGTGGAAACATCGGGCGCCGCCTGGCGAAGGCGCTGGAGCAGGACTACCAAGTCAAGCTGATCGAGTTCAATAAAAAATCATGTCAGAGGCTGGCCGGGGAACTGGCAGACACGCTGGTGCTGAACGGCGACGGCACGGACGAGAAGCTGATGCAGCAGGAACATGTTGATGAGGTCGATGTGTTCTGCGCACTGACCAACGACGACGAGAACAACATCATGTCGGCGCTGCTCGCCAAGCAGGGCGGCGCACGCAAGGTGCTGGCACTGATCAACCGCAGCGCCTACGTTGATCTGGTGCAGGGCGGCAAGATCGACATCGCGCTGTCCCCGGCGCATGTCACGATAGGCTCGCTGTTGGCTTATGTCCGTCAAGGAGACGTGGCGGCGGTGCATTCGTTGAGGCGCGGCGCGGCCGAGGCGCTGGAACTGGTGGCGCATGGTGACCGGCAGTCGTCGCGTGTGGTGGGTCGGCGCATAGGCGATATCGACCTTCCCAAGGGGGCTACCATCGGGGCCCTTGTGCGCGGCGACGAAGTCATCATGGGGCATCACGACACGGTGATCGAGGCGGAGGACCATGTTATCGTCTTCGTCATCGACAAGAAGATGGTGCGCAAGGTCGAGAAGCTGTTCCAGGTCAGCCTCGGGTTCTTCTGATGGGACGCAACCTGACCGTTTTTCATGCGCTGGGCTTGTTGCTGGTGATGTTCAGCACGGCCTATGTGATCCCTGTCGTCACGTCGCTGGTCTATGGCGACTACACGCTGTTCCTGGATTTTCTGCTGGCGATGCTGTGGACCGCCTCGGCCGGCGTGCTGATGTGGCGATTGACGCGGCGCTACAAGGGGGAGCTGTCGATCCGTCACGGCTATCTGCTGGTGGTGACGATGTGGACGGCGATGCCATTGTTCGCGACGATTCCGCTGCTGCTGATGATCCCGGGCCTCAGCTTGACCGACGCCTATTTCGAGACCATGTCGGCGATGAGCACGACCGGTGCCACCGTGTTGACAGGTCTGGATAGCTTGCCGCCGGCGATCAATGTCTGGCGGCACGAGCTGCAGTGGCTGGGCGGGCTGGGCGTGATCGTGCTGGCGGTCGCAGTGCTGCCGCTGCTGGGTATCGGCGGACGCCAGTTGTTCAAGGCGGAAATGGCCGGGCCGATGAAGGAATCTGGACTAACGCCGCGCATTGCGGATACAGCGCGCAACCTGTGGGTGGTCTACGTCGTCCTTACGCTGGTTTGCATCGCGCTCCTGAAATGGGCGGGCATGGATTGGCTGGATGCGGTATGCCACGGATTCTCAACCATGGGGCTGGGCGGTTTTTCGACCCACGACGCCAGCATCGGATATTTCGATTCGCCGCTGATCGAGTTCGTGATGATCGTGTTCATGCTGTTCGCCGTGGTCAACTTCGCGACGCATTTCCTGGTATGGCGCAGCAGGTCGTTGTCGGTCTACCTGCGCGATGCCGAGGGGCGTGCGGCGGTGAGCCTGATCCTGGCGAGCTGCTTCGGCATCGCGGTGTTCCTGTGGTGGCAGGGCGTGTATCCCGATTTTCTGACGGCGCTTCGCCACGCCAGCTTCAACGTGGTTTCCATCGGAAGCAGTTCGGGTTATGCCAGTGTTGATTTCGCGCAATGGCCGATCTTTGCGTCGCTTTGGATGATGTTTATCGGCTGTATCGCGGCCAGCTCAGGTTCGACCGGCGGCGGTATCAAGATGATGCGCACGCTGGTGCTGGTCAAACAGGCGGGCCGCGAGTTCCTTAAGCTGCTGCACCCGGCGGTGATCAATCCGATGAAGATCGGCGGCAGGGTGGTGCCGAACAACATCGTGTTTGCAGTGCTGGGATTCATCTTCCTGTATTTCATGACCATTGCGACGCTGACCTTCGTGTTGCTGATCAGTGGCATGGATTTCATCACCGCGTTCTCGGCGGTGCTGGCCTGCGTGAATAACTTCGGCCCGGGCCTTGGTTCAGTCGGACCGGCCGGTAACTACGCAGGTCTGACCGATTTTCAGACCTGGGTGTGCATGCTCGGCATGCTGGTCGGACGTCTGGAGATCTTCACAGTGCTGATTTTGTTCACGCCGCATTTCTGGCGCAGATAACAAACGGAATGACAGTAATGGCGAGATACGTTAGCATTGCCGGTCAGAAATCGTTCAAAACACAGATGAAAAGTACATCGGTGCCCAAGCAAGAGGAAACAAGATGAGCGAGGAACAGCCATTGGCAGGATTGAAGGTGTTGCTGATTGACGACAGCAACACGATAAGGCGCAGCGGGGAGATTTTTCTCTCGCAGGCAGGATGTCAGGTCATCCTTGCGGAAGACGGTTTCGATGGTCTTGCCAAAGTTGTAGACAATCAGCCTGATGTCATATTCGTGGACGTTATGATGCCGCGTCTGGATGGCTATCAGACTTGCGCATTGATCAAGAAAAACCAGAATTTCAAGAATACCCCCGTTGTCATGCTGACCAGCAAGGACACGCTTTTCGACCGCGCGCGCGGCAAGCTGGTTGGTGCAGATCAGTATTTATTGAAGCCATTCAACAAGAAAAGCCTTGTTGAAGCGGTCATTATGCATACCCAAGAAAAGAAGGAGGAAGGTTATGGCCATTAAGAGAGTGTTAGTCATCGACGATTCTGCAACCGAGCGCCACATCATCGGAGAGGTTCTGGGTAAACAGGGTTATGAGGTCTCGTTTGCCGAGGATGGCGAGAAAGGGATCGCCGAATCCAAGGCCAGCAAGCCCGACCTAATCATCATGGATGTGGTGATGCCGGGTATGAATGGTTTCCAAGCAACGCGCGCCATCTCCAATGATCCTGAAACGGCGCACATTCCCATTGTGCTGTGTACGACCAAGGATCAGGAGACCGACAAGGTCTGGGGGATACGTCAAGGTGCGAAGGATTACGTGGTCAAGCCGATCGATGCGGCAGAACTGTTGAGCAAGATCGCCGCATTGGGCTGATGCGAACAAGAATATATGTCTAAGCGGCTCAATTTGCGCGAATTCCAGCAGGGCCTGATCGATCGATTGCAGTCGACCGGGTCGGTGGATGAGCGGGTGTCCACAATGGGTGTGCAGGTGGCCGGGCGGAACTGGCTAGTGGACATGGCGGATGTGGCGGAGGTGCTGCCGCTGCCCAAGCTGACGGCAGTGCCCTTCACCAAGCCTTGGTTCTGCGGGATGGCGAATGTGCGCGGGAACCTTTACGGGATCGTCGATCTGGCGGCATACGAACACAGCGGCAAGACCCCAGCGAATGACAACAATCGGATTTTGCTGATTGCGAACCGTTATTCCTTTAATGCGGCCTTGCTGGTGGATCGCGTGCTGGGCTTGCGCGATGCGAGAGCGTGGAAGCAGGTCGAGGGTTTCGACGGGCAACAGGAATATCACGATGAGCAGGGGGCGTCGTGGCGCAAGCTGGATGTGTCTGGTCTGATAAAACAGGTGGAGTTTTTACAAATCGGTATTTAGTTCCCGCTGGGAGGAGTATTTAGAATGGCTTTCAAATTTGCGCTAAACCCGTTTGGCAAGAGGTCTGCGCCCTCCAGGGCAAAGAAGTCGTCAGGCTCGGCAGCCTCCAGGATGAAGTTGCTCGGCTTCGTTGCTGCCGTATTGTTTGCGCTGACGGCGGTGACTGCTTTCCTGGGTAACCGGGAGGAGAGCTATAACGTGCGATACGTTGGCCAGTCCAGCCAGTTGCTGATGTTGTCGCAGCGGCTCGCCAATGATGCGCAGCAGGCGCTGTCGGGAAATTCGGATGCGTTTGATGCTCTGGCACAGAGCCGCGAGCGTATGCAGGAGATCATTGATCTGCTCGATCAGGGCGGTCTGTTGTTGCCGGCGACACAGGGCAATGCACGCTCTGCGCTGGATGATTACATGAAGTCTGCGAGCAAGACGCTGGCGGATGCGCGAACAGTCGAAGTCGGCCGTTCCGGTCTGGTTACGCTGGCGGTGACGCTTTCGACGCTGGATGAAGTGGGTGTTGATTTGCGTTCCATTACCCAGAAGATGATGAGTTCCTTCTCGGGCGAACAGAAAGAGCATGCGATCCGTTTTGCGTTGGCGGTGGAGAGCATCGGCAAGGACGCCAGCCGGCTCCTGGGTGCGGATGTGACGATTGAACAGGTGGCCAGCTTGGGTATCGACACGATAGCTGCGGAAGAGAGCCTGGCTGCGTTGCCTGCCGGGGATGCCAATGTGGCGAAGGCGGCGAATTTGTTCGAGTCATTCCGCTCCAGCGTGGAGATCCTGGTCGGGCAGGTCAGGAATCTGGTGGAGGCGAAGGCCGCAGCCAAAGCCATCGTGAGGGATTCGGAGACATTGCTGAGGAAGTCGCAAGATCTGGTTGACGCATACCAGTCGACGGTCACCACCAAGTCGGCAAATATCGCTTCCGTCGTGCTGGGGCTTTTGTTGCTGCTCACACTGGTGTTGCTTGCGAAGACCTATCTGGATGATACCCGCCAGCGCGGTGCAGAGGCGGCGCGGATCAACAGCCAGAACCAGAGCGCGATTCTTCGTTTGATGAATGAATTGGGTGACCTGGCGGACGGCGATCTGACGGTGCGCGCCACGGTGACCGAGGATGTGACCGGCGCGATTGCGGACTCGCTCAATTACACGACCGAAGAGTTTCGCAAGCTGGTGGCGCGAATCACCGCCGCCGTTGAGCAGATGGGCAATGCAACCAAGGATGCGGAGTCGATTTCCGCAGGGCTGCTGCAGGCGACGCAGAAACAGGCCAAGGAAATCGAGGGGGCCGGAGAGGCGGTTCAGCTGATGACCAGGTCCATCAAGGAGGTGGATTCGAGCGCGGCGCAGTCAGCCGACGTGGCGAGACGTACCCTGATTGCTACCGAGCGGGGTGCGCAGGCGGTGCGCAATACGATCAGCGGTATGGATGTTCTTCGTGAGCAAATCCAGGATACCGCGAAACGTATCAAGCGGCTGGGCGAAAGCTCACAGGAGATCGGCGAGATCGTGGATCTGATTTCCGATATTACCGAACAGACCAACGTTCTGGCCTTGAATGCGGCCATTCAGGCGGCTTCAGCGGGTGAGGCCGGCCGAGGGTTCTCTGTGGTTGCCGAAGAAGTTCAGCGGCTGGCGGAGCGCTCCGCCGAAGCGACCAAACAGATCGGTGCGCTGGTCAAGACGATTCAAGGTGACACCCATGATGCGGTGGCCGCCATGGAAAAGAGCACGCTGGGTGTGGTCGAGGGCGCCAAGTTGTCGGATATGGCCGGTCAGTCGCTGCGCGAGATTGAGCAGGTGTCAAACGAATTGGCATCGCTGATCAACAGCATCTCGACCTCTACTCAGGTTCAGACTGATATGGCGAACGAGGTTGCGAGTGTGATGCAGGATATTCTGAAAATTACAGTTCAGACCACCGAGGGAACGCGGCTGACGGCCAGTTCCATCGGGCAATTGGCCAGCTTGACGACTGATTTGAAGGGTTCGGTAGCGGGCTTTAAACTGTAATCAGAGCAATCCGCACATGACCAACAATAGCGCACAATTCGACCTCAACACGCTGGCTGCGGTGAAGCCGGGCATGGACAGCACGCTCGCCGACATCATCGCGCAGATGGAGTTGTTTCTGGCTGCGCCAACGAGTAACGCGGCGGCAATAGAGTCGGCTCGCACCCAGATGCACAACCTGATCGGTGTGCTGAAAATGGTCGGCCTGGAGGGTGTCGCTGTCTTCTGCAACGAAGTCGATGTAACCCTGTCCGATCTGGCGCTGAGTCCGAATCAGGTTTCGGTATTGCACCGTGATGTAATACGCCGAGCCCTGTTCGGTGTGACGCACTACCTCGATGCGCTTGCTAACGGCGCAAGCAATGCAACGCTGCGCCTGTTCCAGGAATATCAGGAATTGCAGCAGCTGCGCGGGCTGGAGATGTCCTTCGAGTTGGACCTGTTTTATCCCAATCTTGACGTGCAATTGCCTCAGCAGGTGCTGGCCGGGGCGCCTGATGGCGACGCGCTGGGACGTCTCAAAGTATTACGCAGCCAGTTCCAGCAGGGTTTGCTGCGCTGGATGCGCCAGGAGGACATGGAGAACTCCATACGACAGATGCGCGAGGCCGTGGATGGCGCAATGCGCTGCGTTGCGCAGGACAACAGCCGCGCATTCTGGTGGGTGGCCAGCGGATTGCTTGAGTGTCTGAGGCTGGATGCATTACCGCCGGAAGCAAATGTGCGCAAGGTGCTCAGCCGCGTGGATCAGCAAATGCGCGTGACCATAGAGGGGAATCCGGGTGACGTGCAGGCGGCCATGAGCGAAATGCTCTATTTGATTGGCGGCAGTGAGGCGGGTGACGACAGCCAAGTTGATGCGATCAAGGAGATCTATGCCCTGGAGAGCTACCTGCCGGAGCGTTCGAGCCTTCCCCCGGGAGAGGTCGATCAACTGCTCAGCGTGATGCGCGACCAGTTGCGGGTGGCCGAGGAAAGCTGGGAGTTGTATGCGCAAGGCGACAAGGATTCCGGCGAAAAATTTGTAAAATACATCGATCTGCTTGTAGCGCAGAGCGAGAAATTGGACCGGGACGTCCTGCAGTATCTGACCAAGCAGATCAAGGAACTGTCGGATCATGCAAAAAATCCCGAGACTGCGCAGCCTATCGCCATGGACATGGCGATGGCCCTGCTGCTGCTGGGTAGCGGCATAGAGAACTACAACCGCCTGGGTAGTGGTTTCCAGGAGCAGGCCCGGATTTTGTCCGAGCGCATGCATAGCGCAGTAACGGAACAGCCCGAAGATGCAAAACAGCTCTCTGAGCTGGTTGACCTGCATTACGAGATGGAGCAGCGCGGCGACGTTATGGGGCCGCTGGCCAATGAGATGCTGGTCAACCTGCAGCATGTAGAACAGGGGTTGAACGCATTCTTCAGCGATGCACACAAACGCGACGGCTTGATCGAGATTCTGCGTCTGATGACCCAGATACAGGGCGGTCTGAAGATTTCATCACTGACGGATGCCGCACAACTGCTTGCGGCAGTGCAGGATAGCGTGCGCCAGTACTCGCGTTCGACAGATATGCCCAAGCCGGCCGAAAGATACGCGCTGGCAGATTCACTGAGCGCGCTGGAAAATTACATGCAGCACCTGACGCACGGTCAGTCGGGTGATGTCTGGCGTTTGCAGGATGCAATGGCCGAAATGACCAAGCTGAAAGCGGAACCGGCACCGGCACCGGCACCGGCACCGGCACCGGCACCGGC
>DASWTZ010000047.1:0-8251 GCA_036401875.1 Gallionella sp.
GGCAGGACCACCGCATCCTCAATTCCGGAACCCATCCGAAGGAATTTTTCCACGACATGTACCGCACCATCGCGGCGGGCAAGGTGTGGAACGGCGAAATATGCAACCGCGCCAAGGACGGCCGGCTGTACTGGGTGCTGACCACGATCGTCCCATATATGGGCATCGACGGAAAACCGTTTCAGTACATCGCGATCCGCACCGACATCACTGCGCGCAAGCAGCACGAACTGGCGTTGCAGTTGCACAAGAAAGTGCTGGATGTCACCAGCGACGGCTTCTGGCTGACCGATGCACAGGGCAACCTGCTGATGGCCAACCAGGCCTATGCCGACATCTCCGGCTACTCCATTGATGAGCTGACGCACATGCATATCAGCCAGCTTGAGGCCAAAGAAAAATCCCTGGACGAGGTCAAGGCGCATATCGCGAAGATCATTGCCGAGGGATCGGACAAGTTCGAGACCCGGCACCGCCACAAGGACGGGCACGAGATCGATATCGAGATCACCACCAGCTACCTGCCCGAATCGCAGCAGTTCGCCGTGTTTGCGCGCGACATCAGCGAGCGCAAACGCATCGAGAATGCGCTGAAGGAAAGCCGCGACCAGTACGACCGCTTGACCACGAACATCCCGATCGGCGTTTATCTGGCGCACACCACCGCGCGGGGCGAAATGTCCTTCAAGTATGTCAGTGCACGGTTTTGCGCGATGCTCGGCGTGAGTGCAGGGGAGGTCTATGCCGATGCTGCAGCATTGTTTCGCGCTATCTACCCCGACGATCTGGCGGGGTTTCACGGTATGAACCAGCTGGCCATCCAGACCAGCGAGCCATTCGTCTGGGAGGGAAGGACTTGGGTTAATGGCATTACCCGGTGGGTGCGCATCCAGTCGCAGCCCGAGGCGGTGGAAAACGGCGCTTGCATGTGGGACGGCGTGATAATCGACATCACCGAGCGCAAACTTGCGCAGATCGAATTGCAGCGCAACCAGGACATGCTCAACACTGCGCAGAAACTGGGGCGCCTGGGCAGCTGGGAGCTGGATGTTGCGAGCGGCGAGCTGCGCTGGTCGGAAGAGGTCTACCGGATATTCGAACTGGATCCGGCGCAGTTCAAACCCAGTTATGAGAATTTCCTGAACGTGATCCATCCCGATGACCGCGACCGGGTAAACCGGGCCTACACGCAATCACTGGAAGACCGGCGAAATTACGACATTGTCCATCGCCTGCTACTGCGGGACGGGCGCATCAAGTGGGTACACGAACACTGCTCCAACGATTTTGACGTATCGGGAAGGCCGGTGCGTTCAGTGGGGGCGGTGCAGGACATCACCGAGCAGAAGCGCATCGAGGACAGTTTGCGCGTCGCGGCGGTGGCGTTCGAGACCCACGAGGCGATCCTGATCACGGATGCGAAGTCCAACATCATCCGCGTCAACCAGGCGTTCCAGGACATCACCGGGTACAGGGCCGAGGAGGTGCTGGGCCGAAATCCGCATATGCTGAGTTCGGGCCGGCAGGACAAGGCATTTTATGCAGCGATGTGGCAGCAGTTGCTGGACGCCGGCACCTGGAGCGGCGAGATTTGGGACCGGCGCAAGGACGGTCAGACCTATCCGAAGTGGCTGACCATCACCGCGGTCAAGAACAGTGCGGGCGAGACGACCGAGTACGTCGGGATATTCAGCGATATCACCGCGCGCAAGCAGGCCGAGGAGGAGATACGCAATCTCGCTTTTTTCGATTCGCTGACCAAGCTGCCGAACAGGCGCCTGCTGATGGACCGCTTGCGTCTTGCGCTGTCCGCGTCGGCGCGCAGCCATCACTACGGCGCATTGCTGTTCCTCGACCTGGATCGCTTCAAGACGATCAACGACACGCTGGGGCACGATTACGGCGACCTGCTGCTGATCGAGGTGGCCGAGCGCATCAAGTCCTGCGTGCGCGAGGTCGATACCGTGTCGCGGTTGGGCGGCGACGAATTCGTCGTGCTGATCGAGCATTTCAGCACCAAGGCGGCGGAGGTCTCGCAGCGGGTCGCGCATATCGCCGAGAAGATCCGCGCGGCGCTGTCGGCCCCCTACCGGCTCAACCAGCATGAGTGCCACACCTCGCCGAGCATCGGAGTGTGCCTGTATCATGGCAATACCGAGTCGGTGGATACCCTGATCAAGCACGCCGACATGGCGATGTACCAGGCCAAGGAGGCGGGCAGGAACGCGGTACGCTTCTTTGATCCGCTGATGCAGCAGGCCGTCGAGACCCGCGCCGCGCTCGAGGTGGATCTGCGCCGGGCAGTATCCGGCGACCAGTTGAGGCTGCATTACCAGATCCAGGTCGATAACGAAAACCACCCGCTGGGCGCGGAGGCGCTGTTGCGCTGGATCCATCCGGTGCGTGGCATCGTTCCGCCGGCGAAGTTCATCCCGGTTGCCGAGGAGAGCGCGCTGATCTTGGAAATCGGGCACTGGGTGCTGGAGGAAGCCTGCCGCCAGCTGGCGGAATGGTGCAAGCACGAACGGACCAGCGACCTGATCCTTGCAGTCAACGTCAGCGGGCAACAGTTCCGCCAGGCCGACTTCGTCGACAAGGTCGCGTCAGTGATACGCGCGCACCCGATCGAGGCGTCACGCCTGAAGCTGGAGCTGACCGAGAGCGTGGTGTTGAGCGATGTCGCCGATGTCGTGAAGAAGATGCATGAGCTCAAAGCGCTCGGGGTCAAGCTGTCGTTGGACGATTTCGGCACCGGCTATTCGTCGCTGTCCTACCTGAAGCGGCTGCCGCTCGACCAGCTCAAGATCGACCAGAGTTTCGTACGCGACATCGCCAGCGATCCCAACGACGCCGTGATGGTACAGACCATCATCGCGCTGGCGAAGAACTTCCGGCTGAACGTGATCGCCGAGGGGGTGGAAACCGCAGAGCAGCTCGAATTCCTCAGGGTGAACGGCTGCGCGGCCTACCAGGGTCACCTGTTCAGCAAGCCGGTGCCGGTCGAGCAGTTCGAGAAGCTGCTGGGGGAATTGCCGGAGGGCGGGAGGCGCGGTTAAGCGGCTGTTACACCTGTCCCTGATCCTGGTCGTGACCGTGTTTCCGGTACAGGGCCGTCATGATGCCGGACAGCAGCAGGCCGAACACCGCGATGATGACGTAGATGTGCAACTCCAGTTTCTCCATCACAGCATACAGGCCCAGCATCGCAAAAATGCTCAGGTTCTCGTTGAAATTCTGCACCGCGATAGAGCGGCCCGCGCCCATCAGCAGGTGGCCGCGGTGCTGCAGCAGCGCATTCATCGGCACGACGAAATAACCGCCCATCGCACCTATCACAATCAGCAGGATCACGGCCGCAATGCTGTTGGTGATCGGGATCATCAGCAGCACGACCAGCCCCATCGCGATGCCGACCGGCAGCACCTTGACCGAATGCTCCAGCACGATGAAGCGTGCCGCCAGCACCGAGCCGATCGCGATGCCGACGGCGAACCAGGCGGTGAGCTGGGCTGCTGCGCTGATATCGAACTGCAGCGCCACCGCCGCCCAGCCCAGCAGCAGCAGGCGCAGCGTCGCCCCCGCGCCCCAGAAAAGCGTGGTGACCGCGAGTGAAATCTGGCCAAGCGGGTCTTTCCACAGCAGGCGGAAGCAGTGGATGAAGTCCTTGGTCAGTGCCAGCGGGTTGCGGCTGAACGGCTTGTGGTCGATCGGCACATGCGGGATGTACAGGTTGAAGATCGCGGCGGCGACATAGATCAGCACGATGGCCAGGATCGCCAGTTCGGCAATGCTGTCGATCGTCGGGATATGCAGGCTCTGCATCACCGGGCCGGTGATGGCGGGGCTGATCAGCAGGCCGCCGATCACGGCGCCAAGGACGATGGCCGCGACGGTCAGACCCTCCATCCAGCTGTTCGCCTTGACCAGCAATTCGCGGGGCAGGTATTCGGTCAGGATGCCGTATTTGGCCGGAGAATATGCAGCCGCACCGATGCCCACCAGCCCGTAGGCCAGCAGCGGGTGCAGCCCGGCCAGCATCGCGATGCAGCCCGCCAGCTTGATGACGTTGCTGATGAACATCACGCGCCCCTTCGGCAGCGAGTCGGCGAAGGCCCCGACAAACGGGGCCAGCACTATGTAGGAGAAGATGAAGAACTGCTGCAACACCGGCGTGTGCCAGTCGGGCGAGTTGAGGTCCATCAGCAGCGCAATGGCGGCGAACAGCAGCGCATTGTCCGCGAGCGCCGAGAGGAACTGCGCCGCGAGGATGATATAAAAGCCGAGATTCATACAGCAGGAAATATTTTCGTGGGCCCGATTTATATCACGAATGCACGGCCCCTGCTATTATTCGGGCTCTTTAAACCCCTTGCTTTTAGCCGATTTTGATGTCACGTCCTATCCTAGCCCACATCGACCAGAGCGCGCTGGAACAGAATCTCCGGCGGGTCCGCCGCAACAACACGGCACGCATCATGGCGGTGATCAAGGCGAACGGTTACGGTCACGGCCTGCTGCGCGTCGCCGAGGCGCTGGCCGAAGCGGAGGGATTCGCGCTGCTGGACCTGGCCGAGGCGGTGCGGCTGCGTGAGGCAGGTTACCGCCAGACCATCCTGCTACTCGAAGGTTTTTTCAGGGCCGATGACCTGCAGACCGTCGCCGAATACGGGATCACCTGCGTGATCCACAGTCCCTGGCAGGTTGCGATGCTGGACAGCTACCCGGGACGCGGCACACTGGACGTATGGCTCAAGGTCAACACCGGCATGAACCGTCTCGGCTACGCGCCGCAGCAGGTGGCGGAGGTCATGGAGCGGTTGTGCCGCCATCGCGCGGTACGCGATATCACGCTGATGACCCACTTCGCCAATGCCGACGATGGGCGCGGCATCGCCGCGCCGCTCGCGCTGTTCAACGAGGTCGCGGGTGCGTACCGCATACCCCGCTCGCTGGCGAACTCGGCCACGCTGTTGCGCTACCCCGAGGCGCACGGCGACTGGGTGCGCCCCGGCATCATGCTCTATGGCGCATCGCCGTTTCCCACGAGCGACGAACAATGGAGCGCGCAGCAACTTGGCCTGAGACCGGCGATGACGCTCTCCAGTCGCATCATCGCCACGCAGGAACTGCGCGCCGGCGACGAGGTGGGCTACGGCGGGATGTTCCGCGCCGGGCACAGCATGCGCATCGGCATCGTTGCCTGTGGCTATGCCGACGGTTATCCGCGCCACGCGCCGAACGGCACGCCGGTGCTGGTGGACGGGCAGCGCACCGGTACGGTCGGACGGGTCTCGATGGACATGCTGTATGTGGATCTGGGCAATGTGCCGCAGGCGAAAATCGGCAGCTCCGTCGTGCTGTGGGGCGAGGGCATGCCGATCGAGGAGGTGGCGCACGCCGCCGGCACGATCAGCTACGAGCTGATGTGCGCGCTGACGCAGCGCGTGCCGATCAGGACATGAAACCGTCGCCGGAGAAGTTGTCATGACCGACGAACTGCTGCCCACCATGATGCGCACCGAGCGGGTGGATGACCTGTCGTCGCTCGATCTGGGCATCGGGGACGCGCTCCAGTTGCAGGACAACGCCGGAGACAGGCTGCGCCATTACGTGAAGCTGATCGGCTTCCTGAACAAGTCCGGCATCGTCGTCACGCACCCGCTCAAGGGCGGCGTCATGGTGCCGATAGACAGCGGCAGTAGTTTTTCGGTGCGCGGCTTCTCCGGCCGGAAGATCTACGAGTTCACCAGCGTAGTGCTGGCCGCCAGCGCAGCGCCCTATCCCCATCTGCATCTGGCCTTCCCGGAGACCGTCGAGTGCATCACGATGCGCGACGCGATGCGCGTCAAGCCAAAATCGCTGGTCGGCTGGGTCGAGCCGATGGGCGTTGAGCCGGGCGTCGTCAAGATGCCGGTTGTCATCGCCGACCTCAGCACCCTGGGCGCGCGTGTCCATGCCAAGCGGCAGATCGGCAATGCCGACGACCTGGTCACCGTGATGTTCCGCCTGACGGTCGACGGCGACGAGCAGGTCCTGTCGCTGCTGGCGCTGATACGCAAGACGTACAGGGAAAGGCTGCCCGAGGAGATGGGCGGGACGGAGGTGACGACCTACGGGCTGGAGTTCATGAACCCGGCGGGCCATGTGCGCATGACGTTGCAGGGCTATATCTACAGGACCATGGCCGAAGGCTGATGGGAAACGCGGAAGGGGAGTACATGTTAGGCATCATCGGCGGGAGCGGCGTATACAACATCGAGGGGCTGGCGAACACGCGCTGGGTAAAGGCGCAGTCTTCGTTCGGAGCGGCGTCGGACGACATCATGATCGGCGAGCTGCCGACTGGCAATTCGGGACTCCAGCCCATCGCGTTCCTGCCGCGCCACGGCAGGGGGCACAGGATACCGCCGTCCGAGATCAACTTCCGCGCCAACATCGATGCGCTGAAGCGCATCGGCGTCACCGACATCGTCTCGGTCAGTGCGGTCGGCTCGCTGCACGAGAGCCTCGTGCCCGGCATGTTCGTCATTGTCGACCAGTTCATCGACCGGACGTTTGCCAGGGAAAAAAGCTTCTTCGGCAGCGGGCTGGTCGCGCACGTGTCGATGGCGCATCCGGTGTGCAAGCGCCTCGGCGACCACCTGCAACATGCGGCACAGCAGGCAGGGATAGCTGCCGTGCGCGGCGGCACCTACCTGGCGATGGAAGGCCCGCAGTTCTCCAGTCTCGCAGAATCCGAACTGTACCGCTCGTGGAAGTGCGACGTGATCGGCATGACCAACATGCCCGAGGCCAAGCTCGCTCGCGAGGCAGAGATCTGCTACGCCACTGTCGCGATGGTCACCGACTACGACTGCTGGCACCCCGATCACGACAGCGTTACCGTCGATGCCATCGTCAAGGTGCTGCTGGCCAACGCCGACAAGGCGCGTTCATTGGTAAAGACCGTTGCACCGCTGGTCGGCAACGATGCCAGTGCTTGCGACTGCGGCTGCCGCAGCGCGCTGCAATACGCGATCATCACCGCGCCCGAGGCGCGCGACCCGAAGATGGTCGAGAAGCTGTCGGCGGTGGCGGGGCGGGTGCTTAAACCCTGATCCTCAGATTTCGCAGATTACACAGATAAATAAACCGCATGATTCTGCGTGTATCTGTGCAATCTGCGGATGAGAAATGTTTTTGAAAATCATTTAAAAGGAATTGTCATGCCTATCAAGTCGCGTATCCGCACCGTCCCGCATTACCCGAAACAGGGCATCCAGTTCCGCGACATCACCACGCTGCTCAAGGACCCGGTCGGGTTCAGAGTCACCATCGACGAACTGGTGCGCCGCTACAAGGACGAAAAGATCGACAAGATCGCCGGCATTGAGTCGCGGGGGTTTATTTTGGGCGCGCCGCTGGCCTATGCGCTGGGCAAGGGCTTCGTGCCGATCCGCAAAAAGGGCAAGCTGCCCGCCGAGACCATAGGACACGATTATGCGCTCGAATACGGCACCGACCGCATCGAGATACACACCGACGCGGTTCATAAGGGCGATAAAATCCTGCTGGTGGACGACCTGATCGCCACAGGCGGCACCGCCGAGGCCGCCTGCATCCTGATCGAGAAAATGGGCGGTCAGATCGTCGAATGCTGCTTTGTCATCGACCTGCCGGACATCGGCGGCAGGGCGCGGCTGGAGAAGCGCGGGCACAAGGTGTTTGCGCTGTGCGAGTTTGAAGGCGATTAAATGAAGGTAAACGACAAACCCTACCGCACTATCTGGCCTACTCCCGACGGGGCGGTCGAAATCATCGACCAGACCAGGCTGCCGCACGAATTTGTCACAGTGCGGCTGGAGACCATGCGCGACGCGGAGCGCGCGATCAAGGACATGCAGGTGCGCGGCGCGCCGCTGATCGGCGTGACGGCGGCCTACGGCGTGGCGCTGTCGATGAAGGACCACGCGTCGGACGCGGCGCTGGCGGCGACCTGCAGCAAGCTGCTGCTGGCGCGGCCGACCGCGGTGAACCTGCGTTGGGGCATCGAGCGGATGCGCGCGCACCTTTCTCCGTTGCCCGAGGGCGAGCGCGCCGCTGCGGCCTGGGCGGAGGCGGCGCGCATCGCCAACGAGGATGTGGCGATCAACGAGGCTATAGGGCGGCATGGCTGCGAGCTGATCCGTTCCCGCTATCACGACAAGGTACGTCAAGGACGGGGCTACTCGGTCAATATCCTGACCCACTGCAACGCCGGCTGGCTGGCGAC
>DASWTZ010000048.1:0-2415 GCA_036401875.1 Gallionella sp.
CGATCCCTTTGATGCCCAGCAGGGTGGTTTCACGCAGGCGCGCCAGTTTGCCCAGATCATCGCTGTGCGTGAGGAGGTTCAGAAACCAGACGTTGTCGGCGTTTTGGGTGATCGCCAGCAAACCCGGGCAAGCGGCCTGCACGTCTGCCTGCATGCGGCAGAGCAGCCGGCTTCGCTCTGATCTTCCCGTCGAATGACGGACACCGGCACTACGCTATTTTTCTTGCTTCAAACTGCGCGGGGCTCATGTAGCCAAGCGACGAGTGTAAGCGGTGACGATTGTAGTAGACCTCGATGTACTCGAATACTGCCTCGCGCATCGCCGCGCGGTTCGCGAACACCTCCCCGTGCACGGCTTCCACCTTGAAGGAGTGGAAGAAGCTTTCAGCTACGGCGTTGTCCCAGCAGTCGCCTTTACGACTCATGCTGGAGTGCATCCCATACTGCCGCAGCAGCGCTTGGAAATCGTTGGAACAATACTGGCTTCCGCGATCCGTGTGCACGATCACGCCGCCCGGTCGCTTGCAACGGAACCATGCCATTTTCAGCGCGTCGCAAACCAGATTCGATGTCATGCGTTCGCCCATGCTCCAGCCGACAACTTTGCGTGAGTACAGGTCGATGAACACGGCGAGGTACAGCCAGCCTTCCGGCGTTGCCAGATAGGTGATGTCGCCGACCCATTTCTGGTTCAGCGCGCGCGCAGTGAAATTGCGATTCAACAGGTTCGGCGCTACCGGGAACGGGTGGTTCGAGTTCGTCGTCGCCTTGAACTTGCGCTTGGCCTTGGCGCGTAATCCCATGATTTTCATGCGCTTTGCCACAAAATCCTCGCTGACGCGGATGCCAGCCGCCTTCATGCGCCGGTAGACGCGTGGCGAGCCGGCGCGGCACTTCTCAAGAAAAAATGCATCGCGAATCAGGTCGTCGAGCACGGCACGGCGCTGGGCCTGCTCGCTCGGCGCACGCTTGCGCCAGCCGTAGTAGCCGCTCTTTGAAACACCCAGCACGCGACACATGGCCACGACCCGGAATTCCTGCTCATGTTCGCGGATGAAGGCGTACTTCACTTGCTCGTGCGAGCGAAGTACGCCGCCGCCTTTTTTAGGATCGCGAGCTCCTCGGTTTGCTCGGCAAGCTGCCGCTTCAGGCGGGCGATCTCGGCGGCCTGCGCTTGCTCGACCTTCGCGCCCTGGTTGGCCTGCTTGGCCTTGCTCTGCCAGGTGTAGAGCAGGCCGGGTGTGACACCCAACTGCTCGGCGGCGTCGGCGACGCCGACCCGGACTGCCAGCAGCAGGGCTTCCTGGCGGAACTCAGGCGTATATCGGCCTCGACCGCCGGCGCTCTTGGGGGACTTCTTCTGGGGCTTCTTGCTCATCGGACACCTCGGGGGTTGGGGTTATTCTTTCGAAAACCCGGTGTCCGTCAAATGGCGGGAAGATCAAAACGCCAGCAGCCCGGCAATCAGGATTCTCGCTGCCCAGTAGAAGATCTTTGTATCCATCGATGAATGGCGTTTCACGGCACCCCTTGTGCGATGCAGACAGTGCATGCCCAAACGGTGGGCAGGCGGCTAGCCAGCCTTTCCGCTGAGATATGCGACGGTCAAGGGATCGTTAGGCGCATCGAAAAGTGATCGGCTATGACCGAACTCTATCAGCTTGCCTACACGCTCTTTCATCCAGAAGAAAGCAGCATAGTTCGCAACCCGACGCGCCTGGGCAAGGTTGTGCGTAACGATAACCACGGTGTAGCGGCCCCGCAGGCGCTGGATCAGCTCCTCGACCACGCTTGACGAGATGGGGTCCAACGCGCTGCAAGGTTCGTCCATGAGCAGAACCGTCGGTTCAAGCGCCAGAGCCCGGGCTATGCACAGGCGCTGTTGCTGCCCGCCGGACAACGCCAGCGCGGGGCTGTTCAAGCGGTCTCGTACTTCGTTCCACAGTCCGACGTCGCGCAGTGCCGTTTCCATCTTGTGGTCCAGGAGCTCGCGCTGTCGTACCCCATGCTCGCGCAGGGGAAGTTCAAGGTTGCGGCGGATGGAAAGCGGAAATGGATTCGGCTTCTGGAAGATCATGCCGATGCGACGCCGCAGGCCCAGCAGGTCAGTACGGGGATCCAGCAGGTCGCCGCCTTCAAAGCGGATGACTCCACTGACCTGCGCCGTGGGAATCAAGTCCGTAAGCCGGTTAAGGGCGGTGAGGAAACTGGTCTTGCCGCAACCGGAAGGTCCGATCAGCGCGGTGACGCAACCCTTGTAGATATCGAGCGTCACGTCGTCCAGTACGGTGGTAGCGCCGTACGCTATCGAAAGCCCGGCGACGCCGATATGGGTTATCGGATCGCAACAGGGTGGCCCGGATGCGACGCTGCCAAGGGTATAGGTGGGATAGTGGCTGTTTTGTGGGATGGTCA
>DASWTZ010000049.1:0-24101 GCA_036401875.1 Gallionella sp.
ACCCCAACCTACATGCACCTTCCGGTCGCGGTGAATGCGGCAGGCGAGAAACTCAGCAAACAGACCCTCGCCCCCGCGATCGCCACCGACCGCATTGTCGAGACGCTGATTTCTGCGCTGGACTTCCTGCGCCAGCAGCCACCCGCGGAATTGCAGTACGGAAGCATCAAGGAAGTATTGAAATGGTCGGTGGAGAACTGGCAGCCAGAGCAATTGAAGGGTTGCCGGCAACTCCCAACGCCTTAAAACCGTCGGGCATCCCCCGGCAATCTCTGCCATGCACCGTGTTACATGGCTGAAAGCGCCATGCTAGGATGCCCTACGTTTTTGACATCTATCCCACGCCAGAACCATGAATACTGACCGACTTGATTTATCCAAGCGATTTAGAGAAATGAGTGATGAGGAACTCTTATCTCGCTGTGGCTCTGGTACTCTAAACGAAATTGCACAGTCGGTTGCCATTGATGAGCTTTCATCTCGCGGACTCCAATTACTGGAACCTCTTAACACGCTGCACGAACGTCCGGAATATGAAGGTGACTTCGAGGTTGTCGCGCGGTTCCTAAACCCCACAGATGCGCACATCGTATGTTCATGCCTAGAAGCTGCAGGAGTGCCCGCTATCGTAGCTGATGCCAATCTGGTTCAAACGAATTCTCTTTGGGCAATCGCAATCGGAGGTGTTCGCATCCTCGTACCGGCTACTCGATTAGGCGAAGCTAAAGAAGTTATTGAGGCATTTAACCGAGGCGACTTTGCGTTATCTGATGATGGAGAATCACACCCTCAGTAGATCTACCCCACCAGCTACATATTAACTCGCCGCGGCCCCTCGTACCACTTCTGCTATCCCCTCCGCACACCTCTTCACCAGCGCCCCATCCTCGCCTTCCACCATCACCCGCAACAACGGCTCGGTACCTGAAGGCCGCAGGAGCACCCGCCCCTTGCCATCGAGTTCGCGCTCGGCAGCCGCAACCGAGTTTTTGACCGGCTGCAATTCCAGCAATCCCGCCGCCTTGCCTGTCACCTTCACGTTGATCAGCACCTGCGGGTACATCTTCAGGTCGGCAGCCGCCGCAGCGAGGCTCTGTTTATTGGCCCGAAGTGCATGCAGCACCTGCAGCGAGGAGACGATGCCGTCGCCTGTACTATGTTTGTCGAGGCAGATGATGTGGCCGGAATTCTCGCCGCCCAGCTGCCAGCCTTGCTGTTGCAGCAATTCCATCACGTAGCGGTCGCCGACCTTGGCACGTTTGAACGGGATGTCCAGCCTCTGCATCGCATGTTCGAACGCCAGGTTGGTCATCAGCGTACCGGCCACCCCGCCATGCAGCCTGCCATGTGCCTGGCGGTGTTTCGCGATCACGTACAGCAGCTGGTCACCGTCATACAGCACCCCTGCCGCATCGACCATGACCAGGCGATCGCCATCTCCGTCCAGTGCGATACCCAGATCCGCCTTATGCTCGACCACTGCCTTCTGCAGATTGGCCGGCTTGGTTGCGCCATAACCGTCGTTGATGTTCTTGCCGTTGGGCTCCGCGCCGATGGCGATCACGTCCGCGCCGAGCTCGTGATATACGTGGCGGGCGATGTGGTAGGTCGCGCCGTGCGCGCTGTCCACGACGATCTTCATGCCGCGCAGGTCCAGATCATTTGGGAAGGTGCTCTTGCAGAATTCGATATAGCGGCCGACGGCATCGTCGATGCGTTTGGCCTTGCCCAGCCCGTCCGAGGCATTGGTGTGCATGGGCTCATCCAGGGCCGCTTCAATAGCCAGTTCGATCTCATCCGGTAATTTCGTGCCATTGGCCGAGAAAAATTTGATGCCGTTATCCTCGAACGGGTTGTGGGATGCCGAGATCACGACACCCGCCTGGAGACGCAAAGCGCGTGTCAGATAGGCGACTGCGGGTGTGGGCACCGGGCCCGCCAGATACACGTCTATGCCTGCAGCGATCAGTCCGGCTTCCAGGGCCGATTCCAGCAGGTATCCGGAAATTCGGGTATCTTTGCCAATCAGCACCCCGGGGCGTTCGGTGCTGTTACGCTCGGCAAGCGCCAGCACCTTGCCGGCCGCATACCCAAGATGCATCACGAACTGCGGGGTGATCGGATGTTCTCCAACCCGTCCACGCACCCCATCGGTCCCAAAATATTTTCTGCTCATTCCCCTGCCCCCTCAAAACGCATTTACTGCATTCCATATCTTCAGCGCATCGACAGTCTCACGTACGTCATGCACCCGCACGATCCTTGCGCCTCTTTGCACGGCAATCAACGCCGCCGCCAGGCTTGCCGGCAATCTTTGCCCAACCGGCTGACCCGTCAGCGCCCCCAGCATCGATTTGCGCGACAAACCGGCCAATACCGGCACCCCGTATTCCGTCAGCTTTTCGAGCTCCCGCAACAGAACGAGATTATGCTCCAGTGCCTTACCAAAACCAAAACCGGGGTCGATCACGATGCGATCGCGCTGAATGCCTGCCGCCTCGGCGGCGATGATCCGATCGCGCAGGAATCCGGCCACCTCGGCGAGCACATTCTGGTAATGCGGCTGTTGCTGCATGGTCTGAGGGACACCCTGCTTGTGCATCAGGCAAACCGCCACGTTGCTGGCAGCAACCTCCCGCAGCGCGTCGACATCCTGCAGCGCATTGATGTCGTTGACCATCTGCACGCCTGCCGCGATGGCTGCATGCATCACTTCAGGCTTGAGCGTATCGATGGATATCGGTACTGGCGCGCCACGCAAGCCCTCTATAACCGGCACCACCCGATCCAGCTCCTGCTGGATGCCGACCGGCAGGGCACCGGGACGGGTGGATTCGCCGCCGATATCGAGTATGTCAGCACCCTGCTCGATCAGTTGGTTTGCGTGCGCAATGGCTGTTGCAGTCGTGGCATGGCAACCGCCGTCCGAAAAGGAATCCGGCGTGACATTGACGATGCCCATCACGAGGGGGCGCGAAAGATCGAACTGAAATTTGCCGCAATGGAGCATATGAAAACGGGGGCCCAGCCCCCGTATGTATTTAAACGCCTTCGGCAGGCTGACTGGAGGCCGGCGCAGTCGGCGCGGAGTCCTTCGGAGGCTCCGGGTTCGGCGCCGCCGCAGGCGCCTTGGGCGACCGTGGCGGCTTGCCCGCCATGATGTCGTCTATCTGTTCCGAATCTATGGTCTCCCATTCCAGCAAGGCCTTGGTCATCACCTCGATCTTGTCGCGATTTTCCTCGATCAAACGGCGTGCCAGTGCGTACTGCTGGTCGATGATGCGACGAATCTCGGCGTCGACCTGCTGCATGGTCGCCTCCGAAATGTTTTTGTGCGTGGTCACCGAACGGCCGAGAAATACCTCACCCTCGTTTTCGGCATATACCATGGTTCCCAGTGCGTCGGACATGCCCCACTGAGTGACCATCTTGCGCGCCATATCGGTGGCACGCTCGAAATCATTGGAAGCACCGGTCGTCATCTGGTTCATGAATATCTCTTCGGCGATGCGTCCGCCGAACAACACGGCGATGGTCGAGAGAATGCGTTCCTTGTCCATGCTGTAACGGTCCTCTGCCGGCAACTGCATGGTCAAGCCGAGTGCGCGGCCGCGCGGAATGATGGTTACCTTGTGCACCGGATCGGTCTTGGGCAGAAGCTTGGCCACCACTGCGTGCCCGGACTCGTGATAGGCGGTGTTGCGGCGCTCTTCTTCCGGCATGATCATCGAACGGCGCTCGGCACCCATCATGATCTTGTCCTTGGCCGCTTCAAAATCGTCCATCTCGACGAAACGCTTGTTGCGGCGGGCAGCAAACAGCGCCGCCTCGTTAACCAGGTTCGCCAGATCGGCACCGGACATGCCCGGTGTGCCGCGCGCCAGAATATCGGCCTTCACGTCGGCAGCGACGGGCACCTTGCGCATGTGCACCACCAGAATCTGCTCGCGCCCGCGGATGTCCGGCAACGGCACCACCACCTGGCGGTCAAACCGGCCCGGGCGCAGCAATGCTGGATCGAGCACGTCCGGACGGTTGGTCGCCGCGATCACAATCACCCCGCTGGAGCCTTCGAAACCGTCCATCTCCACCAGCAAGGCATTGAGAGTCTGTTCGCGTTCGTCATTGCCGCCGCCCAGTCCCGCGCCGCGCTGACGTCCGACCGCGTCGATCTCGTCGATGAACACGATGCATGGCGCATGCTTCTTGGCCTGCTCGAACATGTCGCGCACGCGCGCGGCACCGACGCCGACGAACATCTCGACGAAATCTGAGCCGGAAATTGAAAAGAACGGCACCTTGGCCTCTCCGGCAATGGCCTTGGCGAGCAATGTCTTGCCGGTACCCGGACTGCCCACCATCAGAACGCCGCGCGGAATACGCCCGCCGAGGTTCTGGAACTTGGAGGGGTCGCGCAGGAAGTCAACCAGTTCGGACACTTCCTCCTTGGCTTCATCGCAGCCCGCCACATCGGCAAAGGTGTAGCGTTCCTTGTTCTCATCGAGCATCCGCGCACGCGACTTGCCGAATGAGAACGCACCACCCTTGCCCCCACCCTGCATCTGGCGCATGAAGAATATCCAGACGGCAATCAGCAGGATCATCGGGAACCAGGAAACGAATATGCTCATCAGCAGGGACTGCTCCTCTTCCGGCTTCGCCTCGATGCTGACGCCGTGCTTCAGCAGGTCTGAAACCATCCACAGGTCGCTGGGCGCATAACTAGTAATGCGTTTGCCATCCACGGAAATCGCCTTCAGGGTTCGCCCCTCGATGGTCACCTTGGTGATGTTGCCCTGCTTCACCTCATCGAGGAATTGGGAATAATCGAGCTGCACCTGGGCAGATTGCTGCTGGCGCGTGTTGAACTGGTTGAACACGGTCATCAATACCAGTGCGACGACCATCCAGATTGCGATACTCTTGAAATTATCCAAAACTACTCCTTAATGCGGCTGCCTAGGCTCGCCATTAGACTATTATTTGCTTCTTTCCGCTAGCCAGTAGATACACTTCACTGCTCCGGTCGCGCGACGCCTTGGGCTTACGCGTGACGACCTTGTCAAAACGACTCCGCAACAGCTTGTAATATTCCTCGAAACCCTCGCCCTGGAATACTTTCACCAGAAAACTGCCCTGGGGTTCCAAGTGTTCGAGCGCAAATTCCATCGCCAGTTCCGCAAGATGCATCGCCCGCGCCTGATCGGCAGACACGACTCCGCTGATATTGGGTGCCATATCCGAAATTACAAGCCCTACCGGCTTGCCTTCCAGCAAATCTTCCAGTTGTTTGAGAACGGCATCGTCGCGAAAATCTCCCTGGATGAAGTCCACACCAGACAAAGGGTCCAGCGGCAACAGGTCGAGTGCGATCACCCTGCCGGACCGGCCGACCTTTTTCGCCGCGATCTGCGACCAGCCGCCCGGCGTGGCGCCCAGATCCACCACCACCGAGCCGGGCTTGAACAAATGGTCCTTGGCATCTATCTCGAGCAACTTGTATGCGGCGCGCGAACGATATCCCTCCTTTTTGGCCAGTTGCACAAAAGGGTCATTCACATGCTCACGCATCCATTGTTTACTGGTCTTGGATGGCTTCATCGTTTAAAATCCGCGCCTTATTCAAAAAGGCCATTATGTTATCCCTTACCGTATCAGAACGACTCGCCCTGAAAGCACGCGCGCACCAGTTGAAACCGACTGTGATGATAGGCAATGCAGGCTTGTCCGAAACAGTGCTGAAAGAAATCGCCCAAACCCTGAAGGTACACGAGCTGATCAAGATTCGCGTCATGGCGGAACGCCCGCAACGTGAGTCCATACTGACCGAGATATGCACCCGGTTGAATGCCGCTCCGGTACAGCATATCGGCAAGATACTGGTTGTCTATCAGCCCAGTCCCGATGCGCATCTGGTTGAAATCAAAAAAATGCCGCGTCACAAGGGCAAAAAACCACTCACCAAGAAACAGCTTGCGAACCGGGCTGAAAAAAGGTAGCGCGCAGGATGCGGCCTACCGCAGGCCCGCCTCAGACGTACTGCACCTCGACAACCTCGTATTCGCGTACCCCGCCCGGTGCCTGAACCTCTGCAACGTCTCCCTCGACCTTGCCGATCAGGGCGCGGGCAATCGGCGAGCTGATGGAAATCTTACGCTCCCTGATGTTCGCCTCGTCTTCACCGACGATCTGGTAGGTAACCACATCGCCGTTTTTCACATCTTCCAGGACCACAGTTGACCCGAACACGCAACGGCCATCGGCTTTCAGGGTCTTCGGATCGATGATCTGCGCACTACCCAGCTTGAATTCCAGTTCGACGATGCGGCCCTCGACAAAGGACTGACGCTCTTTCGCCGCCTCGTATTCAGCATTTTCCGACAGATCGCCCTGCGCCCGCGCCTCTGCAATCGCGTTGATCACGGCTGGACGCTCTATCGTCTTCAGGTTATGCAATTCCTGGCGAAGCAATTCCGCACCCACCAAGGTCAATGGAACTTTACTCATAGTACTTCCCTTACGCTCAAGCCTAGTTAAACCAAACGCCGATGCATCGTCTGTACGTCATATACCTGCAACTCGGCGAGATGCTGCATGCCGATGCAGGCCGCCCGCGCTCCGGCAATGGTCGTGTAATACGTCACCCGAGCCTGCAGCGCCGCATGTCGTATCGATGCAGAATCGCGCATCGCACTCGGCTTGCTGTCCACCGTATTCACGATGAGGCTGATCTCGTTATTCTTGATCATGTCCACGATGTGCGGACGGCCTTCTGCGACCTTGTTCACAATCTTGACCTCGACACCAGCCTCGCTGATGACTGCCGCCGTACCGCGTGTCGCCAAGATGGTGAACCCCAGTTGCGTCAATGAACGCGCAACCTCCACCGCGCCGAGCTTGTCCGCCTCGCGCACGCTAATGAACACCTTGCCCTCTTTCGGCAGCTTCACGCTGGCGGCCAGTTGCGACTTGACAAACGCCTCTGCGAAGGTGTCGCCCACACCCATCACTTCGCCGGTGGATTTCATCTCGGGACCCAGGATGGTATCCACGCCGGGAAACTTGATGAACGGGAACACCGCCTCTTTTACCGAGTAATACGGTGGGATGACCTCTTTGGCCACCCCCTGCGATGCCAGCGTCTTGCCTGCCATGCAGCGTGCGGCGACCTTCGCCAGAGGCACGCCGGTCGCCTTGGACACATAGGGAACGGTGCGCGACGCACGCGGGTTCACTTCCAGCACGTACACGGTCTCGACCCCGCTTTTGTCTTTTTGGATCGCGAACTGCACGTTCATCAGGCCGACCACGTTGAGCTCCTTGGCCATCGCCACGGTCTGGCGGCGCAATTCATCCTGCAGCGTGGGAGAAAGCGAATAGGGCGGTAGCGAGCACGCCGAGTCGCCCGAGTGCACGCCCGCCTGTTCGATGTGCTCCATGATGCCGCCGATGACGACCTGCTTTCCGTCGGACACGGCGTCCACGTCCACCTCGATCGCATCGTTCAAGAAGCGGTCGAGCAGGATGGGCATGCGCTCTGGATAGGTCTTGGACATCTCCTCAGCATCGCGCATGTAGCGCTCCAAGTCGGCCTGTGCGTGGATGATTTCCATCGCGCGGCCGCCCAGCACGTTGGATGGCCGCATCACCAGCGGGTAGCCGATCTCTTCAGCGCCAGCAATGCCGTCCGCGACGTTGCTTGCCGTACGGTTGGGCGGCTGTTTCAGCTCCAGCTTGCGCAGCATCGCCTGGAAACGTGCGCGATCTTCCGCCATGTCTATCATGTCCACTGAGGTGCCGATGATGGGCACGCCGTTTTTGGCCAGGCCGTGCGCCAACTTCAGCGGCGTCTGGCCGCCGTATTGCACGATCACTCCGACGGGTTTCTCAACGGCCACCACTTCCAGCACATCTTCCAGCGTCAGCGGCTCGAAGTACAGGCGGTCGGAGGTGTCGTAGTCGGTCGAAACAGTCTCGGGGTTACAGTTGACCATGATGGTCTCGTAGCCGTCCTCGCGCATCGCCAGCGCGGCGTGCACGCAGCAGTAATCGAACTCGATGCCCTGGCCGATGCGGTTCGGACCGCCGCCCAGCACCATGATCTTTTTCTTGTCGGTCGGCTGCGACTCGCACTCCTCCTCGTAGGTCGAGTACATGTAGGCGGTGTTGGTGGAAAACTCGGCCGCGCAGGTGTCGACGCGCTTGAACACCGGACGCACGCCCAGCGCATGGCGGTAGGCACGCACCGCAGCGGCATCGGTTTCCAGCAGCGCGGCGAGGCGCGCATCAGCGAAACCACTGCGCTTCAACTGGCGCATGTGGTCGGCATCCAGGCTTTCCAACGTGCGGTCGGACAGTTCACTTTCTTGGCGGATGATGTCGGCGATCTGCACCAGGAACCACGGGTCGATCTTGCTGACGTTGAACACTTCCTCGACGCTCATGCCCATACGGAAGGCGTCGCCCACCGCCCAGATGCGATCCGGACCGGGGTTGCCGAGCTCGGACACGAGGGCTTCGCGGTCGGTGTATTTGCTGTCCAGTCCGTTCACGCCGACCTCAAGGCCTCGCAGCGCCTTCTGGAACGATTCCTGGAAGGTGCGGCCGATGGCCATCACCTCGCCCACGGACTTCATCTGTGTGGTCAGGCGGTCGTTGGCCTGCGGGAATTTCTCGAACGCGAAACGCGGGATTTTGGTGACCACGTAATCGATGGTCGGCTCGAACGAGGCTGGGGTCGCGCCGCCGGTGATGTCGTTCTTGAGCTCGTCCAGCGTGTAGCCGACCGCGAGCTTGGCTGCGACCTTGGCGATGGGGAAGCCGGTGGCCTTGGAGGCCAGCGCCGAGGAACGCGACACGCGCGGGTTCATCTCGATCACCACCATGCGGCCGTTGTCCGGGTTGATGGAGAACTGCACGTTGGAGCCGCCGGTCTCCACGCCGATCTCGCGCAGCACCGCCAAGCTGGCATCGCGCATGATCTGGTATTCCTTGTCGGTCAGCGTCTGCGCCGGGGCGACGGTGATCGAATCGCCAGTATGCACACCCATCGGATCGAGGTTCTCGATGGAGCAGATGATGATGCAGTTGTCGTTGCGGTCGCGCACGACTTCCATCTCGTATTCCTTCCAACCGAGAAGCGATTCCTCGATCAACAGTTCGCGTGTAGGCGAGGCTTCCAGGCCGCGCTCGCAGATCTCGACGAACTCTTCGCGGTTGTAAGCGATGCCACCGCCGGAGCCGCCCATAGTGAACGACGGGCGGATGATGGTGGGGAAGCCCATCACCTGCTGCACCTGCAGCGCCTCTTCCATGCTGTGCGCGATGGCCGAACGCGCCGAGGACAGGCCGATGCGCGTCATCGCCTGCTTGAACTTCTCGCGGTCTTCCGCCATGTCGATGGCGTCGCGCGACGCGCCGATCATCTCGACGTTGTATTTTTCCAACACGCCATGCTTGGCCAGGTCGAGCGCACAATTCAGCGCGGTCTGACCACCCATGGTCGGCAGAATGGCATCGGGGCGTTCCTTGGCGATGATCTTTTCCACCATCTTCCAGGTGATCGGCTCGATGTAGGTGGCATCTGCCATGTTGGGGTCGGTCATGATGGTGGCCGGATTCGAGTTCACCAAGATGACGCGATAGCCCTCTTCGCGCAGCGCTTTGCAGGCCTGCGCGCCGGAGTAGTCGAACTCGCACGCCTGTCCGATCACGATGGGACCGGCGCCTATGATCAGAATGCTCTTTATGTCTGTACGCTTCGGCATTTACTTCTTCTCCATCATCGCCACGAAGCGATCAAACAAGGGGGACACATCGTGCGGGCCGGGGCTCGCCTCCGGGTGCCCCTGGAAACAGAACGCAGGCTTGTCGGTCAGCTCGAAGCCCTGCAGCGTGCCGTCGAACAGCGAGATGTGGGTAACACGCGCATTCTTCGGCAGCGTCGCCGCATCCACCGCAAAGCCGTGGTTTTGGCTGGTGATCATCACACGCTTGGTCTGCATGTCCTGCACCGGATGGTTCGCGCCGCGATGGCCGAACTTCATCTTCACGGTCTTGGCACCCACGGCCAAGCCCATGATCTGATGACCCAGACAGATGCCGTACAGGGGGATGCCGACTTCGATGAACTTCTTCGTCGCCGCTATCGCGTAATCGCAAGGCTCGGGGTCTCCAGGGCCGTTGGACAGGAATATACCGTCCGGCTTCATCGCCAGCACGTCGGCAGCGCTCGTCTTGGCCGGCACTACGGTAATGCGGCAGCCGCGCTCGGAGAGCATTCGTAAAATATTGCGCTTCACGCCAAAATCGTAGGCCACCACATGGAATTTGGATTCGGTTACGTCACGGTAGCCCGTGCCCAGCTCCCACTCGCGCTGCTTCCATTCGTACGGCTTGTCGCAGGAGACCACCTGCGCCAGGTCCATGCCGGCCATGCTGGGGAAGGCACGCGCTGCGGCCAGCGCGGCATCGACGTCGTCACCGGTGGCGATGCAGCCGTTCTGCGCACCCTTGGTGCGCAGGATGCGGGTCAGCTTGCGCGTATCGATGCCGGCGATGCCGACCACGTTGTTGGCCCTGAGATAATCGGAAAGGGACTGCGTACTGCGGAAGTTGCTCACCGTCTGCGACAGGTCGCGGATGACAAGGCCGCTGGCGAACACCTGGCTCGACTCCACATCCTCGGTATTGCAGCCGACGTTGCCGATATGCGGATAGGTCAGCGTGACGATCTGCTTGCAATACGATGGATCGGTCAGGATTTCCTGATAACCGGTGATGGAGGTATTGAAAACCACTTCGCCGACGCTACTGCCAGATGCTCCGATGGCAACGCCCCGAAACACTGTCCCGTCGGCTAAAACTAGAATGGCAGGACTTGCTTGCGACACCGGAGACTCCCAAGATAGACATGAAGAAGCGGGAAGAACTGTCAGTTCGCCCCGCTTTAGAATTGCCCGCATTATAGCGGATTAGCGGGGGGGTATCAAATGCAGCGGACCTCGGCCGCTAAAGGACACGGTGCTGCAACCCGGCTCGACTCAGCCGCATGCCACACTGCCGAATTGTTGCTCAAGCTACGCTGCCGACTCCCGGCTGCCCTGCCCCGGATGCGTGCCGTTCGATCACCTTTTCGATGAAATTGCGCAAAAAACCTTCTGTCTGCGCGCTGTGGAAACGGTCGATCTCGACGCCCCGGCTGTAGGCGACCACCGTGGGAAATCCGCGTACCTTGTGCCGCCCGGCGATCTTCATGTTCTCGTCGGCATCGACCATCCCCAGAATGAATTTCCCGTCATAGGCAAAAACCATCTTATGCAGCAGCGGCGCCAGCACCCGGCAGGGCGCACACCATTCCGCACTGATATCGACCAGCACGGGAAGGTCGTGCGAACGCGCGACCACCAGCTCATCAAAACTATTCTCTTCCACGTTATATGAATAATCGCTCACACAGCCCCCTGTCAGTTCAAATCAATTCACGCCGCGCCTGGAAAAATCCCGGAGGCGGAAACCCAGCACAAAAAGCGCCGCAAAATACACCGCAACTCCGCCCATAACCAGCCCGCCCAAATGCGCGACTCGCGTCCAGCCGGTGCTCTCCAGCCAGTGCTGCTGGCTGCCCATACCGAACCAGAGTGCGATCGCAAGCGCCGCCACAGCGATCCAGATCTTGGCAAAAAACTTCGCCCAGCCCGGCTCGGGCTGATAAATGCCGCGTTTGCGCAGGAAGTAGAACAGGATCGCCGAGTTGAAACATGCGCCAAGACCGATCGCAAGCGCCAATCCGGCGTGCTGTATCCAGCCGATGAAGGCGAGGTTCATCAATTGGGTGGCAATCAGCGTGGCAATGCCGATCTTCACCGGCGTCCTGATGTCCTGGCGGGCATAAAAACCGGGAGCGAGGATCTTCACCAGTATCATGCCGATCAGGCCGACGCTGTAACCAATCAGCGCATGACTGGTCATCAGCACGTCATGCGCGGCAAATGCGCCCCGCTGGAAAAATGTGGACAGCAGGGGCACAGAGATCATCCCCAGCGCCAACGCGGCCGGCAACGTCAGCATGATCGTCAATCGCAAGCCCCAATCCAGCAATTTGGAGTACTCCGCCGCATTATTGTCGGCGTGACACTTGGATAGCGAGGGCAGCAATATCGTGCCGATGGCCACGCCGAGGACTCCCGCAGGAAACTCCATCAGCCTGTCCGCGTAATACAGCCACGACACGCTGCCGGCAACCAGAAATGACGCAAAAATGGTGTTGATGATCAGGCTGATCTGCGCGATCGACACGCCGAACACTGCTGGCCCCATCTGCTTGATGACGCGCCACATGCCCACGTCTTTCAGGCTGAAACGTATCTCCGGCAGCATGCCGATTTTTTTCAAGAACGGAATCTGAAACGCCAGTTGCACGATGCCTGCCACGAACACAGCCCATGCCAGGGCCATGACAGGCGGATCGCAGTATGGCGCCAGCCATAGCGCGGCACCGATGAAGCACAGGTTCAGCAGGACCGGCGCAAAAGCCGGCACCCAGAATTTGTTATAGGTGTTGAGGATGCCCGCCGCGACCGCAACCAGCGAGATAAAGAAAATATAAGGCGAAGTGAGGCGCAGCAACTGCACCGTGAGGTCGAACTTTTCCGTGTCTGCCACAAATCCCGGCGCACTGATATACACCAGGACAGGTGCAGCGATAATCCCGATCAGGGTGACCACAAACAGGATCAGCGCCAACATCGTCGTGACGTGATCGACCAGCAGCTTGGTCTCGTCATGCCCGCGACGGTTCTTATATTCCCCAAAGATGGGCACGAAGGCCTGCGAAAACGCCCCCTCGGCGAACAGGCGACGCAACAGGTTGGGCAACTTGAACGCCACAAAGAAGGCATCAGTCGCCATGCCAGCGCCAAACACCCGCGCGATCAGCACATCGCGTACAAATGCGAGGATTCGTGAGACCATGGTTAGACTGCTGATGGCGGCAAGTGCCTTGAGGAGATTCATGCTGTTCGCGGGCTATCCGGTGTAAACGCCGCGCATCATACCATTGAGCCCCACCTGGCACACGGTGCCCCATATCCACGAGATCCCGTTACGGGAAAGAAGCCCGACCACAGGAAACGCATGTCGAGGCACCAAGCCCAGTCCCAAGACAGGCATACCTAAAACCACCTAGTCCATTTAGACTATTGCTCTATTATCATAACCGGCTAACATAGCAGGTTATTTGAACCAGATACCCCCATGGAAAACGAGCTTAAGCACAATCCGGGCGAAACACCGTGCATTGACACCCTGGTCAAGGCGGACAAGATGCGGCTGTTGATCCAGCAATCACATCCCGGTTTGTTCGTCAGCCTTGCGGTCGCACTCATGCTCTGCTGGGCGCTTTGGGACTACGCCGACACCACCGGCCTGCTGATCTGGCTCGGCGTCCTGTCCCTTAGCCTGCTGGCCAGACTGCTCCTTTCCTTCACACACTTCCGTACTGAGCAAACTGCTGAAGAAACATTGCTCCGGGCAAAACCCTATGTTGCCATGCTCATCGCCTCATCGCTGATCTGGGGCGTCGGCCTGCTTTTCGTCATGCCGGCCAATTCGCTGCAGGCGCAGGTTTTCACCCTGTTCGTGCTGATCGGCATGGCCGGCGGTGTACTCGCCACCTACTCTGCCTACCGCCCTACGGCAATCGCTGCCATGCTGTCGATGCTGCTGCCGGCCACGCTATGGCTGTATTTTCAACCTGACAAGCTGCATGTCGGCATGGCCATCGGCGCCACGATTTTCATCATCGTGACCCTGCGCGGCGCAAAAATCTTGTCCGATGCAATGCACCACAATTTCCATCTAGGCTACCAATTAAAGCAGGCATATGAACAGGCCGAAATACTGGCCAATACAGACTCGCTCACCGGCATCAGCAACCGCCGGGCCTTTTTCGAGCGCGGAGAGCAGCTTGTCAGATACTGTGAGCGCAACCATTTGCCACTGAGCATCATCCTGATGGACGCCGACCATTTCAAGCAAATCAACGACACCCACGGGCACCATTGTGGCGACCTGACATTGCAGAAAATCGGCCAGATACTGAAAAATGAATTACGCAAATCGGATGTGCTCGGCAGGCTGGGCGGCGAGGAGTTCGGCATCCTGTTGCCCAACACGACACCGGATCACGCGCTGATTCTGGCCGAGAAGCTGCGTAGGACTATCGCTGAAACACCCATCACCTGCAAAGAGCGCCAGCTCTCCGTCACGGCAAGCATCGGCATCGCTTCAGGCTCTTTTTATCTCGAAACCCTGTTACTTGATGCAGATACTGCCATGTATCAAGCCAAGGCCCAGGGCCGGAACCGCACAGTCCTGGCTGACTGAAGGCGCATATACCCCCGGCTCCGAATGCGGATCACCCCTGTTCAAAAAAAGCATTTGCAAATCCCGGGCCGAACTAATAGAATGCGCGCCTTTCGTCGTACCGAATTTTCTAGGAGTAGTCATGGCAAATAGCGCACAAGCCCGCAAGCGTGCACGTCAGGCAGTAAAACAGAATGCTCATAACAGCGGTCTGCGCTCGGAATTGCGCACTGCTATCAAGAAGGTGATCAAGGCGATCTCGGCAGGCGACAAGGCCGCTGCTCAGGCCGTCTACCAAGCATCTGTTAGCACCGTGGACAGCATCGCGGACAAGAAGATCATCCACAAGAACAAGGCAGCTCGACACAAGAGCCGTCTGTCTGCGGCTATCAAGGCGATGGCATAAGCACCAAACCGCTTTGATTTACCGCACAAGCCGACAGCGATGTCGGCTTGTTTGCTTTGTAGCCTAGCGTGTTTTTCCTTGCCTAGACCGGGTGATTTGGCTCAATATACGCCCCCTGCACATTGCTAAACGGCGGCTTGTCCGCCGTCTGTATTTTAGAGGTTTGATATGTCGCATGTAATGAACACTTATGCACGGCTTCCCGTCACCTTTGAGCGCGGCGAAGGCGCGTGGTTGTGGGATACCGAAGGGAAACGTTACCTGGATGCACTGTCCGGCATCGCCGTCAATACACTGGGACACGCGCATCCCCGCTTCACGGCCGCGCTCAGTGGGCAGATCGGCAAAATGATCCACTGCTCGAACGTCTATCAGGTAGCGGGGCAGGAATCGCTGGCCGACAAGCTGTGCGCCCTGTCCGGCATGCAGGAAGTGTTCTTCAGCAACTCCGGCTGCGAGGCGAACGAGGCCGCGATCAAGCTGGCGCGCATGTACGGCCACGGCAAGGGCGTGGAGATGCCGAACATCATCGTAATGGAAAAATCGTTCCATGGCCGCACGCTGGCGACCCTTTCCGCGACCGGCAACCGCAAGGTACAAGCCGGTTTTGAGCCGCTGGTGAAGGGTTTCGTGCGCGTCCCCTACAACGACCTTGCCGCGATTGAGCAGGTAGCCTCGCATAATCCCGACGTGGTTGCCGTGCTGGTCGAGCCGATCCAGGGTGAGGGTGGCATACGCACGCCGGATGCAGCCTACCTGCAAGGCCTGCGCAAGATCTGCGACCAGCACGGCTGGCTGCTGATGCTCGACGAGGTGCAAAGTGGCATCGGCCGGACCGGCAGGTGGTTCGCCCACCAGCACACCGGCATCCTGCCGGACGTGATGACACTGGCCAAAGGCCTAGGCTCAGGCGTGCCGGTCGGCGCATGCCTGACCGCCGGCAAGGCGGTCGATACGTTCAAGCCTGGCAATCATGGCTCGACCTTTGGCGGCAACCCGCTAGCCTGCATGGCAGGACTGACCACGCTGAACGTACTGGAGCAGGACAAACTGCTGGCGCATGCCGACAAGCTTGGCCAATTTATCATCAAGGGCTTCACCGATGCCCTGCAAGGCGTGGCTGGCGTAAAAGAAATCCGCGGGCAAGGCTTGATGATAGGCATCGAGCTCGACAGGCCCTGCGGGGAACTGGTCAAGCTGGCGCTCTCCAAGGGGCTGTTGATCAACGTGACCGCAGACAGTGTGATTCGCCTGTTGCCGCCGCTGATCATGTCGCAGGACGAGGCGCAACAGATGCTGGACATCCTGTGCCCGCTGATCAAGGAATTCCTGCAATCCTGATAGAAAGCAATCATGGCAGCAAACGTAAAACACTTTTTGCAGTTCAAGGACCTGACCCGTGATGAGTTCGAATACCTGTTCGAGCGCACCCGCATCATCAAGAAGAAGTTCAAGGAATACCAGCAATACTGGCCGCTGACCGACCGCACGCTGGTGATGATCTTCGAGAAGGCCAGCACCCGCACGCGCCTGTCATTCGAAGCCGGCATGCAGCAGCTTGGCGGTTCCGCGATCTACCTGAACACACGCGACTCGCAGCTGGGACGCGGCGAACCGGTGGAGGACGCCGGCCAGGTGATCTCCCGCATGAGCGACCTCGTGATGATCCGCACCTTTGAGCAGAGCATCATCGAACGCTTTGCGGCCAACTCGCGCGTACCAGTAATCAACGGCCTGACCAACGAGTACCACCCCTGCCAGATCCTCGCAGACATCTATACTTACATCGAGCATCGCGGCTCGATTCGCGGCAAGACCGTGGCATGGATCGGCGACTCAAACAATATGTGCAACACCTGGCTGCAGGCCGCAGAGATACTGGACTTCAACGTACATGTCTCCACGCCGCCCGGCTATGAAGTCGAGCCAGAGCGCGCCGGATTGTATGGCCACGAGCATTACGAAGAATTCGCCGACCCGATGGAGGCGGCGCGCGGCGCCCATCTGGTGACCACCGACGTGTGGACCAGCATGGGCTTCGAGGCGGAAAACGAGGAACGCATGAAGGACTTCGCCGACTGGCAGGTGGACGAAGACATGATGCGCGTCGCCGCCAAGGATGCCGTATTCATGCATTGCCTGCCCGCACACCGCGGCGAGGAAGTATCCGCCGGAGTGATCGACGGACCGCAGAGCGTGGTATGGGACGAGGCGGAAAACAGGCTGCATGTGCAGAAAGCTCTGATGGAATACCTGCTGCTAGGGAAGATCGACTGACATGCGCCTTCCATCGCACTATGCCTCCCGCCTTTACGCACTGCTGATGTCCTGCGCAATGGCCTTCATCATGACCGCGTTCGTCACCTGGGTGAATACCGGGATCGACCAGGGCTATCCCGGACGCTGGATGCACGCATTTTTCCTGGCATGGCCGGTAGCGATGCTGTGCATACTGCTCCTTGCCGACCGCGTGCGCCGCCTGACCGCAAAACTCATTGCCCAATAATTTCGTAAACAGGAATTCACTATGTCTGACATCAAAAAAGCCGTCCTCGCCTACTCCGGCGGGCTCGACACCTCGGTTATCCTGAAGTGGCTGCAGGATACCTACCAGTGCGAAGTCGTCACCTTCACCGCCGACCTCGGTCAGGGCGAAGAACTGGAACCGGCGCGCCAGAAGGCGCTGAAATTCGGCATTGCCCCCGAAAGCATTTTCATCGACGACCTACGCGAGGAGTTTGTCCGTGACTTCGTGTTCCCGATGTTCCGGGCCAACACCGTGTATGAGGGCGAGTACCTACTCGGCACCTCCATCGCGCGCCCGCTGATCGCCAAGCGCCTGATCGAGATCGCCAATCAGACCAAGGCTGATGCCGTATCGCACGGCGCGACCGGCAAGGGCAACGACCAGGTGCGCTTCGAGCTGGGCGCCTATGCGCTTAACCCGAACATCAAGATCATCGCGCCGTGGCGCGAATGGGACCTGCTGTCGCGCGAGAAGCTGCTGGCCTATGCCGAGAAGCACGGCATCCCCATCGAGATGAAGCACAAGCAGGGCGGCTCGCCCTACTCGATGGACGCGAACCTGCTGCACATCAGCTTCGAGGGTCGCCACCTGGAGAATCCTGCGGCGGAAGCGGAAGAAAGCATGTGGCGCTGGACCGTGTCGCCCGAGAAGGCACCGGACCAAGCCGAATACCTCGACATCGAATTCGCCAATGGCGACATCGTGGCGCTCAACGGCAACAGGATGACGCCGGCACAGGTACTGACTAGGCTGAACGAGCTCGGCGGCAAGCATGGCATCGGCCGTCTCGACCTGGTCGAGAACCGCTACGTCGGCATGAAGTCGCGCGGCTGCTACGAGACCCCAGGCGGCACCATCATGCTCAAGGCGCACCGCGCGATCGAGTCCATCACGCTGGACCGCGAAGTTGCGCACCTCAAGGACGACCTGATGCCCCGCTACGCCAGTATGATCTACAACGGTTACTGGTGGAGCCCGGAGCGCCGCGCATTGCAGACCCTGATCGACCACACCCAGCAGACCGTGAACGGCTGGGTGCGTGTCAAGCTGTACAAGGGCAACGTCATCGTCGTCGGCCGCGACTCCAAGACCGACTCGCTGTTCGACCCGACCATCGCCACCTTCGAGGACGACAAGGGTGCCTACGACCAGAAGGATGCTGCCGGTTTCATCAAGTTGAATGCATTGCGGATGCGTATCGCCGCGAACCTGCACAAGAGGAAGTAAGGACGCCTGCGCCTTACTAGGCTAGGAGAACACGTGATCCACGAACTGAGCGGCGACATCCTGTTTAGCGGCGCCCAGGCCATTGCGCAGGGCGTCGCACCCAACGATGATTTCCATCACGGCCTCGCCTTGCAGCTGCGCGAACGCATGCCGGCGATGTACAAGGATTTTCGCCATTATTGCCAGACCAGGCATCCGAAATCGGGTGGCATCTGGACCTGGATGAGCGCCGACAGCCGTTTCATCGTCAACCTGTTCACCCAGGAAGGCGCATACGATCACGGCAGCAAGCCCGGCCCCGCCAGGCTCAGTCATGTGAATCATTCCCTGCACGCGTTACGCAGTTTTGTGCAGGAGGAAAAAATCGGCAGCCTCGCCCTGCCGCGCCTAGCCTGCGGCATGACTGGTCTGGACTGGAATGAGGTCAAGCCGATGATCGATAAACAACTCGGCGATCTCGGCATCCCTGTTTTTGTTTATGTCACCTATCAAAAAGGCGTAAAAGCCAACGAACCCCAAAAATAACCATACAACATGGAGAAATGAGTATGTCGCAATTCGATAACGTCAGCGCAGTCAAACAGGGCAATGTATATTTCGATGGCAAGTGCATCTCGCACTCGATTTTGTTTGCCGATGGAACTCGCAAGACATTGGGCGTGATCATGCCCAGCACGCTAACCTTCAATGTCGGCGTCCCTGAAGTGATGGAGATCACCTCGGGAACCTGCCGCGTGAAAATCGGCAACGAACCCGAATTCAAGACTTATGCCGCTGGTAGCCAGTTTTCCGTCCCGGCGAACGGCAGCTTCGTGATCGAAGCGGACGAAGTAGTCAATTACGTGTGCAGTTTTGGTTGACCTTGCACACCAGCGAAGAATCGCTACGCAGTGCGTTGTGGCCAACAAGATAAGGAGATAATTTATGCCATCATTCGACATCGTTTCAGAAGTAGAGAAGACCGAAGTCAAGAACGCGGTTGAGCAAACCAACAAGGAAGTCAGCACACGCTTCGATTTCAAAGGCTCCGATGCGCGCGTAGAACAGGCCGAACTCAAACTCACGGTATGGGCCGACAATGAATTCCAGCTGGACCAGGTGCAGGACATCCTGAACGGCAAACTGACCAAACGCGGGGTGGACATCAAGTGTCTTGAAATCAGCGACAAGATCGAAAAGGTCAGCGGCAACAAGGTCAAGCGCAGTTGCGAAGTAAAGGTCGGTGTCGAGATTGAACTGGCGAAGAAGATCGTCAAGCATCTCAAGGACAGCAAGCTGAAAGTACAGGCCAGCATCCAGGGCGATACCGTGCGAGTGACCGGCAAGAGCCGCGACGACCTGCAGGATGCCATCGCCTTCGTCAAGAAAACCATCACCGACTTCCCGTTGCAGTATCAAAACTTCCGCGACTGATCAAATATATGAAGAATTCGCTGCTCACAACCAAGCTCACCAAGCCGCACCCTGCCGGACGCGCGACCCCGGTACTCCTGGCACTGATAGGCACCATCATGCTCGGAGCAAGCTGCGCGGCGCAGGCTGCAGCTGAAAAGCGCTCCATCATGCAGGAAGTCCAGGCGAATGACAGTACTTGCGGATACCTGACACTGTGTACCGGACACGACGCATCATCACCCTACCTGCAACTGGCGCAGCATGATGAAGCTGCTGGAGCTGGAGCCGAACCGCCCAGCCAGACTCCCGCCGAACGATCCCTAGGCTACCCGACCCTGCTTTGGGAAGACACCAAGCACGTCCTGAGCGCGCCCGCCCGCTGGGACGAGCAGGAGTGGAAAGACATGGGCTGGACCGCACTCGGCGTGCTCGGTGTAATGGCGGTCATCGACCGCCCGGTGCAGGATGCGATGCGCCGTATCGCCCCTGACAACGATCCGCTGACACCGGATGACAATCGTTTCCTGCATGAAATGGAACGCTTCGGCAGGGAGTATTCGCTGGATCTGCTGGGCGGTTTCTACATTGCAGGCGTGCTGAGCGACAACGAGACCGCCATCGCCGTCGCTCAGGATGGCCTGACATCAGTCATCCTCGCCAGCGGCATCATCACCACCGTAACCAAGGTGGCCGTAGGGCGCGCGCGCCCGCGGGACGATCTCGGCACGGCGGAGTTCAATCCATTCGGTGGCGATCAGTCGTTTCCCTCCGGACACACCTCACATGCCTTTGCCATCGCCTCGGTCATCGCCAACCACTACGATGAAACATGGATCACCTACTCTTCGTACACGGTCGCCGGCCTGGTCGGCCTGGCGCGGAGCTATCACGGCGGTCACTTTGCTTCCGACATATTGGCGGGCGGCATCATCGGCACGATGGTCGGCAAAAGCGTGGTTGAGTACAACAAGCCGATTCGCGCCAACAGGATGGTGCTGATTCCGGAAGTTGCTCCGGGCATGGCCGGCATGCGCATGGTGAGCAGCTTCTAGGCAAGCAACTGGTCCATGCAGAACAGCATCGATGCACATGTCGAATTCTCCTTCAGGGGGGAAGATTACTCCCTGTGCTCGACCCTCGACCTGGACAAACTTCTGGCGCAGCACGATTCATTGCCTTCGCTGCATGCGATACTGGCCAGGGAGCACGGAATCGACACATACTCCTATCTGTATGAAGTAATGCAGGAAGCGGACATCGAATTCAGGAACGCGCAGGGCATCGCAGCCGACTTCATGTCTGATGGGGAATTCGAACTCAACGCGCTCGAGTCAAACTGGCAGAACCTGCGCATCCTCGCGCAATTGCGTCCCATCGCTAGCCGCACGTTGGGCATCACCGACCTGGATCGGAATGAGGCACTCAAGAGTGCGCTCATCCAAGCCTACAAGCTTGGCTGTGAACTCGGCTCAAATAAATAGGGTATTTTGCTGCTAGATGTCTCCCCGAGGTTATCGAGCTTCCTCGGGGAAATTCGGATAAGACTTACTCTTCGTTCTTGTTGACTACGATTTCAGTCAGCGCCTGGTCGCCGCCATAATTGAAGGTCAGCTTGCCTTCTTTTTTGTACGTCGCTTCCATCACCCAGCGGTCATCGCCAAAGTAGAACGGAATGGACGATTTCCCTGTGGGGCGTCTCCACTCGTTGTCCGGCTTGCCTATCTTGGCGATCACCTCGCTCTTGGACATCCCCAGCTTCAGTTTGGCGAACTTGCTGCCCTTGGCTGGCGTACCAACAATCCCCCCCGCAGCTTCAGCCGGCTTGGCTGCTTCTTTTGTCTGCGGCTCAGCAGCAGCTTCCTCCTTGGACGGATTGCTCGCGCAGCCCGCGAAGGCAACAAGTGAAACAAGCAACAACAAGTTACTGATTTTCATGGTCCACTCCCTGTATTGAGGTTAGGTTATTAAATTACGTAGCTAAATATTTAGCGCTGTAACAGCGCAATCGTATCTGATATGCCTAGGTGCAACAACCTGCAGCATCCGGCTGCATCATTGTCCAGATAATGCCGACTCCATGACTGTATCTCGACAGCCGCTCATCGCACTCCAATGCAATACATAACAACAACTCAAACGAATATTGTTTAGATACATTGCGTTACCAAGTACATTTGCTATTGGCACAACAATTGCGGCTCCAGATTTACATGGCAAGGAGACGCAATGTACTCATCACTCAATCACGATGCCTACCTGAAACTGCTGGACGAACACGCTATCGTCAGCACCACTGACGCATCCGGCACGATCATCGAGTGCAACGACAAATTTTGCGAGATCAGCGGCTATTCACGGAGCGAACTGATCGGCCAATCGCATCGCGTCCTGAAATCCGGCATTCATCCGGCCAGCTACTACGAGAAAATGTGGAGCGCACTCGTCTCCGGGAATACCTGGCAAGGCGAAGTGTGCAACAGGCGCAAGAACGGCAGCCATTACTGGGTCGAGGCCAGTATTACTCCGGTTCTGGACAAGAATGGCCTGCCTTTTCAATACATCTCGATACGCACCGACATCACCGCGATCAAGGAGATGGAACACAAATTCAACCTGGAATTAGTCAATTCGCTGCCAGGCATCTTTTACATGCTCTCCCCTTCCAGCCATTTTCTGTTGTGGAACGACCGTCTTGAAGAAGTACTGCAGAGCAGTCACGATGAAATCGCCCATAGCCGGATTCTGGATTTTTTTGATGGCGCGGACCGCAACCTGTTTGAAAACACCCTGTGCCGGGCATTTGAGGCTGGCGACCTCTCGGTGGATGCGGTGATCAAGGCGAGGGATGGCACCAGGACGCCCTATCACTTCACCGGCAAGCCGATAATCCGCGACGGTCAGTCGGCATTGATAGGCTTGGGCATAGACATCACCGGACGCAAACAGGCCGAAGAAGAGTCGCGCAGATCCAATGAGGAACTGGCGGCAATTTTCGACTCGTCCAAGGTTAGTATCGTCTACATTAGAGACCACACCATGATCAAGTCCAACCGCAAATTTGAAGAAGTTTTCGGTTATGCTCCCGGTGAATTGATCGGCCAGGCAACACGTAAGTTGTACCCTGACGAGCAGTCACACACTTCCGTCGTGAGCGGTTCGGCCCTCATCATGGCGCGAGGAAAGTCATACCATCGTGTCATGGAGATGCAGCGCAAGGACGGCACCCGATTCTGGGCCAGACTGAGCGGCAGCGCTCTCTCGGCGGACTTGTCGCGCGGATCGGTCTGGACCTGTGAAGACGTAACTGCAGAACATCAGGCCAGGGAGCGTATCCACACGATGGCCTTCTACGACGCGCTGACACAATTGCCCAATCGCCGCATGCTCGAGGACCGCCTCAGCCAGGCGCTGGCCCACAGCAAACGCCGCCATCGCTATGGCGCACTGATGTTCCTCGATCTGGACAACTTCAAGCCGCTCAACGACAAACATGGCCACACCGCTGGCGACCTGCTGCTGGTCGAGGTGGCGCGGCGCATCTCCCAATGCGTGCGAGAGGTGGACACGGTCGCCCGCTTCGGTGGCGACGAGTTTGTGGTGATGATCAATGAACTGGATGAAGACGAGGCCACCTCCGCCTCGCAGGCGGCCATCGTAGCCGAAAAGATTCGCATCCTCCTGTCCGAGCCGTATTCGATATCCTTTAGCCGCACCGACGGTATGCAAACGATCTTGCAACACCACTGCTCGTCCAGCATAGGTTTGGTGCTGTTTTCCGACCAGAGTGCCAGCCAGGAAGACATCCTCGAATGGGCCGATATGGCAATGTACGAAGCCAAGGGAAGCGGTCGGAACCGGGTTTGCTGTTTCGATCCACGGACATCCCGAAAAGAAAAATCCCCCATGCCGCAAGGAATGGGGGACACAAGGTTGTGAAGACGATCAAGCGAAGCCCTCCTCGAGCAAAACTCAATGTTTCCTAGATGTGTTGTTGTATCGTCTTACGAATCTGATCGATTCGGCGCGCCAGCCTCGGTAAGCACCCGACAGTGGTGCAAAGAATAGACGAATACTGTTGATGAATATTTTGCGATAGTCCATCGTCACCTCCTTAAAGATCGATTCGATATTTCACAATGCTGCCGCAATTTTCCGGAAACTTTTCAAACCCCTTCAAGGTAG